>NZ_CAMTTF010000001.1:731144-1096716 GCF_947077765.1 Salinibacter grassmerensis | reverse complement strand
GTCAGAAGCTCCCGGACCTCCATCTCCACCAGCTCCAGCAGCTCCGCGTCGTCGACCAGGTCGGTCTTGTTCATGAATACCACTAGGTAGGGCACCCCCACCTGACGAGCAAGCAAAATGTGCTCCCGCGTCTGCGGCATCGGGCCGTCGTCGGACCCGACCACCAAGATCGCACCGTCCATCTGCGCCGCACCGGTCACCATGTTCTTGACGTAGTCCGCGTGCCCCGGGCAGTCGACGTGGGCGTAGTGCCGGTTCTCCGTCTCGTACTCGACGTGGCTCGTGGCAATCGTAATGCCGCGCTCCCGCTCCTCCGGGGCGTTGTCGATCGCCTCAAAGGTCTGCTCCGCCGCCCCGCCAACGCGCTCGGCCAATACCTTCGTGATCGCCGCCGTCAAAGTCGTCTTCCCGTGGTCGACGTGACCGATCGTTCCTACGTTTACATGCGGCTTCTCCCGCGCAAACTCTTCCTTGGCCATGGTGGTGTGTGGTCGGTGTGTGCGTGTGGAATCGAATATGGCAGAAAAGAACGCAGACGCGGGACCGAGGCCCCGCGGCGCCGTCGGACTACGCCGTCGCGCCCATGGTCTGCTCGTCCATGATTTCGGAGGCAATCTCATCGGGAACCGGCTCGTAGCTCCCGAACTGCATCGTGTAGATGGCTCGTCCCTGAGACAGGGAACGGAGGTCCGTCGAGTAGCCGAACATCTCCGAGAGCGGCACCTCGGCGTTGATGACCTGTGCGTCATTGCGCTGGCCCATCTGGCCGATTTGTCCGCGTCGGCCGTTGAGGTCGCCGATGATGTCCCCCATGTAATCGTCCGGGGTCACAACCTCCACCTCCATTACCGGCTCCATCAGAACCGGGCTGGCGTGGCGGGCGGCCTCCCGGAAGCCGAGGCGGCCGGCAATCTCGAAGGCGTTCTGGTCGGAGTCGACCTCGTGGTGGTCCCCGTCGTAGAGACGCACCCACACTCCCTCGATCGGATACCCGGCCAATGGACCGTCCTCCATTGCGCTTGCGATGCCGCGCTCGACGGACGGAATGAACTCCTTGGGGATAACCCCGCCCTTGATCTCGTTCTCGAACACCAGCCCGCTCTCTTCCTCTTCCTCTTCCGGAATCGGACCGACATCCATGTAGACCTCGGCGAACTGCCCGCGGCCTCCGGACTGCTTCTTCAGGACGTAGTGCTCGTCGATCATGTTGGTCAGGGCCTCCCGGTAGGCTACCTGGGGCTGTCCCACGTTGGCCTCGACCTTGAACTCCTGCTTGAGACGCTCGATGATAATCTCGAGGTGGAGCTCGCCCATCCCCGCAATAATCGTCTGCCCCGTCTCTTCGTCGGTGCGGACGTTGAACGTCGGGTCTTCCTCGGCGAGCTTCGTGAGGCCGTTGGTGAGCTTGTCCCGGTCGGCCTTGGTCTTGGGCTCGACCGCAATCCGGATGACTGGCTCCGGGAACTCCATGGATTCGAGCACCACTGGGTGATCCGGATCACAGATCGTGTCCCCGGTCTTGAGGTTCTTCGGACCGACCACCGCGGCGATGTCCCCGGCGCGGATCACGTCCACGTCCTCTCGGCTGTCGGCGTGCATGAACATCATGCGCCCGATGCGCTCGTCCTCGTCCCGGGTGGGGCTGTAGACGCGGGAGCCAGACTCCAACGTGCCGCTGTAGACACGGACGAACGTCAACTTCCCGACGTACGGGTCCGTCGTAATCTTGAATGCGACGGCGCTGAAGGGCTCATCCTCGCGCGGATGACGAGTGATGTCTTCTTCTTTCTCCTGTGGGTGGTGACCCGTGATGGCAGGCACGTCGTCCGGGCTCGGAAGGTAGTTCGTGACCCCGTCCAGCACGCGCTGCACGCCCGTGTTTTTGAGGGCAGAGCCGCAGAACATCGGCGTCATGTCGCGGTTGAGCGTCGCCTTTCGGATCACCGCGTGCAGCTCTTCGGGCTCCACCTCCTGATCCTCGTTGAGGTACTTCATCAGCAGCTCGTCGTCGTACTCCGCGACGCTCTCCAAGAGGTTGATGCGCCAGTGCTCGGCCTCCGACTTCATGTCGTCCGGAATCTCAACGACCTCCCACTGCATGCCCTGGGACTCGTCGTCGTAGATGATGGCCTTGCCTTCGATGAGGTCGATGACCCCTCGAAACATATCGCCGGCCCCAATGGGGTACTGTACCGGCACCGGGTTGGCGCTGAGGCGATCCTCCATCATCTCGAGGACATTTTCGAAATCCGCCCCCGTTCGGTCCATTTTGTTCACGAACCCGATCCGCGGCACGTCATACTTCTCGGCCTGGCGCCAAACCGTCTCTGACTGCGGCTCCACGCCGCCAACGGCACAGAACAGAGCAATCGCTCCGTCAAGCACGCGGAGAGAACGCTCCACCTCAACCGTAAAGTCGACGTGGCCCGGGGTATCAATGATGTTAACCCGGTGGTCGTCCCAGTAGCAGGTGGTGGCCGCCGAGGTAATTGTAATGCCTCGTTCCTTCTCCTGCTCCATAAAGTCCATGGTCGCCGCACCCTCGTGCACCTCTCCCATCCGGTGCAAACGCCCGGTGTAAAAGAGGATGCGTTCCGTGAGGGTGGTCTTCCCGGCATCAATGTGGGCCATGATGCCGATATTTCGGGTCTTCTCCAGCGGGAAGCTCTCGTTTGTCTGCGTAGCCATGGGTATAAAGCTCAAAGTTGCGTACTTGAACGCTCAGTGCAGACCGGGTGGCGGCCCGATCCATCCAGCAAATTTAGAACTGGAAGTGAGCGAAGGCCTTGTTGGACTCGGCCATGCGGTGCACATCGTCCTTCTTCTTTACGGCACCGCCTTCGCCGCGAGCAGCATCAACCAGCTCACTCGCGAGGCGATTCACCATGCTTTTCTCGTTCCGGGCCCGGGCGTACTGAATGATCCAGCGGAAGGCCAGCGTGATGCGCCGTTCAGGGCGCACCTCGGCGGGCACCTGATAGGTCGCGCCTCCCACGCGACGGCTTCGCACCTCCACTAAGGGTGCGGCGTTGTTCACAGCCTTCTTGAATACCTCTAGCCCTTCTTCCTCGGCGCGCTCTTCGATCACATCAAGCGTGTCGTACACGATGCGCCGAGCGAGGCTTTTCTTTCCGTCCCGCATGATGGCGTTGACGAACCGGGAAACCATGTCGTCCCGGTAGACAGGATCCGGCTGTGTGGTGCGCTGCTCGGGGGCCTCGTTTCGTGACATAGGGAAAGCTGGCTGTCGTCAAGAACAGGGTTCAGTGGAGCGGCGTTCTACTCACGCGGCTTCTTCGTGCCGTACTTCGAGCGGCCCTGCCGACGCTCTTCTACGCCGGCCGTGTCGAGGGCTCCTCGCACGATGTGATACTTCACACCCGGCAGGTCCTTCACACGTCCACCGCGAACGAGCACGATGGAGTGTTCCTGCAGGTTGTGCCCCTCGCCCGGGATGTACGCGGTGACCTCGTTGCCGTTGGTCAACCGCACACGGGCCACCTTTCGGAGCGCCGAGTTCGGCTTCTTGGGGGTGGTGGTGTACACTCGTGTGCACACCCCACGACGCTGCGGGCTGCTTTCCAGCGCCGGAGCATCGCTCGTTTCCTCTTCAGACTTTCGCCCTTTTCGGATCAACTGCTGAGTCGTCGGCACGTCGGTATTGGTCGTTTGTCGGGACGATGTCGGAAGGACGTCGCGGGTGCGTGCTCGGCTGTTCCTGAGTACGCACACTTACTAACTACCATCCGCCCTGCAGCTAGGGTCCTCATCGTGGGGCAAAGAAGAAATGAAAACAGTATTTCCGGCTCATGCCGCCAGTGCAGACACTTAGTCGCTCGACAGCCCGATACATTGCTCTGTATCGGTTGATCAATCTTTTCTGCAAGCCGAGAGCTAAGAAAAAGGCAAGCTAGAACTGCGCTTGCCTTCTTTGCTGTGGCGTGTCGGATGTCTTCTTTTCTTCTCTGCAGAAGGGCTCTACGGGACGGCATTCGGTGGGGTTTCCATGCGTCGCGACACTTCGTCGGATTCAGACGAACTTCCATCTTATTCCTGTGACGGTGGCGACGCCTCATCCGGGGGGGCGTGCCCACGAGCAGAGGCGGGTCCGCGAGAAGTCTCGTCGTGCGTTTCCAGCCGTGCGTACTTTCCATGCGGCGGGTCTCCCAAGAGGGACACGAGGGCCTCCGTTCCGAGCACCTCTTCCCGGAGGAGTCGCTCGGCCATCTCGTCGAGCAGCGACCGCTTCTCTCGAAGAAGATCGTCTGCCCGCGTCCGCGCTTCCGCGACAATTTTGGCTACCTCCTCGTCGATGGCCTCGGCCATGGCGTCGGAGTAGGGCTTCTCGAACAGGGGACCGTCGTCGCGGCGTTCGGCCTGGTTGTAGCTGAGGAGGCCGATTCGGTCGCTCATCCCGTAGTCCACCACCATGGCGTAGGCCGTCTTCGTAACTCGTTCGAGGTCATCTTTCGCTCCGGTCGTCGCCCGCCCGAAGACAAGCTCTTCGGCCACTCGTCCTCCGAGGGCCATCGTCATGCGGTCCATGAGTGCCCCTCTCGAATAGAGGTCTCGTTCTTTGGGGAGGTGCTGCGCGTGACCGAGCGCAGACATGCCCCGGGGCACGACGGAGACCTTCACGACCGGATCGGTGTGTTCGAGGAACCACCCGACGATGGCGTGTCCCGACTCGTGATGGGCGATAACGCGTCGTTCCTCCGGCGAAATCAGCTTGTTGCTTCTCTCCAGCCCCGCAATGACGCGGTCGAGGGCCTGACCAAAGTCCTCCATCTGGATCGCGCTCCTGCCCTGCCGCGCCGCCAGAAGGGCCGCCTCGTTGCAGACATTCGCAATCTCGGCGCCGGCAAAGCCGGGTGTCTGACGCGCCAGCGCCTCGGGATCGACCGATTCGTCCAGGCGCAGGGGGTCGACGTGTACCCGAAAGATGTCCGCCCGCTCGAGCCGATCAGGCTTATGGATGGAGATCTGCCGATCGAAGCGCCCCGGACGCAGGAGGGCAGAGTCCAGCACGTCGGGCCGATTGGTGGCCGCCATGATGACGACTCCCTCGTCGGAGTCAAACCCGTCCATCTCGACGAGCAACTGATTCAGGGTATTGTCGCGCTCCCCGGTGCCTGCGCCTCCGTGCCCGCCCCGGGTGCGCCCGATGGCGTCCACCTCGTCGATAAAGATGATGCAGGGGGCCCGCTCTTTTGCTCGTTCGAAGAGGTCCCGAACCCGGCTCGCCCCCACGCCTACGAACATCTCCATGAAGTCCGATCCGGAGATGGAAACGAAGGGCACTCCGGCCTCACCCGCAACGGCCTTCGCCATGAGGGTCTTCCCAGTGCCAGGCGGCCCCACGAGCAGAACGCCGGTGGGAAGGGCGCCCCCCAGACGGGTGAACTTCTGGGGGCGTCGTAGGAACTCGACGATCTCCGCGACCTCTTCTTTCGGCCCGGCGAGTCCGGCCACGTCGCCGAAGGTTACGCGCCCCTCGTCCGCCTCTTCGAAGAGCGCCGCTGCGTCGCCGTCGAGTTGCTCTCTGCGCCCTCCCGTCGCCATCTGTCGCATGAAGAAGAGCCAGATGCCCACGATGAGTCCCAGTGGCAGCCCCCATAGGAGAAGGGTGCCGACCCAGTCGGTTTCCTGCGTGGCCGCAAACGTGACGGGCGCGGTCCCCGCCTCCATCGCGGCCTCGTTGTGACGTCGCAGGAAGGCCGTCAGTTCGTGGGCAGCGGGTTTGTGGACCATAAAGGCACGCCGAGAACGATCGACGACGGCGCCCATCGGGCCGGACGGGGGCGGACGGGCCTCGACCCGGTCGCCCTGCACCGCCGCGGCCGTGTAGGTGCCTTCGATGCGCTCGCCATCGACGATCTCGACCCGCTCGACATGGCCCGACTCCACATGCTCGAGAAACGTGCTATACTCGATGCGCACAGGGGCGCTCGCCTGCTGCCACTTGATCCCGAAATGCACGAGAAGAGCCAGGACGATGGCACCCCCGATCCAGAGCGCGTATGGAGAGCGCATGATGGTCCACACCTGCTGCGGGCCAGGGTCACTCGATGATGGACCAGGATTGGATGACATGGCCTCAAGCGAAGACACGATGCAGTGGTACGAACGAAAACGAGGAAGGAAATTCTTCCCCCGGCTCATATCGGGGGACGTCGAGACGTATCCGCCCGAACGGGAGACGCATCCCGGGCTGGCGTCGTCGCGGAGGAATCACGGCGCTGAGAGGACCCGGTCCCTTCCCGTTTGGGTTGAGTCGTGTCGGCGGGCCTGCGCCGAGGTCGTGCGAGCGAGCCTGCCGCCCCATCAAGGGCCCGCGAGCGGTCTTCAGCGGTGGTCGTATCTGCGTTCGGAGCGGCAGCCCCTGGGTCCCCGCTTGCTGCGGGCCTCCCCGGCGTCTCCGCTCCGGTCGAATCCTCCGTAGCGCCCCTCTGGACAGCACGCTGTTCGCGCAGTTGGGCGAGAAGGACCTGTGCTCGCTCCGCCTCGGCTGTTTCGGGATAACGGGCCATGAGGTGGGACAGGAGGACTTCAAACGGAGCGATTGGCTCATCCCGCGGCTGGGGCGCGGCACTCACGGAATCCGACGCCGCCTTCTCCTCAGCCAGGGCGGACGTGGTGGTGTCTGGTGGCCCAGGCCGATCCGGGGAGACAGTTGTGTCTTTGGCAGCAGGCCCCAGCGTCGCGTCACGGTCCGACGCTGAGTCCGTCCCCCCTCGGGTCGTCACGGCTGTCGAGTCAAGCATCCGGCGGGGAGGCCCTTCCGGGCGGTCGGCGTCCGATGTGTCGAGGACCGCCGGGTCGGCGGCAGGTCGAGCTCCCGTCTCGCCGGTCGTGTCGGCGGGACGTGCCCGGGCCGAAGTGGCAGAGTCCGGCGATTGCCGTACAGAGGCCGTCGCGTTCCGCGACGAGTTGCCCGTTGTGTCGGGTGGACGACCATAGGCGTCGGCCTGCGCCAATGAATCCACGTAGCGCTCAAAGCGGGCCCGCCCGACCCCGGTGGAATCGTGGCGGGCCGTTCGGTGATACACCACCCCAGCGGCCAGTAGCGCACGGGGCGCCACACTCGTTTCGCGATGCGCATCGGCCACTTTTAAGAACGCCTCGAGGGCCGCGTCGGGGCTCCCACTCCGCCACGCCTCGTAGGCCCTGGCATACGCCGAGTCTGCCCGGCTCGCCGTCCGGTCCGGCTCTTCATCGGTCGTCGTCAGTCCCAGCTGTTCACGAGCACGCTTCGCGATGGGCGTCTCGGGATGTTCTTCGACGAGGCGCCGGTACACATCGTCTCCGGCGGCCGTGTCGCCCTGCGCCCGGTACGCCTGGGCCAGCCCGTAGAGGGCCTGGGGCGCCACCGGATGCTCCGGCGTCTCGTCGAGCACCCGACGGAACCAGGTCTGCGCCGAGTCGGGACGGCCCGCGGCCCGGAAGAGCGCGTTGGCCAACTCGTACCGCCCAACGGCCCGCTGGGCTCTCATCTCCGCTCGACTGGCCGAGTCACGCGGCACGGCCGATACATCGATGACGCCGGCCGTTGCAGACGGGCCCGTGGACGACTGCGGGTCCACCTGTTCTTCGGTTTGTTCGGCACTCGGGCGGCCGTCTGGACGTCCGCGGATGGCCTCCGTGCGGCGCCAGTTGTCCGTGAGAGGACGGTCGCCCCACGTCTGCTCAAACTGGCGGCGGCCCTGCTGCACGAGGGCCGGGTCGCGGTGAAATAGGAACCCAGCGTCGGACCCTTGCGTCTGCGCGGCGGTCTGTCCGGACGAGGGCGCAGAGGCATCTCGTTCCCCAGGACGTCTCCCTCTCCGAAATTGCGGCTGCCGACTCGACCGCTGGGCGCGCGCCTGCTGTTCGTCCAATCGGCGCTGGCGGATCTTCTCTACGACGGACTGGAACTCGGCGGGGGGCATGCGGCCAAGGCGCAGAAGAGAATCCATCCGGGCCACAGCCTGGGAGCGATCCGCCAGCCTTCGAAAGCGGTCTGCCTGTGCCGCCGCGTCCGATGGAGCCTGCGGAAGCGTCTGGGCCTCTTCGTTCTCATCCGCACCCCGGCCCGGACCCGACGAAAGGGTCGTCGATGCCGTGTCGAAATGAGCCGCGGCCCGGGTGAAGTCCTCGTACGTGTCCCGGTAGAGGGTCGCCAGTTCGTAGTGGGTCCGGCCTTTTCCGCTCCCTCGCGGCGCCTCGTCGCCCCGCAAGGCATCCGTGAGCACCGCTCGCGCCCGGTCGGGACGTCCCTGTGCCCGATACAGACGGGCGCGAACCCGGGCAATCTCCGCCCGCATCTCACGAGTGTTGTCGTCCCGCTCCAAGTCCGCCAGCCGTTCCAGGGCCTGCTCGGGATTGCCGTCCCCCCCATCCATTTCAATGGCCGTCAGCTCGGCGGCGAACGCCAGCGGGTACGGAGGGTCATACTCCAGTGCCCGTCGGTAGGCCGCCCGGGCCCCGTCGGGATCATCGAGCGTCTCGCGCACTTGTCCCAGCAGAAACGCCGCCCGCGCCCCCATGCCGTCGGGCACCTCGCCGTTCAGTCCCTGAGCGAGGGCCTGCTCGGCCTCTCCCCAGTTCTGCTGCCGCACGAACAGCTCCCCCTGCACCACTCGCATTCGGGCCGTCCAGCTGCCATACCCCTCTTCCTGGCCGAGTCCCGTCCGAAGTGCCTCGGCGGCCTCCGGGTACCGATCGGCCGCCACAAGCGTCTGAGCGAGCCGGAAACGGGCCTCTCCTTCTCGCTCCGCGCCGAGGGCAATCACCTCCCGAAATTTCTGGGCCGCTCCCACATAGTTTTGTTGATAGTACCGGGAGCGTCCGATGAGGAGCAGCGCGTCGTCGACCCACTTCGAGTTGGGGTGCTCGCGCAGCAGATCTGCGCTCTTCTGAATTGCTTTCTCGAAAGCCGACTGGCCGGCTCCCCCCCGAGGCGGCGGAAACACAGAGAGGTAGCGGGTCCGATCGATGTCCCCGCCCGACTCACTCACCGACTCGAGTCCGGACTCGAAGGCCCGGGTGGCGTTGTGAAAAGTATTGTAGTAGGCCGTGAGGTCGTCGTACTGGCGGCCGATGAACGAGCCACGTCCACAGCTCATCATCAGTCCGGCCCCGGCAAGGAGAAGAATGAGGCCGCACGCCGTACGGACCTGTGCCCGTCCCCGAGGAGAGAAGCAACCCATGTCGACACGCCAGTCACGTCGGGAAGGAGGAAAACCACATGCGGCCCCTGTAATGAAAGCGAGCCGCCACGGGATCCGTCCGTGACGGCCCAGCGCGCCGGGACCTCCCTACTGCACAGTACTCACATGGACGGTGTTGGTACGTCCCCGGGCCGGCAGCGGCATCCCAACGGTCAGCACCACGTGGCCGCCCGACGTCACCAGGTCGTAGTCGTGGAGGACGCTGTGCACACGCGCCATGCCTTGGTCGGTGTCTTGCTGGAAGGGAATGTAGAAGGCCTCGGTGCCCCAGAGGCTCCCGAGCTGCGCAACCACCCGTTTGTTATCGGTGAAGGCATAAATGGGCATGCTGGGCCGGTGTCGGGCGATGGAGCGAGCGGTCGATCCCGAATTGGTGAGGCAGCAGATGGCCTCCGCGCCCACCTGTTCGGCAAGGCGACAGGCCGTGAAGCTAACGCTGTTCGTTACGTTCGCCCCCTGCTCAAAGTGATCGGGCGTCATGGTGAGGGCCCGGCGCTCCTCCTGCCAGTAGGACTCGGCCTGCCGAATGATCTGGTTCATTGCCTCCACCACGCGGACCGGGTGATCCCCAACCGCCGTCTCCGCCGAAAGCATCACCGCGTCGCTGCCATCAAGGACCGCGTTGGCCACGTCGCTCGCCTCGGCGCGGGTCGGGCGCGGGTCTTCCACCATGCTTTCAAGCATCTGCGTGGCCGTGATGACGGGCTTGGCCGCCTCCATGCTCTTGCGGATAAGACGCTTCTGGGTGCCGGGCACCTCCTCCATCGGCATCTCGATGCCCAGGTCCCCCCGCGCCACCATGATACCATCCACAACCTCCAGAATCTCGTCGATGTTGTGGACGGCCTGGGGCTTCTCGATCTTAGCAATGACGCTGGTCTTCTTCCCTGTCTCTTTGATGCGGTGGACCAGCGCCTCCACGTCAGAGCGCTCCTGCACAAACGAGAGGGCCACGACATCGACCTCCAATTCGAGGCCCAGCTCAAGGTCTTTCAGGTCCTTCTCCGTCATCGGGGGCGTGGAGGCCTGGAGGTCGGGCAGATTCACGCCCTTGCGGGACCGCAGCGGGCCGCCCTCCACAACCGTCGCTCGGAGCTGCGAGCCGTTCGTCTCGATGACCCGAAGCTCGAGCAGGCCGTCGTCGATCAGGATGCGCTCTCCCTCTCGAGCATCCCGGGCGAGGGCCTCGTAGTCGATGAAGATGTGCTCGTTCGTGCTTTCCCGCGGGGTGTCGGTGGTCACTCTCACTTCGTCCCCCTCCGCTAGCATGACCGAGTCGTTCTGTACCGCCCCTACCCGAATTTTGGGGCCCTGCAGGTCCTGCAACACGGTTATCCCCTTCCCCTCCGCTTCAGCCACCTCCCGAACGGTCTTCACGCGCTCCCGGTGTTCTTCGTGGGTGCCGTGCGAGAAGTTCATGCGGGCGACGTCCATTCCGGCCGCTACCAGACGACGGAGCGTTTCCGGATCCGTGGTGGCGGGGCCCAACGTGCAGACGATTTTTGTTCGGCGGTCCATGCTTCCGAAGAGGGTGGGGAGACAGTACGCGTGAGAAAAGGCCTGCGCCTTGGGGGCTCTGTGACGCAAACCGCCCCAAATCTAGAAGAGCCCGCGTAGAAATGCACGGCAGGAGCCGCAGCCGCCGGATTTCCCCGGAAGTCTTCACGGGACGGGCGGAGCCCCGGAAGACGAGGACGCCCCGTCCGGGCGCTCTCTCAACGGCACCTCGGAGAGTTGGTCACGAGGGACCCGCGAGTGCGATCGCGTCTCCAGGGCACTCGACACCATGATCAGCTCACCCACGTTCTCGAGGGTCAGCAGGCCGACGAGCTGCCCCCCCTCCACGACCGGCACGGTCGAGCAACTCCGCGCGTTCATCTGCTGGAACACCTCGTCGAGGGGGGCGCTCGGGGCCGTGGTGAAGCAGTCCGCGTCGGCCGCCTCCCCGACCGGGGTGTCGCGGCCGCGCTCGGACAGGGCTTGAATAAGCTGCTTGCGCCGAAGCAGGCCCACGACGGCCCCCTCCTCCAGCACCGGAAAATCGTGGTCAGTGCCGGCCAGAAGCGCGTCCACGGCGTCGTCGAGGGTATCGTCGACCATCAGGGTCGCGAACCGCGTCACCATCGCCTCCCGCACCGGCGTTCCCTCGGTGAAGGCGCGGTACATGGCCTGCTTTGACTCCTGCTGAGCCCCGACGTACACGAACAGGGCGATAAACAGGAGAACAGGATTCCATGTCATGATCCCGAACAGCCCGAACAGGACCGCCATGCCCTGTCCCACGTTGGCGGCCGTCTGGGTGGCCTGGGCGTAGTCCCAGCGGAGCGCCAGGAGTGCCCGGAGCACGCGCCCGCCGTCCATCGGAAAAGCGGGCAGCATGTTAAAGATCGCGAGTACGGCGTTAATCCACATCAGAGACGCCAGGGCGTGGCTGCCCGGCGCTTCCAGCACCTCCGGGGCGAGGGTGCCCCCGGTCACCAGCAGCACAAGGGCGAGGGCAAAGGCAATCACCACGTTCACGGCCGGGCCGCCGATGGCAATCCAGAACTCCTTCATCGGCTCGGAGGGAATACGCTCCAGCCGCGCCAGTCCCCCAATTGGATAGAGGGTAATGCTCCGCGTGGGGACCCCGAAGCGACGGGCGGTCAGGGCGTGCCCCAGTTCGTGGAGAATCACGCACACGAAGACCCCGAGAATGAGGCCCACCCCCGAGAGGGCTGCGCCCAGGCTCTGGCTCTGGACGTAGTAGTAGGCGAAGATTGCCGCGACGAGCAGCAGGAAGGTCCAGTGCAGAAAAATCCCAATTCCCGCCACGGACCCGACACGGAGTGAACGCTTCATGCGCTTGTGTGAGTTGCTCCTCAGGCTTGGTTTCTGCGAACGGCGATGCGTTGGGCCATGGTTCCGCCGGACCCGACCGGCGACGTGGGCGCACCGCCCTCGTTCGCTCCATCAAGCGCAGGAGAGGAAGTGCCGCCTGTCCCCCACGCACGACCGTCCTCACGGCTCAGAAGAAAAAGCCAGAGCGTAGGAGAACCTTGTGCAGAACGGAACGGCGAGAGAAGCACCCCCTCAGACCGCCCGGAGTCCTCCTGTCGCGAGTAATTACTGTCACGAGCAATCAAGGAGGAGGAACGCCCCGAAAAAGACCGATTGTTCAGGGACGTTCTTCAATGCGGTCCAACTTCGGCCACAGGTTTTCCTGCCAGTACGGGGTACGGAGGTGCTCGACGAGTGCCATTTGGTATCGCCCCCCCTCCGCCTCCATACGGACGAGGCGCCGCTCGGGCCCGGTGCCGCGCCAGTAGATTTCCGTCCTGTCGCTTGTCTCCCCAACCGGGGATGGCACCGGCGTCTCGTAGTGCACGACGATGCGCTCCGTGTCATGTGCGCCCGCCTCAGTCTCTATCGTTTCCGTCCCCGCACGGACCGCCCGGGCCGAGACGTGCGCGCTGCTGTCCGCGACGGGGACAGAAAAGGAAAGCGTGTCGGCAGCCTCGAAGTCCAGGGCTCGAATCAGGAGGGGGAGCTGGGCAGGCGGATACGCATTCGGGCGCTGGGCGAAGGATGCGCGGCGGTTGCCGTAGTCATCACTCCGCGTGCGCACTTCCACGGATCCGTCCGTCGGGAAGGCCACTTCGCGATAGAGGTTCGAACACCAGTCGAAGCTCGTGAACGATTGCTTGAAGGGCCGGAGGTCCTTCTGCCGTGCGTTCACCACCCAGTTGCGCTTGTACTGATACGAGCCGCTCTCGAGCTCGTAGAATGCGGCGTATTTGAAGGAGGAGACGCCCGTGCCGTCCGTCACTTTCGTCATGTCGGTCGGGCTGAACCGATGCTTGACGAGGTACGTCCCCACAATAAACTCTTGCTCTTCCGCCCGGCCGTACTGGTTGCGAGTCCGGTCGACCCGATAGAACGCCACCTCTGCCTGACCGTCGTTCCAGACATCCGCCGTAAGGTAGCGGGTGTCCACAACGGGATCTGCGTCGGTCTCCGACGAGGTGGGAGGACGACTACATCCAAGGACAAGCCCGAGAAGAAGAGGGCCAATTGACCCAAGCACGAGGGCACGAGACCACATGGGCGGGGACGGGTGGGTAGACGATCACATCGGGTGGCATTCTCTTTCGTTGGCCTCCCCTGGTCTTCGTTACGTGTCTCCACGCCGGAACAGCCACCATCCCAGCCCAACGAGCAGCCCAATCGCGACGGTCGTCGTAAGGACGGGCCGGCGGCGCAGGACGGCCTGGAGAGGCCGTACGGGGTGCACCTCAATGCCGTTGAGATTCAGCAGGCGCCCAACCGTCCCGGGCTGTGCTTCGGCCCCAAGGCGCGCAACCGGATCTCCTCGAAGCCGAACCTCGACGGTGAGCCCCGAAATGTCCAGGGCCTCGTGGATGCGACCGGTCGTTCGTGCTCGCTGGCCCGACGCAAACGGACCCGAGGCGAGCAGACGACGCCCGGCTCGGAGGCTCGAAAGGTCGACGACGATTCGGTCTCCGGTCCCCCGAATGTCGATGTCTTCTCCGTCGACGACCAACTGGAGATCGGCAAGAACTTCGAGGGGAAGTGCCATGTCGGGCGCGGGGGTTTGATCAGCACCTGCTCGTAGTGGACCGGATGAGCGACCGGACGAGACACAGGCTGGAGGTGAAAAGTTGAGGGAGCTTCTCGTAGTGAGGACACCACAGCCGGTACGCATCCGGGCAGGCAAGCCCTGCTGGGCGTTCGGCGTGGTCGTACCCTTCAGAATACACGCAGGGGTGCAGAAGCTCTGACGTACAAAGGTCGACACCGACGGGGGCCAGTGACGTTAACAGAGGCGCATGCACGCCCCCGTCGCGCCGACATGGAAGTGAGAACGCGCTCGGGACTGGTTTATGATTCGTTGTCTTTCGTCCGAATCTTTATGGTCCCGTCCATATTCCAATGAGCGTGCCGGGCGTCCCCCCCGACCTTGCTGGGCACCTGAAGATCAAAGTCCTCAAACTCGTAGGTGATTTGGGCGCCGCGGCCGGTGAGCTTGTCGTACAGGCCGATAGCAAGTTCCGGCCATGTTTTGGTATCATCTACTTCAGCCATAACTGCGTGCTGGTTCGTTTTGGGATGTGTGGAAGAAACTGACCTCAGGGCTCGCCCCTATTCGAGGTTCATCCACATGGAAGTCCACAAGGGGCCTCTGGTTTCCGCTCTGAGGTGAAACATTCTCGTAATGGGAACCCCGCTGCGGCACCCCCGCCTCGCGCGTGCTAGCAATCTATTTTCCTTTTGGTGCGTATACGGAGTCACTCTACGGACACCATACCCTGTCTCTTCCATGTCCCCCTCCTCTTCGACCATACTTGTTACCGGCGCCACCGGCTACGTAGGCGGCCGCCTCGTTCCTTGCCTCCTTCGTGAAGGATACTCGGTGCGGTGCTTCGTGCGAAGCGCCGAGCGACTTCAGGCCCAGCCTTGGAGTGACGACGTGGAGGTGGCGGTGGGCGACGCCCTGGAGGCCGACACTGTGCCCCCCGCCATGGAGGATGTGGACGCCGTCTACTACCTCATCCACTCGCTCGGGGCCGGGGAGGATGCGTTCGAGGACCGGGACCGGCGGGCCGCCACCAATATCCGCCAGGCCGCTGAGGAGGCCGGCGTGCAGCGGATCGTCTACCTCGGCGGCATGCGGCCGAAGGGAGAGCGACAGTCGAAGCACCTCCAGAGCCGCATCGAGACGGGCAAGGTGCTGCGGGACGGCACGGTGCCCGTCACGGAGTTTCGGGCTGCCCAGATTGTCGGGTCGGGAAGCCTGTCGTTCGAGCTGGTGCGGTACCTGACCGAACGGGTGCCCCTCATGATCTGCCCACGGTGGGTGCACACCCCAACCCAGCCAATCGCCGTCCGGAACGTGCTGCAGTACCTGGTGGCGGCCCTTCAGCGGCCAGACAGCGCCGGGGAGATCGTCGAGATTGGGGGCTCCGACGTGTTCACCTACGCCGAGATGTTCAAGATCTACGCCGACGTGCGCGGCCTCAACCGGTGGGTGGTCAACGTGCCATTCTTGACCCCTCGGCTCTCTTCGCACTGGATTGGGTTCGTCACCCCGGTCTCGAATCGCATTGCCCGTCCGCTCATCGAGGGTCTCGACAACGAGGTGGTCGTAGAAGACCCCGAAAAGGCCCGCTCCCTCTTCCCGGACATCGAGCCCATCTCGTTCGAGGCAGCACTGCGACTCGCTCTGCGGCGGGCGGAGAGCGGGACCATCCCGACCGTCTGGAACAGCGCCGTCTCTTCGGTGCCCGACAAGGCCCCGTCGACGCGACTGGAAGTTAGTGAGGGCCTGTACCGCGAGGAGCGCGCCATGGACGTGGACGCCTCTCCCGCCCTCGTCTTTGACACGATCGAACAGCTGGGGGGCGACACCGGATGGCTTTACGGGAACGCCCTGTGGCGCCTGCGCGGCTGGATCGACCAGCTCGTCGGTGGGGTGGGCTTCCGCTACGGACGGCGAGACCCTGATGCCCTTCGCGTCGGCGACACGGTCGACTTTTGGCGGGTGGAGACCCGCGAAGAAAACCAGCTGCTCCGCCTGCGGGCGGAGATGCGGCTTCCGGGCCGCGCTTGGCTGCAGTTCAAGGTCTCCCCCCACGAGGACACCGACAGTCGCAGCCGCATCACGCAGACCCTCTTCTTCGAACCCAAGGGGCTGAGCGGGACGCTGTACTGGTCCCTGGCCCGGTGGGTACACGGTCCCTTGTTTGCCGGACAGCTCCGCGCCCTGGCCGACTGGGCCGAGGACCGCACCGCCGACGGGGACGATTCTCCGCAGGCCTCGCCGGCGAGAAGCGTGCCCACCTCCGTGTAGACGCCACCGCCGCGATCTTGTCAGTTCATGCTCCAGATGGCTGCGTTGAGCGCAAGGGCGTACGTGACCCACGCGAGATACGGCACGAGAAGCCACCCCGCCACGGGTCGAACGCGGAAGAAGCGGTCCATCGTCCAGGCCAGCAGTCCCCACAGGCCCACAATCACGACGAGCCCAAGGGCGGGCGACCGGGCCCCGAAGAAGGCAAACGACCATCCCGCGTTGGCGGCAAGCTGAAGGCCGAACGCCACGAGGGCCGTTCGTACCCGGGTCCGATCCGGACCGCAGCGCCACACCAGGAACGCGGCGACGCCCATGAGGGCGTACAGCGTCGTCCACGCCGGGGCAAATACCCAGTTGGGCGGGGTGAAGCTCGGCTTGGCGAGGGTCGGGTACCAGGTGGTGACGGAGGTCTGAGTGACCCACGCGGCCACGAGCCCCACGGCCTCGCAGAATAGAATGGCCCCGAGGGCCTTTCCCGAGAGCGAGAGTACGTGGCGCCAGTCGTTAAACATTGCTCGGCTGGGTAGAGACAAGAGACTGCGGACAGGTAAGATAAAAGTCCCGTCGGACTTTTTCACCGCCGCCTGCTCGTTTGGAGGCGTACAGACCGGGACGCACCTCATGGCGAACGTCCCTCGGCCGCGTCCGTAGAGGCCGCAGATTTTGCCTCCGAACGCCTCAGGGCTTCGGTGCCCCATTTTCCACCGATCCCCACCGATCGTTCGACGGGAGTCTCCGGAGGCATGTCGGCGTTCTCGATCCCCGCTCGGGCCTTCACCTGCCACATGGACGACTCCTCCCAGACGCGGCTGGCCGCCAGCCTTTCGACTGTTGACGTCGTGGCCCTGACCGTCGGGGTGGTGATTGGGGCCAGCGTCTTCGAGACCCCCGCTCTCGTGGCCGGGAATACCGGCAGCAGCTGGTCCATGCTGCTTGCCTGGGCGCTAGGCGGCGGCGTGTCGATCGTGGGGGCGCTCTGTTACGCCGAGCTGACCACGGCGTACCCCCATGCGGGCGGGGACTACTTTTATTTCCAGCGCGCCTTCGGGGACTGGCTGGCGTTCCTGTTTGCCTGGGCCCGCCTGGTGGTAATCCAGACCGGCTCCATCGCCCTGCTGGCGTTTGTGTTTGGCGACTACGCCACGGAGCTGTGGCCGATCGCCGCGCAGTACTCGCCATCCATCTACGCCGCGCTGGCCGTCGCCGGGCTCACCCTGCTCAACGCGCTTGGGGTGCGGCAGGGAAAACACGTGCAGCGCGGCCTCACCATCGCGACGGTCATTGGTCTGTTCGTTATCATCGGGGCGGGCCTTTTCCTCGTGCCCGAGTCGGCCGCTCAGGCCGCGGATCCCGGATCCTCGGGGGACGGAGCCGGAAGCTTCGGGATGGCCATGGTCTTTGTGCTCTTGACGTACGGAGGGTGGAACGAGGCGGCCTACCTCTCCGCCGAGGTCCGTGACCTCCGACGCAACATGACGCGGGGGCTGTTCGCAAGCCTCGGCCTGATCGCCGGGCTCTACCTGCTGGTGAACTGGGCCTACCTGCAGGGGCTCGGGCTCGCCGGCATGGCAGGCTCGGAGGTCATCGCAGCGGACCTGATGCGCGCGGCCTTTGGTCCTCCGGGGGCAAAGGTTATTAGCCTGCTGGTGGTGGCCGCGGCCCTCAGCTCCACGAATGCGACCATCTTCACCGGGGCCCGAACCAGTTTCGCACTCGGCCAGGACGTTCGCTTTTTCCGCTTCCTGGGCCGCTGGGACGAGGATGCCGAAACCCCCGCCAATGCCCTCCTCGTCCAGGGGGCCATTGCGCTTGGGCTGGTGGGCGTGGGCGCCTGGACTCGGCAGGGCTTTGAGGCGATGGTGGACTACACGGCGCCGGTGTTCTGGCTGTTCTTTGGGCTGGCCGGCGCGGCGCTCTTTGTTCTCCGCCGAACAGAGCCCGGGAGGAAACGTCCCTTCCGGGTTCCGTTGTACCCCGCGGTTCCGCTACTCTTCTGCGCGGCCTGCCTGTACATGTTCTGGTCCAGCGTGGCCTACGCCGGCATGGGGGCCCTGCTGGGCGTCGGCGTGCTGGTGACCGGGGTTCCACTGCTGGCCCTGCGGACGACCCGCTCTCTCGACGCCTCTTCTTGACCCCCCTCAATTCTTGCCCTCGTTCGTTTTCGATCCCACACTCCCACGCCCCATGTCTCGCCTACAATCCCTTTCGCTCACCTTGCTCGCCCTCGGCCTGCTGCTGGGCGGCGGCATTCGGTCCGGATACGCCCAGCAAACGGACACCACTGAGGACACGACGATTCCGGGCATCAAGATGCCGCTCGAGCAGGAGTCGGACGTGCCCTACGTGCCGACGCCCGAGCCGGTCGTCGACCGCATGCTGGAGCTGGCCGACGTGGACGAGACGGATGTCATCTACGACCTCGGAAGTGGAGACGGACGCATCGTAATCCGCGCGGCGCGGAAGTACGGAGCGCGGGGGGTCGGCATTGAAATCGACCCCGACCTCGTCGAGGAGGCCCGCAAAAACGCCGAGGAGGCCGGCGTGGCCGACCTCGTTGAATTCCAGCAGGGGGACCTGTTCGCGGCCGATATCAGCGAGGCAACGGTGGTGACGCTGTATCTGCTCCCCTCGGTCAACCAGAAGCTCCGCCCCATCCTTTTTGACCAGCTCTCCCCCGGCACGCCGGTGGTGTCCCACGACTTTGACATGGGCCGGTGGGCTCCGGACCGGACAGTCGACCTGGAGGGCGATACCGTGTACCGCTGGACCATCCCGTAGGAGATCCCCGAGGACCTGCAAGAGTAGTTTCCTCCGGACACTGCACGGCCACTCCCGCCCACGCCCTTGAAGACAGCTCATCGTATGACCCTGTTCGGCCTTCCACTGGGAACGGCCGCGGCCCTCGCGGTCGTTGGGAGCCTTCCCCTTCTCGCCTACGTCCTGTACCGCATCGATGCGAGGGGGGCTGATGGGCACGTGACGGTTCTTGGTCATCGCCCCTCAGACTCCTGACCCCCCATGTCGATCGGTCTCTCACTGACATTCGGGCTCTACCTCCTCGTCCTTGTGGGGATCGGGGTCTACTTCTTCCTCCGCACCGACACCCAACGCCTCACCGACTACATGCTCGCGGGCCGCGACGTGGGCACCTGGCCCCTGGCCTTCTCGGAAGTGGCCTCGGTGGCGAGCGGCTGGACGTTTTTCGCGTGGGTCGGGGTCGGGTTCACGACGGGCCTCCACGGGCTCTGGTTCTCGATGGCGATGCTCGGGGTCGTTCTCTTCCTGTACCGCTACGTGGCCCCGACCTTTCGGCGGCAATCGGAGGTGCTTGACAGCCAGACGGTGGTCGACCACCTGGCACTCGTCTTTCGGGACTCCCCTTGGGGCGCGTGGATCCGGTGGACGGCCACACTCGCGGTGGTGGTATTCATGGCGTCGTACATCGGTGCACAGATCATCGCGGTGGGGGAGGCCATGGAGACGGGTCTCGGCCTCAACTACGCGGTGTCGGTGGGGGCGGGCGGCTTGGCCGTCGCCCTCTACACGACGCTCGGCGGCTTCGACGCGTCGGTCTGGACCGACTTTGTGCAGGGGCTGCTCGTAATTTTGGCGGCCCTCGCGCTTCCGATCGTCGCCATCGCGGAAATTGGCGGCTGGGGCGCGTTCGTGGCGGAGGTGACGGCCACGGACCCGACGCTCCTGTCGATGACGGCGGGACAGACCGGCACGGCCCTCGCACTCTCGATTGGCTCCTGGCTGGCATTCGCGCTGGGGGCCCTCGGCCAGCCGCACGGGCTTATGCGGTTCCAGGCCATCCGGTCCGAACGCCTGCTGAGCCGGGCGTCGGTCATCGCGCTGGCCTTTCAGGCCCTTCGCCTCACGGTTCCGCTCTTCATCGGGATGGCGGGCCGAGTGCTCTACGGCTCAATCGACAATCCCGAGGCGGCGGCGATGGAAATGATGGTTCAACTCTTTCCCGACTGGTTCGCGGGCCTGCTGCTGGCCGGCATCATCGGGGCCGTCCTGTCCACCTCCGACTCGATGATGCTCGTCACCTCGGCGGACCTAACGCGCCTTTACAAAACGCAGTTCGCCGACCGTGTCCGTCCGGCCCGCATGATCCGCCTCGGGCGTGGGATCGTGGGCGTGATGGCCCTGCTCGGGGTCGCCCTGGCCTACTGGCGGCCCGGGACGATCTTCGACATTATCGAGTTTGCCTTCGTGGGGCTCGGGGCGACACTGGGGCTGCCCCTCGCCTTCCTGGTCCTGTGGCCCCGCACGACGGGGGCCGGCGTGTTTGCGGCTGTGGCCGCGGGCCTGGTGAGCGCCGTCGGCAACCTGTACCTCTCGCCCGCCACATTTCCCATCCTAGTGTGGCCCATCACCCTGACGGCGTTTCTGGGCACGAGCTACGCCACCTCCCGCCCGTCCCCCGCGGCTTCGTCCCCCGCGGCTTCGTCCCCGTAGGTCTATTCGTACACCGCGTCCGGATCGAACACCTTCTCGCCGTCGACCGCCCACTCGTCTTCGTCGGCCCGGCGGTGGAAACACGAATGGAAGCCGGTGTGACAGGCCCCGCCCTCCTGGTGCACCCTGCAGAGCAGTGTATCGCCGTCGCAGTCAAGCCGGACCTCTTCGACCGTCTGGGTGTGGCCACTCGTTTGACCCTTCACCCATCGCTCTTGTCGCGAGCGGCTCCAGTACACCATCCGGCCCGAGTCGAGGGTCTCCTGAAGGGTCTCGGCCGTCATGTACGCCATCATGAGCACCTGGTCGGTCTCGGCGTCCTGCACGATGGCGGGGATCAGGCCGTCGTCGGTGAAGTCGACAGCGTCGAGAAGCGGGTCGTCCATTGGGGGGAACGGCAGATTTGAGGAGAGGGCAACGCGAAGTTGGCACTTCGAACCTGTCTGCAGGCCTGCTGTTTTATCAGCGGCATGAACAACTTTCCTCCTTTGATGCGCCGTGCCCTTTCCCTCTTGGCCCGTCTTCCGCGCCTACTCCTGATCGGGCTCGTGCGCCTGTACCAGCTTGTGCTCTCCCCACACCTGGGGCGCACCTGCCGCTTTCACCCAACGTGCTCGACCTACGCGATTCAGGCGTTTCGGGAGTACGGCGCAGTCAAGGGCTTTTTGCTCACGGTCCACCGTCTGTTCCGCTGTCATCCGTGGGGCGGGCACGGCTACGACCCCCCGCGGTGGTTCGGGAAGGAGCCCCCGGCGGCAGACGGCCGAGCACAGGCCGCAGAAGAACGTCGGTGAAGCCGCTTGCATCTTCAGGTGGGCAAAGCCCCTCCGGTGACCGCGCTGAGTTTGTAGCGCAAACAGGTTTCCCTGAAACACCGACTCACCTGGACGCATTCCAATTGGGCGACAGTTTGCAACACAAACAGGTCGGCCTCCTCAACGGACCCTCTTTCGACCGATGCCTTCCGCAGAAACACATGTGTCGGACCCGCCGCGCTCTCCAGCCCAGGTCCAGTTCTTCACCCAGTTCTACCATCATTTGAAGGGGCT
The DNA here is from genome assembly GCF_947077765.1 of Salinibacter grassmerensis. Lineage (NCBI taxonomy): Bacteria > Pseudomonadati > Rhodothermota > Rhodothermia > Rhodothermales > Salinibacteraceae > Salinibacter > Salinibacter grassmerensis. The sequence continues at coordinate 1,075,138 of NZ_CAMTTF010000001.1, read as the reverse complement.
CTGCTACGCGCCCGTAGGGGGACTACTTCTTCTCGGCGTGCTCGGAGGCGTGCTGGTGCGCCCCCAGATGCTGATTCACGGGGCGCCCCTCGGGACATGGGCGCTCCTCATTCTCGCGTCCCCGTGGGCGTGGTACATGCACCGACGCTACGAGAGCGCGTGCGGGCAGGTCTGGGAGGGAGGGTACGGGACCCCTTTGACCTCGGATGTGTTTTCGTCGTGGACTTTTATTCCCCTCTTGACGGGGGTTCTCTGCTGGATTGCCCTCGTCACATTTTACATTCCGCTGCACACCCCCCTCGACGATAATCATTTCCTCGTGTTCTTCTCGGGGTGGTTGCTAATTGTTGCGAGCCTGCCGGCTCCACTCCCCCGGCTCCGGTGGACGTACGCGACAACGGGCGTTCTCCTCTTCTTGGTACCCCTCCTCCCTTTGATCACGACCAATCTGGTCTTGGTGCAAGCCGTGAACTACGGGCTCCTCGGGGCCGTCACTCTCGGCGTTGGACTCTACAACCATCGCCTCCTCGTCAGCACCCTCGGCCCGATGGACGATCCGGAGGTGAGCGCCGGTGAGTGACCCAGATTCTGACGTGCCTTTTGAGCGTCTCGCCGAACTGGATAAGCTGATCCATGAGCCCGCACGGCTGTCGATCCTGACGGCCCTCTCGTCGTGCGGACAGGCCGATTTCACGTTCCTGCGGCGCCTGACAGGCCTCACGCGGGGCAACCTCTCGAGCCACCTGTCGCGGCTCAAAGAGGCGGGGCTGGTGGACGTGGACAAGTCGTTCGAGGACAAGACACCGGTCACTACCGTGTCGTTGAGCGAGGAGGGACGTCGTACGATCGCCCGCTACTGGGACGACCTGCAGGCGCTCCGCGACGAGGCCAATCGGTGGGAGGCCGACGACATGGATTCATCGGACTGATCGGCCCCGTTCAGTTCCCCGCTTCTCAGTTTCCACTTTCTCAATTCCCCACGCCCGGCTCCTGTCCCTGATCCACGCGGAAGTCACGGCACAATCTGTGGTGCACAGGGTACAGCGCTACGGTGTGCTTTGTCGCTGATTTTCCCCAGGTTGCCGCCCGGACACTCGCACATGTCGTCGCCCACGCTCCGTCTTTACAACACGCTTACGCACGAGACCGAACCGGTCGAGCCGATCGAAGAGGAGCACCTCCGCTTCTACAGCTGCGGGCCCACGGTGTACATGTACGCCCACATCGGCAACTTCCGGTCGTTCCTGACGGCCGACCTCATCCGACGCACCGCCGAGGCCATTGGCTGGGACGTGACCAACGTGAGCAACATCACGGACGTCGGCCATCTCACGCAGGACGACCTGGTGGACCCCGGGGGCGAGGACAAGATGCAACGAGCCCTGGAGCGGGAGGGCGAACGCTTTGCCAACATCTACGACCTCGCCCGCCATTACACGGAGGCGTTCCTGGAGGACTGGGGGGCACTGAACCTGCGCGAGCCGGAGGTGCGGCCCCGTGCCACCGAGCACGTCACGGATCAGCTGGAGGCGGTCATTGAGCTCGTCGAGAAGGAGCATGCCTACACGACCGATCAGGGCGTCTACTTTTCCGTCGAGAGCGTCGAGGACTACGGTCACCTCAGCGGCAACACGGAGGCGCAACAACTGGAGGCCACCGAGCGCGATGTGGTGGAGGACCCCGGGAAGCAGGACCCGCGCGACTTTGCCCTGTGGAAGCACGATCCGCAGCACCTCATGCACTGGCATAGCCCCTGGGGCTGGGGCTATCCCGGCTGGCACATCGAGTGCTCGGTAATGGGCATGCAGTACCTCGGCGACCGCTTCGATCTCCACACCGGCGGCGAAGACCTCATCTTTCCGCATCACGAGTGCGAGATCGCCCAGAACCAGTCCCTCGCCGGGCACCAGGTCGTCAACTACTGGGTGCACACCCGCTTCTTGCAGGTGGAGGGCGAGAAGATGTCGAAGTCGAAGGGCAATTTTTACACCGTCCGCGACCTCATCCACCCCGGCCCGGACGACGACCACGTTCCGGACTCGGTTCGGGAACAGGGAGGCGTCGACCCATTGGCCCTCCGCTACGCCCTGATGCAGGGCCAGTACCGCAAGCCGTTCAACTTCACGCTCGATACCCTCCACACTGCGGCCCGTCACGTCCGCCGGTATCAAGACGCGGCGGAGCGCGTCGACGAGGCACTGGAGGCGGATGCCGACGGCCCCGACGAACTGGGCAGCCGACTCGGGTCCGTTTACGGCCGCACCCTTGAGGCCATGTGCGACGACCTCAACACCCCCGCCGCCACGGCCGCTGCCCTGGACGGCGTCAAGGCCATCGAGCAGACGGACCGCCTGAGCGGGGCGACAGCCCGGAGTGCGCGCAGTTGGCTCGACCGCACAAATGCCCTTCTCGGCATCGTCGAGCCCGACCACGAGGCAGAGCAGCACACCGACAAGGGCTCCGAGAACGGCCTAGCCCTCGATCACCTCTCCGACTCCATCAATACGCTTCTGGAGGACCGGGAGGCCGCACGGGCCGACGGGGAATACGCCCGCGCCGATGCCATCCGCGACACGCTGGAAGCGCTGGGCATCGAGGTCATGGACACGCCCGACGGCACCGAATGGGAACGGCGGGGGCAGTTGGGGTGAATGGTCCGTGCCTCGTGACGCTTGACAGGAGTTCGTGGGCGTATCCTCCCGTGGGGACATGCCCATCCGGCGCATCCCGCATCAACTTTTCCAATTGTCAACCCATCGATTGAGGCGTCTATGGCTTCCTCTACCGACTACAACTTTCCCACCCGCCCCCGCCGACTGCGCAAAACTCGCAACATCCGCCGCATGGCGCGGGAGACGCGGTTGTCGACCGACCACCTCATTGCCCCTCAGTTCGTGATGGCCGGGGAAGGCGAGCGGGAAGAGGTCCCGTCGATGCCGGACACGTACCGACACACGATCGACCGGCTCGTCGACCACGCAGAGACGCTGCACGACCTCGGCATTCCAGCGATCGCCCTGTTCCCGGCCATCCCCGACCAGTTGAAAACACCGGACGCGGAGCACGCCCTCAACCCCGACCACCTCTACCCAAACGCGATCCGGGCCCTCAAGGACGCCGTGCCGGACCTGATGGTGATCACCGACACGGCCCTCGATCCGTACAACAGCGACGGGCACGACGGAATCGTGCGCGACGGCGAGATCCAGAACGACGCTACGATCGACGTGATGCGCGAGATGGCGGTGCTCCACGCCGAGGCCGGGGCCGACATCATCGCCCCCTCCGACATGATGGACGGGCGTGTGGGCGCCATCCGCACTGCCCTCGACGATGCCGGCCACACCGACGCCGCGATTTTGTCCTACACCGCCAAGTACTCGTCGAACTACTACGGTCCGTTCCGCGACGCCCTTGACTCGGCGCCTGAGGACAAGGCGGAGGCCCCCACCAAGGACATTCCCAAGGACAAGGACACCTACCAGATGGACCCGGCCAACGGCGAGGAGGCCGTCCGCGAGCTCCTGCTCGACCTCGACGAAGGGGCCGACATGGTGATGGTGAAGCCGGCGCTTCCCTACCTCGACGTCATCCACCGCGTGCAGCAGCACAGCGACGTGCCCGTGGCCGCCTACAACGTGAGCGGCGAGTACGCCATGATCAAGGCCGCTGCCCAGAACGGCTGGCTCGACGAGAAGGCCTGTGCCCTAGAGGCCCTCACCGGCATCCGCCGCGCCGGGGCCGACGTCATTCTTACCTACTTCGCGGAAGACGCTGCTCGCTGGCTGGCGCAATAACGAATTTCAAGGGGGCCCTTCGAATTCGTCGCCCCCTTGTGTACGTTCAACCTGCACTCTCATCCCCCTATCCTCGACACCCATACGTTGAAAATGGCAGTTGAGATTACCCACATCGACTACAGCCACCTCTCTGGCGGCCTGGTCCGCATGATGGACCGGTTCAAGGAGGAGGGCACCCTCACCGGCGAAATTGAGGACGACGACCGCCTGCGCGACGACCCGAACGCGGCCCTCCTCGGTCTACTCTACGACCAGCGCGTCCGCGCCGAGTCGGCCTTTACCGGACCGCTCCGCCTCAAGGACCGCCTCGGCCACCTCGACATGGCGAAGATCGCCGAGATGGACTTCGAGCCGTTCCAGGAGCACTTTTCCGAGTCTCCCGCCGTCCATCGTTTCGTCAACAAGATGGCGGAAAATACCCAGAAGGTGGCCGGCCACATCGCGGACGAGTACGACGGCACCGCGGCGAACCTGTGGAACGACGGCGCCGACCTGGACACGATCGAGAAGCGGCTGCAGGACCTGCCCGGCTTCGGCCCGGCGAAGGCGTCGAAGATCAAGTACGTCCTTCACTACTTCGGGTACCGCGACTTCTCGGAGGAGGCGTAGGAAGAGGCAGTCGGGCCGGATTCACCAGGCGCATGCGGGCACGTGGGAATCGCTTTTCCCGATGCCCTCTCGGCCGCGAATCCTTTCTCGTCTTTGGCACGTCGAGACGCCGATGGTGAATACGGACACGAGGTCACGGGCATGAGAAACGGCACCTGACATGCCAGAGGGGGCCCTTGCACGTGCAGGAAATACAGCCAACGGACGAACGCCGGTCTTCGGCTTCGTCGGCTGGCTGTCCCCTGCGCGGCACGGGCCCCCTCTCGGGCACTACAGACGCACTGCGAGCAGCGGAGGCCTAGAAGTGACCTCCGCGCCCGGCAGCGTCGACGTCGATTAGCGGCGGACCGCTATGATCGCGAACGAAGCGTCTGCATCATGTCCTCCACAAACTCCCCGTCAATCTCCGGGACGGCCTCTTCGTTGATGAGCTGCTCTCGTCTCTCCGGGGTCGCCTCGAAGAAGCGGGCCATCGTATCGCCCATGGACACGACCCAGGCCCACTTTGCGTCCACCATTCCCGCCCCGGTTGCCGCGTCATCTCCCGGTCCCGCCGAGTCGCCCATTGCACTCTGGCCTTTGGTTACGTCCTTGGCGGCCTGATTGACGAGTTTCTTCTTCACGTCGGAGGGGCTGAGGGAGTTGTTCTTCTCCAGCATCAGGGCCACAACCCCCGCCACCTGCGGAGCCGCGGCGGACGTTCCACTGAAGAGGCCCCAGCTGTCGTCTGCGGCCCCGGTCGATGAGGTATCAAGCCGGCTTCCGGGCGGCACGGGAAGCATCAGGAGCGGCGCGGGAAGAGACGATGTGTCGTCGCCGACCATCCCGCAGAGGTCCGGGACCTGTCGCCCCGAATACAGGCTGCTGTCGAAGCTGGCCGCGTAGCTGGAGGCCTCAAGGTCCAGGTCCGGGTAGTTCACGTGGACCCCCCCTACGGCGATGACGTCGGGGTGGCTCGCCGGAAACCCGTACCCGCCTGCTCCATTCCCCGCCGAGAAGCACACGACAATGCCGTTGTTTACGGCGTTGGCGATCGCGGCCTCCATCGCCTTGAGCGTGTTGTACAGGGAGCGGCTTCGGTTGCGGATGTCTCTCCAGGACGTGCCCGGCCGGTCGACAGACCAGCCCCAGCTGTTCGTGATGATGTCTGGATTTTGATTGCGGGCCTTGTTGAACGCCCCAACCGCGTCGTTTCCCATTTTTACCGGGATCAACTGGGCGTCTGGAGCAGCCGCAAAAATATTAGCCGCCTCTCCGGTGCCATGCCCGTAGTTGTCCTGGGACGGATTGCTGGCGCCGGGCCCAAGAATCGTCGAGCGTGTGCGGTAGCCTCGCCGCTCGTAAAATTCGTGCTCGTAGAACCCCGTGTCCGGCATGGCCACTTTCACATTCGACCCGGTAATTCCATTGCGGTGCACCCGGGTGGCGCGGAGGATCGTAGCGACCTCGTCGGGCACCGTGAAGTAGTGATACGCGTCCGAGTGCGGCTCCGCAATGGGGGAAATTGGGCTCTCCGTGTGAAACTCGGGGGGAACGACCGGGGTGACGCCTTCCGCCCAGTCTCCCAGCGCCCCGGCCATTTCTTCGCCGTCCTCCTCGACATCGAAGTACTCCGCTTCTTCTCCGTCAAACACTTCTTTCTTTCGGCCCTCGAGGGCCACGCCAAACACGTCTTGGAACTGCTCGGCCGACCCCCCGACCGAGATGGTTGCTGGATTCACGTCCAAAATGCGAAATCCCAGTTCTCGGAGCTCACGCTCGGCCTCGTCCGTAACATCCGGGTCTGAGTTGTACGCGTCTACATTTGTCCCTGTGATGGGCTCTTCAGTTTCAAAAAGGGAAAGTCCCCCCTTGGATTTGGTTGAGATGATGGTGACGATTTCCTGGCCTTCTTGCGCGTCAGACATGGTTTTTCGGGTCTGTGATGAAAAAGATCATTCAGGGTAGGTGCTGAGACTGCGATGAAACAGCTAGTGAAACTCAGGAGGCACCGGAAACGCGACCTCATCCACAATCGACGAAAGCGCTTCCGGGATTTGAACCGGCTCTGTCGCCTCATACGCCGCATCTGCGCCCGTACCGGGGCCCTTAGAGCGCACCTTCAGCGTGGTGTCAAATACGTCTTCAAACCGTTCTTTGTCACCCGACACCGAGAGGCTCACCTCACTGGACTGGAGAACCTCAAACCCGAGGTCCCGGAGGGTCTTTTCGGCTCTCTCAATTACGTCCTTCCCGATCCCATGGGCGTCCACATTTTCCGACGTAATGGGCTCGTCCGGGTCCAGTAGAGAGGAGCCGTCAGGGGAACGGAGAATGACCTGGGCAACCACGGTGTCGGGCATAATCGAGTCTGCATTTGTCTCGCCAGCATTGCGGAATGGTATGGGGACGCGGACGACTGACCCAGGGCAAGGAACAGGAACTGGAGAGCAGGAACCCCAGGGTAGCTCTCAAGGACGCAGCGTTCCTGCAGTGTAAGTAAACGCACCACACGGCCTCTGCGACGAGCCATGTTGCACAGCACATGCCCCAAGACGGGGAAAGACACCGTCCGCATCCATTCTCGACGTGCGCTGCATCTCCCTCGGAGTCTCTCTCCCAGAACGCGTCGTTTTTACCAGATCACCGTAATGAGAGCCGTTGCTCAGCAGCAACGTGTGGACGTTAATTATACGCGGCGGGAACACTCCTCGCAATAATTCTACGATCTATTATACTTAGTTCATGTTTTATTAACACTACCGACCTCTCTGCCCGTATCGCCTGGAGATTGCGTTCCCCCACCCGGGTGCGTTTCTCTATGTTCACGGCGACTGTTGCACTCCTGCCCCGGAAGGAAATGGCCGCGGGCGATCTCGCCGATGCGTCCCGTTCCGCATGGAATAATCTTTGTCGCTGTTCCACACCCGTTTTGGAGACGGGGTCGAGGTGTTCGGTACCGATCTCCATGAAACTCGAGCGTTGAACACCTTGCCCATAGATTCTCCGTCGTGAAGAGGAGATTAGACCAGCAAGGGTGCACTCAGAAGCGGGCCGCGTCTTCTTCGATCAGCCAAACACGTACCGATATGGAGCCCCCCAGTACTTCGACCGCGCAGGAATGGCTGCGCGGTTGGACATTAACGTACATCCCGAACGAAAAGGAGGCGGAACGGCTGGCGCAACGCCTTCACAGCCACCTGGAAATGAGAGGGCTCCAGGACCTGCGGCTGTCCGACGAGGTCCGATCGAAACTGGAGGCGGTGCTGGGGACGGCACGAGACGAGAGCGCTCGCTCTCCAGCGGCAGTGGTGGAAGAGATTCTGACGGATTATTTGTCTCCTGAGATCGCCAGGGCGGCCGCGGGCCCGCTTGCCTTCCGCAATTTGAACCGGGGGGAGCGGACCCTGGAGGTCGAGGTGGAACAGGACCTGCCGCCCGCGCTGGCGGCGATGATTGAGAAGATCATCCGCCCAAAAATTACAGACGATGGCGTGGCCCGGATTCAAACCATGTACGACCGGGTCGGCCCCGAGGGACTTCGTCGGTGGCTTCTGAATACAAACTGACGGTCGCCGGGAACCTGTGCGGTCGGGGATTCCCCCCTCCGAGAATGGCATGACGCCTTACACGCCCGGTGTGGATTGGGGGTCGGCCGCCGCGGACCGCTCTCCTGTATCGGCCGGCTCCGTCGCCGAGGCGTCATCGAAGGCTTTCTGCTCCCGGTTGCGTTCTGTCGAGGCCTGCGCCGCCGGTGTCACATAGTAGTACGCCGCGGCAACCCCCAGATTGAAGAGGGCCGCGCCTACGCCCAGTGCTGCCCCCAGGTAGCGGGGCCCCGACAGGGCGAGACGAATCATGACCGTCGCCGCGGCGAACCCGGAATTGCGAAACACCACGTGGTACGTCACGCTGTGCCGCAGCGACATCAGGACAATGAGGATGTCGCTGAAGATGAGTACCGTGTAGAACGTGTTGAAGAAGGGAATGGCCTCTCCTCCGAAGAGCGGTGCCGCCACGGCGTACACGGAGAGGCCGGACAAGATGAGGAGCAGCCCATTCGCCACCAGCTTCTTCTGTCGGACGAAGAACTGCTCTTCCCCTTCCGACTCGGTGATCGGCTGGTGCACCTGCACCTTGTAGAAGACGCCGAGGATGACGAAGATGAGCAGGGCCGCCGTGGCATCCACCACGAGGTACTGCACCGCCTCCCGCCCTGCCTCCATGCTCCACCGGATGGGCTCTTCCTCGAATTTCACGAGCTCCTTGAAGGAGCGTCGGAGCAGGATGAGCGAGAACACCTCAAACTGCTTCCCCGCCGTATCGGCCACGCTCGTGGCGAGGCCAACAACGAGCCCGACGAGCTCCACCACGAGGAAAAGGGTGAACGCAACGTCGATGGCCCTGAAGTGATTTGTGGACACCGAACTCCCCACCGCTTCGGGCAACCAACCCATCCGGCTGAGTTCAATTGCCACGAGGGAGACCACAAAGCCCCCGACGAGCACCCCCGCCACCATGCGGCGGGCCCCTTGGCCCTCCCACCACTCCTCGAAGACATCAAAGACACGGCTGTTGAAGCGAAGAAGTGCAGAGACGGCACTCATGGGCATGGGAACGCAGAGAACACCGTGAGGGCGGACGTTGAATTGGGCCCCATTCACGCACCGGAACGGAGGGCCAGCGCACACGAGTATTTCAATGCTGTGACACGTGCGGCGTTCTACCGCGCAACGGGGGACCTGGGACGGGCTAGAGCGTCTCCGGGTCAATCTCCACCACTTGCCGGTTCATCATCGCGAGGGTTCGCGCCGAATACGATTTCACGAGCCGGTGGTCGTGGGTGGCCACGAAGAGCGTCATCCCCTGCTTGTGCAGGTCCAGCAACAACTCGTGGATCTCATCGGCCACGGACGGGTCCAGGTTCCCCGTGGGCTCGTCGGCCAGGAGAACCCACGGGTCATTGGCGATCGCTCGCGCGATGACGACGCGTTGCTGCTCCCCCCCCGACAGCTCGTGGGGGTAGCTCCGGTGCTTGTGGCTCAGGCCCACCCGGCCCAGGACCTTCGTCACCCGGCTTTGCACCTTTTGAGCGGACGTGCCGGTGGCGTGGAGGGCGAAGGCGACATTCTCGTACGCCGTACGGTCCGGGAGGAGCTGGAAGTCCTGGAAAACCACCCCGATCGAGCGACGGAGGTGCGGAATGTCCTCTCGTTCAACCTGGTCGGATCGGTAGTCGCCAATTTGGACCACCCCCGAGTCGGGGCGTAGGTCCATGTAGAGCAGGCGCAGGATTGTGCTCTTGCCGCTGCCCGTGGGGCCCACCAGATAGGTCTTCTGCGACTGGTCGATGTGGAAGGAGACGTCGTCCAGGACCGAACGCTGGTCACCGCTCGGGAGGGGGAACGAGATGGAAACGTCGCGGAAGTCGATCACGAACAGAGAGGTCAGGCCGAGCAGAGCAGCCTATAGGATCGGGGTCCAGGCGGGAAGGGTCAACCCCCATCTTCTCCTTTGAGGCAGAGGCGCCTTCAGAGGCCAGCAGACCGGACGCACGACCGCAAGGGACGCCCAACAGGATTGGGGGATTACGTCGCGGGCGTGGCCTGCTGGTGGCGGTGGCGGGCAACGGCTACGGCCAACTCCATGGAGTTTCGCATGCTGCCCGGCAGGGCCATTCCCTTGCCCGCGATGCCGAAGGCCGTCCCGTGGTCCGGCGAGGTCCGCACGATGGGCAGTCCCGCCGTGTAGTTGACGCCGTGATCGAACGCGAGGGCCTTGAAGGGCACGAGCCCCTGGTCGTGGTACATTGCCAGCGCCGCGTCGTAGCCGGCGTCGAGTTGAGTCCCAAAGAACCCGTCCGCCGCGATGGGCCCGTCCACCCGAAATCCCTCCTGGCGCGCGGCCTGCAGGGCCGGGGTGATGACCTCCTCTTCTTTTCGACCGAAGGCGCCGGCCTCCCCCGCGTGGGGGTTCATCCCGAAGACTGCAATCTTGGGCTGTTCGATTGCAAAGTCGTCGCGCAGGGACGCGTCGATGACACGCAGCTTTTCGAGGATGGCCTCTTCGGTAACGGCCGCGGGGACCCTCGACAGCGCAATGTGCCCCGTCACGAGCCCAACCCGCAGTCCCCCGGCCACCATCATCATCGTCGGCTGCGGGCTGTTCGTCTTCTCCGCCAGAAATTCAGTGTGGCCCGGCACGTCGTACCCGGCCTGCCGCACCGCGTCCTTCGAAATGGGCGCGGTGACCATCGCGTCAACAGTGCCCGCCTTGCACGCCTCCACGGCCCGCTCCACCGCGCGCATCGCCAGGCGCCCCCCCTCCGCCGTGGTAGAGCCAAACATGACGGGGGGCTCCGGGTCCTCGGCCACGTCGAGCACGGCTACGTCCCCGTGCGGCACCTCCTCCGGCACCTCGTCCACGACGTGGATGTCGAGGTCCGAGAAGCCCAGCACGTCGGCGTGCACCCGGAGCACATGCGCCGACCCAATCAGGACCGGAGTCATCGACGGCATTAGGCTGGGGTCGTGCAGGCTCTTCAGCACCACCTCGGGCCCAATTCCGTTCGGGTCGCCCAGGGTGATGGCGAGACGCGTGGGGGCACCGTTCGGCGCCGGCGGTTCGGGGCGTTGGAAGGTGGGGCGCTGAATGTGCATCAGGGGGTGGAGTCGGTTCGAAAGGACACGTTGAACACAGTGGCGGCGGCCAAGGGCGGACGGGCCTGCGGGTCCGTCTCTCGCGCGCAAGCGACGGGGCGATGGGTCATGTGCAGGCATGAGCCCCGCTTCACGGTGGCCGCCATCGATACGTTAACCGTCATCCGCGGTCAACGTCAACCGCCGGAGAAGGGTGCTCCCGTACGATTCAAAGTGCCAACTGCCCCCGACGCATCACGGCGAGTCGGAGGTTCCATCCAGGAGGGTTTCCAGATAGGACTGATCTTCGGGAGATAAGTCGTCGTCTGGATCATGACGTGCGTCGAAGGCAATGTAGTCCGACGCCGCGTCGATGACCGCCTCAATGGTTTTCTTGAAGGTCGGGCGCTTGACGTACGCCCCGGCCGCGTTGCGGTGACCACCGCCGCCGAAGTGACGCGCCCACTGGTCGACACGCACGTCTGCCTCCGACCGAAAGCTGATTTTGGACCCGTCGTCCGTTTCCGAGAAGAGCAGCGCAGTTTTCACCCCTTCAATCGACAGGACGTAATTGACGAAGCCCTGCTTGTCGTCCCAGCTCGCCCCCGTGTCTTCGACCATTCGCTGCGTGACCACCGAGTAGCCGAGCTGCCCGTTGTAACGGAGGCGGATGCGGTTCAGCATGCGCCCGAGCAGACGGAGTCCGGGCATCGATTTTCGGTCGTAGATGGTTTCGTGGATCGGCGCGGGCCCGATGCCCCCCCGCTCCAGGATGTCCGCCACGCTCCGGTGCAGCTCCGGCGTTACGCTGCTGTAGCGGAAGGAGCCGGTGTCCGTCATGATGGCCGTGTAGAGGGCCGTGGCGATTCCCTCATCGATCAGATCCGGGGCGAGACCGTCAATGATCTCGTAGACCAGCTCGCCGGTGGCGGCGGCCTCCTCGCGAACAAACGAAACGTCGAACCAGTGCTCCGGCTCCAGGTGGTGGTCAACGAGGACCGTCGTCGCGGTGGCGTCCCGCACGAGGGAGCCCACCTTGCCGATCCGCTCCTCGTCGTTGGTGTCGAGCACGAAGGCCACCCCTGCTTCCGCCAGTGCCTCATGCTGCCCCAGCGATCCATCGAAGACGGCGATGTCCCCCGCGCCGGGCATCCAGTCGAGGTTGTAGTCTACCTCGTCGGCGTTCACCATCGCGACGGACTTCCCCATTTTCTCCAGAAAGCGCCCGAGGGCCAACTGCGACCCGACGGCGTCTCCGTCCGGGCCGAGGTGAGTCGTGATGAAAAACCGATCGTGCTCTCGGATCAGCGCAAGTACGTCGTCGAGCATGCGGCGCCTCCAGGGCTCCCATGGGTGAGATGGCGTGAACAGCTTATAACCAACGAAGGGCTCCCACGAAGGGTTCGGGCCATTCGTGTATGCGCTTCTCTACATCCACTGGAGGGGCCACGGGCACGCCTCATTCAGATGAGGGCCTTTTCGTCCCAACAGGCATATCCGCCCCTCTCGCCATGCAGCGTTGAGGCACGGATGACCGGTCTCATTGGACCACAGGAGAAATGCCTGAACGGGCAGCCGCTGGGCGGTTGGCCTACGAGAGAGACATGGACCAGAATTGGGGGTGCTCTTCAATGAGTTCGTTGTAGGTTCTCGCCTCAACCGTCCGGGGAGGAATGATGAGCGACAAATCCGTGATGGCCAGTTGCTGGGCGTCCGGATAGGTAGTATGGGTAAATGCAGTTCAAAACGTTGATCCAAAACGAGCGAGGAGTCGCTGCCTTCCCAGCCCATTCGGACCGGACTCGCAAATCGGACTCCATCTAGTCTTGGAGTTCCCGGTGCAGTTTGTCTAGGGCCGAAACGTTGAAGTGAGCGCTGGCCAGTCCGTGGACGGCCTGCTGCAAGGCGGGTATGAGGCGGTCCTCAATGTAATGCGTACAGTCTATCATCGGCACCGCCTGCTGAATGTACTCCCGAATCGCAACGAGGTAGATCGCAATCAGAATGATGCCGTCGGAGCCCCCCTCAATCACACGCCGTGGTACCTTTTTGATCACCCGATTACAGCACCTGATTCCGGGTGTATCGCTTGGACGGATCAGGGTACAGGTCCAGAAACTCGTCTTCTTTCTCCTGAATCTTCACCTCCTTAATTCTACCGAAAGCCTCCCCCATAATACCGTTTCGTATTGGCCTCTACCTGAGCCTCGCCACGCACGTCCAATTGCCCTCGGACGAAAACGCAGAAAGCCCACGATGAAGAGCGCCATGATGCCCTTCGCCGCCCTGCGGAGAGGTGGCTTAGCATCTGGTCAGTAACCTCTCTGACTTCTTTGAGGAGGTTCTTTCCGAGTTCCGCGCTGTTTCGCGTCAGAAAGTGCTCGTACGGCCAGTACAGGTAGCTTTGCAGAAGCCGACAGGACAGACCGTGGTTTGGCCCCCACGAGTACCACTCCATCGCCCAGCGCGTGAGAACGATGAACGCGTTGCTCAAGACGGGAACGACGAGGGCGGCAACCTCCAGTGCAGTGAGAAAGGACCGATCATCGTCGAAGCCCCCTAATCCGGTAGACCCATTTTTCTGGATAATCGACGTGTGCGAGGCGACAGGGAGGCCAGGCATGATGGATGCCACATCACCAAGACGGGCACGAAGAGGATGCACAGGCTGTGCCGCACCCGCCGGGTCAACAGAAAAATGGCGCTCGAAGAACATCCATCAGACGAAGACGATTGTGGAGGGCAGTCTGCGCCCGAGGTTGCCGTGGACACCACAGCGGACGGGAGTACTGCCGCACCGTCTACCGGCGTGGGCTTTTGCACCACTTTTCCAGCCATCCCGACTCGCTCACCTCTTTATGGATCGGTCCTCCCATCCCATTTCGGACCATAAGCTTCACCGCAAAAAGCGGCACGGAGGGACTCGACGACAGTGATTGGTGATGTCGTCCCGCAGCGGATAGAACGGCATTCCGGATGCACTGAGGAATGACCGTGGAGATTCGAGGGAGCACTGGAGGAACTGCCCCCACCACGCCTCTGAGGTGAGCCATGCCACGGGGGACAAGAGCGAAACGCTTCCCTCGTAATTTTGCGTCTCCAATGTAGACCCTTCCCCAGCCTCAGTTGGTCTTCGCTCCAAAGAGAGTAGACGAAAACTTGCCTACAGCATTCTGAGGCCTGCTCAAGCATAGCCAAGACAAAGGCGCTCTTCAGAAGGCAGGAGACCGGTAATGACGCTCCTGTGTGTGATTGTCCTGTCTACTCCTCCGTCCACCGCGGCGCTGCGTCGTTGCTAAACGCCCGGCCCGAGCGGATCTTGCGGAGGGTGCGACGTGCCCTCTGGAGCGTCGCCGTGCCGAGGCGCTGCAAGATTCGTCCAATCAGGGCGGGCCGCCACCTGATGCTGGGGCGGGGGTATTCGTAAGCGGAGAGCCACCGTCCCGTAATAACGTCTACGACCACCCGCTCCGCTTCCGGCATCTGCGCGCGCCATTTTTCTCGGTTGGAGGCATCGATCTCGCGGGCACTTTTTCGTTTCCAAGGCTCTCGATCAGCATCAAAGTGCTGGTCCTCTCGCTGTCGGGGTTGGAGCATCGCCTCGTAGAACGGGGTTTCCAAGAAAGCACACACATCTTGGAGGCACGCCTTAGGCGTCTCGATCAGGTCTTCGTACCGAAGCGCGAAGAATCGTCTCTTGTAGTTGGTCCGATAGCGGTCCACGAGGGCCGCGTAGGTGCGCCACGTCCACGCCTGCTCCGGCGTCCTGCGTCGGCTCCACGGTAGATTCTGCAGTGAGAGCACCACGTCTCGCGGATCGCGAATGATGGCCAAGAAGACAGCGTTGGGGAATTGGCGCGCCATTTCAGGGACTTTCCGAAGATGATCCGGGGTCTTCTCCCCCCACGCCGGGACCCCTGAGCGCGCAGCGTACGTCTCAATCAGGACACGGAGAATATCCCCGTGAGTAGGGACCTCGAGGACACGGAGCTGATCGCGAATAGCATCCCACTCCGCATCGGAAAGTGCCATGTCGTGCACGCCGGGCTGCTGATCAAGCCGAGCCAACATCTGCTCAACGTCGGCCCAGCTATCAATCGTCCCTCCGGGCCAGCACCGCGTAAAGTAGTGCGTCTCCGGGGCGATCACGAGGTCGGGATGTGCGTCGAGCAGGCTGCTGAGTAGCGTGGTGCCCGAGCGCGGCATGCCGACCACGAATACCGGATGCCGAGGGACGCGCGACTTAGTCATGGGCTTCAAGAACACGACGGTAGAGCGCGACGGTCTGACGAGCCAGTCGGGGCCAGTCGAGGTCGTCCACGGGCGCTTGTGCCGCCCGGTCGGTCGTCCGCGCCCACTCCATACCATCAGCCAGCACCGACGGGGTGAGCTCGCCCGTGTAGGTACGGACCCAGTCCCGCCCCACTCGCCCTTGGAGTTCCGTCATGGCACCGCGGTCTGGCACAAGGATTGGTCGGTCGTACGACAAGGCAAGCAGCGCCGAGCCCGAGTGCATGATGGACTCGTAGGGGAGCACGACGAGATCGGCGCCTGCGATGAGGGCCGGCATCTCGTCTTCTTCAATGAACCGGAGGGCCGTGCGGACACGGGCGTCCCCCTCGGCCGTCGCCTGGACGCGCCCACCCAGATCGTCGGAGACGGGATTCCCGGCCACGACGAGACGCGCCTCTGGCTTCTCCCACTGCCGAAAGGTTTGGACGAGGGGCACGACGTTCTTGTACGGCCGGATGCGCCCCACGAACAGCATCACCGGGGCCTCCGGGTCAAGGCCAGACTGGCGCCGAGACTCCCCTTTCGAAACGGATTCCGGATAGGCCGTGCGATAGTGGCCGTGTGGCACAATCGCGCTTGGGACCGACCGCAACACAGGGAAGCGGTCGTAAGCCTCCTCTCGGGCTGTCTCACTGAGGCTGATGATTCCATCCACCATCGGAAGAAAGAGCGGCCAGAAAAGCCGCTCCAGTTGAGGATGATACGACTCGTGCGGCCCCAGATCGTGGACCGTCCACACGAGCCGGGTCCCCGAGAGCCGCGCCCAGGCAAAGAGGAACAGCTCAGCCGCGACGTAGAAGTAGGCCGCCACTGGTGATCGGTAGCTCAAAAAGTCCTCCGGCCAGTGGACGTGCCAGACATCGTAGCGGCGTTGGAAGGGCTCAAACATCGTAAACCCGTCCACCTCCACGTTTCCCTTCATTTCCATCGCCTCATAAAGCAGGCGGGTATACGGATTGCCATTTTCGCTCGAAAATCCCGGCCAGCCGAGTACCTTCAGCGGTCGCCCGGAATCAGCGCCAGGAGGCTTTTCCGGTCCATCATCCGTCATCAGCGATTCGGGGTTCGTCCGTAGTCAGCCAATCAGAAAAGGAACGATCGAGCAGTGCTTCCAGCCGGTGTACGTCCTCCTTGTATTCATCTGTCAGTCGGGCCCGAGCCGCGTCCGGCAACGGCGGCTTCTGCAGGTTCGCGTTCCGTACCATCATGAGGATCCGTTCGCGCACGGCCTCCGGAATCACCAGCCGGGACCACCGCCGCAAGAAGTGATCTGGAGTCCCGATAAACCGGTGCAACCAGTCAACCTGAGGCACCCCCGTGGCGCGGCGACGAACCCCGGTGTCGGGCGTGAAGGACGGGTCCACCCCAAGCGACCGGTACACGGTCTTGGCGAAGCCGGCGGGATTCGTCGTTAGTTCGTTGAAGCGATAAATGTACAGCTGGTCACGGTCGAAGTAATCCAGGTACCGCGCCAGTTGCCGGCCGTAGAACCCCATGCGCCGGTAGTGCCACGACCACTCCCATCCTGCAGCCACCCGCTCGTCCTCAGCTTCAAGGGCCGCCTCGAAGCTCTCCAGGGGCTCACGACCGCTCTGGACCAACTGGAGGTAGTGCGAGTGGGCCCGCACGATGGGATTGCGGAGGATCGCGATAAGCGAGGCGTCCGGACACTGCTCGTATAGGAGACGCGGCGCATCCTGGTCGTAGAGGTACACGGGCGAGGCTTCCCCCACAATGGCCTCCCTCGTCGCGTCTGAAAACAAGGACTTATACTCGTTCATCGTGTAGACGACTCCAGACTCGCGGTTCGCCTCTCGATCCCCTGGTCCGGCCATCTCGGGGGGATTCTCCGCGTACGCAAAGTAGCACGGCTCCTTCACCGGACTCATGAACACGTCCGGGTGCTGCCGTAGGTAGTCGTACAGCGAGGTCGTGCCCGACTTGGCCGCCCCAATGACGAATGTGTTCGGCATCGCCGCCATCGATACGTCCCAGAATTGCGAGAGTCGAGTGTGTGGTTCGGCGCGCACGGACTCCCCTTTCATCACTTTCCAGGGCCTACAGGGAACAGGCGGATATGTCGGAAACCAGCCCCATACGGCCCCGTCGGTCTGGAACCGCACGAGTGAGAGGCCCTGGAGACAAAGGAGTTTAGGTCTGGACAACTGGGGTCAGTCTACGACGCGTCGAGGATGCAGTTGGGACCGAGAAGACCCGAAACTACGGTTATTGATGACTTTCTTATTCCCTAGGAAGCAACGGCACAGCGGGCAACTTGAAGAAGGATCAGATGATCCCCGCGTGACCTACGTTGATGATGGATTGAGGGAATGAGACCTGATGAATGTACGACCGGGAGTAGCAGGATGTCCCGCGTCAATCCTCGACCAAAACCTACCCCTTCCCTCGATACAGTCAGGATTTACTGATTTCTTGGGGGGTCGACTTCTCAACAGCGACAGAATCGGAGGCATCCCCCGATACGTTGACGCCTTCTCTTTCTACATTTCCACATGAGCCATTCGTCGGAGCACAACGCCTCGTCTCCCAACACCAGTACGGAGGAAGCTGACGAGGCGCCTAACTATGCCGACCGCATTTTGAAGGGAGGGAGCTCGGTCTTTTCCGGATCCCTCGTTGCAAAGGCTGTTGGGTTTGCTTTGCAGATCGTTCTCGGCCGGGGATTTGGTAAAACTCTTTACGGCCTCTACAGCTACGGGCTTTCTGTTCTTCGGATCGTCCGCGAGCTGAGTACGCTCGGACTTCAAAACGGCGTGGTCCGTTTTGGAGCCGAGCACAGCGAAGACGGAAATGAGGCTGCGCTGAAGGGGACGTTCCTGGCGGTTGGCGGACTCGGGACCGGAGCCGGAGCTCTCATGGGCGTGGCGCTTTACCTGGCAGCTCCATGGCTGGCCGAGATCGCTCTCAAAAGCACGAACGATCCGCTGGTCTTTCAGCTCTTAGCGCTCGGGCTGCCCTTTTACGTCCTCACCTACCTCGGCTCACGCATGGCCCGCGCCCTTGGCCAAATGCGGATGGACGTACTTCTCGACTCGATTCTTCAGCCAGCTCTCTTTTTGCTGCTCACGGGCATCATCCTACTATTGGGACAGGGATTCACGATGGCCTTGTACGCCTTCGTAGCCTCCACTGTGCTGGCCGGCGGAGCATCGGCATACACGATCTACCGGCTATTTCCTCCACTCTTTTCATCCTTAGCCCCAACGATCGACCTTCGGACCCTTCTGCGCTTTTCCCTCCCCATCGTGGGGGTGAGTCTCGCCAGCATAGGCCTCGCCCAAGCTGATCGGATCATGCTTGGTCCTCTCGCTGGGGAAGAGGCCGTGGGGATCTACACCGCCGCGTCCAAGATGTCGGCCCAGCTCCGGTTTGTCCTATTCGCACTCACGGCCGCGTTTTCCCCGGTCATCTCCGAACTGTACCACAGCGGACGGACCGACGAGCTGGCTCAGCTGTACGCCGACACCGTTCGGTGGATCGCCTTGGGTACACTTCCGTTAGCGGTGATCTTGATCGTGTTCGCCCCAGACATCATGGCCCTTTTTGGGGCGGAGTTTCGAGAGGGTGCCATTTTACTTCGGTTGTTGGCGGGCGCCTACATTGTCGTCGCTGGGTCCGGGTCGGTGGGCCACATGCTGCAGATGTCGGACCATCAGGACTTTGCCTTCTGGGTAAACACCAGCATGGCCGTGTTGAATGTGGGTCTCAACTGGATCTTCATCCAGTGGTACGGGGTCGTGGGCGCAGCCCTTGCGACGGGCGCGACCCACATTATGGGCAATGTCTTTCAGTTGTGGGGGCTTTATCATTTCACCCACATCCAGCCGTTCCGGTGGGACCTGTGGAAGCCCCTCGCCGCGGCGGGGGCATCAGGAGTCATGGCGTGGGTTCTCTCCATCCAGCTCGCGTCTCCAAGCCGTTGGATGATCGGCATCCCCGCGGCCCTGCTCGTCTACGGCGCCGTCCTGCTTGCGCTGGGCCTTTCCCCCCGCGACCAGGCCATTACGGACGACCTGTGGGCGGAACTGCAGACACGTCTGGACACGTAGGCCCTGTCCTCCACGGGCCCTATGCCCGCCAAGACACGACGCGGCTTCTCCCGAGCGCTCCCTCTCCATGTCGATCCTCGATGCGGCGCAAACCGTCCTGAAAAGACGGTATCTGTTCGCCCGCCAGCAATTTCGCCACCTGCAGGCCGGGGTGAGCTATCTTTCCGGCCAACCGCTCCCCGAGACACGATTCGTCTTGTTCGGGCGAGGACGCTCAGGGACCACGGCACTCGTGAGCATGCTTGACGATGTGCCGGGGCTGCGATGCGCGGGGGAGGTGCTCCATAACTACGTGCCCTTCCCCTACCGGCACATCCTGGGCCGCGCTGCTGGCTGTTCGGCAGAGGCGTACGGCTGCAAGGTTCTCAGTTATCAGATTAAAGACGTGCAGCGCCCCCCTGGACGGCGCAAAAACTTTCTCCGCACCCTCCACTACGGCCACGGCTTCCAGATCCTGTACCTCCATCGGGAAAACCTGGTGCGCCACGCGCTCTCGAACATCCGGGCGCGACGCGAGACGTTTCACCGGAAAAAGTCTGACCTGGGCGGCGAGCCGACGGCCATCTATGTAAACCCCAACCGTGTGTTGGAATGGCTGCGAAGCAGCCAAGCCCTTCGGAGGTACGAAGAGATACTGCTCACCGATGTGCCCCACCTCTCATTGACATACGAAGAACACATCCGCCACGCGGACGACCACCAGACGACGGTCGATCTGGTCTGTGACTTTCTGGAGATTGCATCGGGGCCAGTCGAAAGCAGCTACCGCAAAGTCGCGCCATCTACCCTCCGCGACCGTGTGGCCAACTACGACGAACTTGCGCGGCGACTCGACGGCACCCCGTACGCCAAATATCTCAACGAAGACGAAGGATCGGATCACGACTCCGACTGAAATGCAGCGCCATTCAAAGCCGCGAGGCCGTGAATACAGGCGTGGACGTTCGATGAGTACTGGTATGCGTCCACCAGCGCCCCCGTTTTCACATCGACCTGCAGGATGGACGCAGGCGAGACGCCAATGAACAGCGTGTCTTCCCGACGAGCGAGCCCCCGCACGAAGAGCGGCTCCGCGACCGAGCCCTTGATGCCCCCAGCCTTCCACAAGGCCTCCTTCCTCCAGCACATGGGAACTTCCCAGCGAATGAGATCGCGGACCCACTCGTAGTCCGTAAGATCGTTCGCCGAAGCTGCCCAGTATCCAAATTGTAGAACCGAACGGTCTTGCCGAATGTATCATTGACGACTACGATCCCGCCGTTCCCAATGATAGGATTGTGCTCTCCCTGGGGTCGCTCGTGCCGAAGCATTACTTCTTCTTTCGTCAAGTTGGCCGCCACGCCATACGAGTTCAACAGCGCGTACAGGGAGCCGTCGTGGACATCGACGGCGCCGAGATGTAGGTAACTCTCATCGTCCGTTGCGGCCGGGTCAAGAAACCGAAGCCGATTGTCGGCACTTTTATCGATATCTAGGGGACGCAGGCCGAGGGCGGACTGAAGACCATCCATCTCTCGGGGCCAGTATGCACGAATCCGATCCCCTGTCTCCAGATTGTACTCCACCGCCGCATCGATCGCTTTGGATGTCACCCATACCGTCTCGTGGTCGGTCAAGACGATCTCGTGGAGGCCCGCCATCAGCCCCCCCATTGATGGCACACATCTGATTAAGGTGGTGGTCGTATAGTTCGAGCGTGTGGTACGTGGACGCGACCAGATGCCCATCTACCTGCCGGACGCCCCGGCATCCGCGCGCGTGGCCTCGCGGATTCGGGTCCTCCTCGATGGGGG
This sequence comes from Salinibacter grassmerensis, assembly GCF_947077765.1. Lineage (NCBI taxonomy): Bacteria > Pseudomonadati > Rhodothermota > Rhodothermia > Rhodothermales > Salinibacteraceae > Salinibacter > Salinibacter grassmerensis. The sequence continues at coordinate 1,053,956 of NZ_CAMTTF010000001.1, read as the reverse complement.
GGGGGGGGGGGCGAATAGGAACGGTCGTCTCCACCGCTTTTGAATCCCAGTCGAGGAGTGCCAACTCTTCCCCTTCGGCAATCGGAGCCGCCCGGACCACGGTCCCAAATGCCAACGTTGGATAGAGCCCCAATAGATTCCTGACCGCTACTCTCTCCGAACATCAGTAGCAACTCGTTTAAAGTCTCCTAAAACAAAGTGGGGGCGAACATTCGGCGGGGAATCGGCCGGGGGTAAGTAAATTTAAACAAAGGTTGCAAAACTGCTCTACGCAAACAGTGCCCCCGAGCCGGGCCGCCGTGGGCACTGTTTTGGTAGCGCGAAGAGCTCCCCCATTTTCGTACTGTCCTGAGCGTTATCCTGACGTCTCACCGCGCTAGTCCATGGATCGTCCCATTTTCATTGTCGGCTGTCCGCGATCGGGGACGGGAATACTACACCAGCTGGTCCGGCTTCACCCTCAGGTAGCCTGGATCACCCCTTTTAGCAACGGGGTGTGTGGCAAGCCGTGGTTCCGACGCGTCCCTCCTTCGGCTGCGTGGCCCATCGAATGGGTCCTGCATCGCCTCCCCAATGCTGTTTTGCCCCCACTCTTGCGCGGTCCATACGACGGCTCTCTTGGGCTATCCTCAACCTTTGAGACCCATGAGGGGCACGCCATCTGGGACCGGGCGCTCCCGCCCGCCGAGGACCACCGGGCCACGGCGGAAAACGTGACTTCCGCCACTCGCGAGTACCTCCACGATGTCGTGCACTGGCATCGGAGGTATCACGACCGTCCTCAGCTCGTATGGAAGACTCCCAAAAATGCCTTTCGTCTCCAATTTCTCCATGCCCTGTTTCCACAAGCATACATCATTCACTTAATTCGGGACGGCCGGGCCGTTGCGGCCTCCATTCTCAAACGGCGCCGGGAAAGCGGCGGACTCCACAAGTGGTGGGGCGTGCGCCCTCCTGGCTGGAAGTCCGTTCAGTCGGCCCCCCCCATTGAACAGGCTGCGTGGACGTGGAACCAGTGCATTGGTCAAATTCGAGCCGACATCGGCCGTTTTCCCGAGGAACACTACCTGGAGGTTCACTACGAGTCTCTTCTTGATGCCCCAGGCCAAGTACTCCGTCGCGTGTTTTCCACCGCCTCTCTGCCCACCGAGAACTTCTTCGCGGGGGAAAATCGAAGACATCTGAACAAGGTGCGCCCGCCCCAAACGACGTGGCAGACGCGGCTCGGGGCGGAGCAGATTGAGCGTCTCGAAGAGGCGATCGCTCCGACGCTTCGGGAATGCGGCTACGACAAGCCCGCAACCCCGAGATAGCCATCCAGCTCACTTGCGGCACCTCATCACGCCTCTTCATCGTCGGCGTCCGCGCGTCTCTGCCGGCGCACCCGCAAGCCGACGAGTGCAAAGACCCCTCCGTAGACAAAGATCGTGCTCGCCCACGCGATCCGGGTGCCATATCGATCCGCCTTCGGCTCAAACCGCATCTCCAATGTGTGCTCCCCCTCCGGGACGTGCACGCCGCGAAGCAGGTAGTTAGTGCGCTGAATGGGCACCTGTTCTCCATCTAGGTACGCATTCCAGCCGGCCGGGTAGTATACCTCGCTCGCCACGAAGAAGCGGGGCGCATTCGTCTCTACGGTCCACCGGATCTCTTCAGGCTCGTAGTTCTCTACGACCACCTCGGCCGTGCTGTTGCTGTCGATGGGCCTGACCGGCTGGTCGAGGGGGGCTGGGAGGAGGGCGGTCTGACGCGGGTTGAACGACGGAGAGCGCAGCCGCGACCAGGTCTGTTTCGGGGCGTCAACGACCTCCGTTTGTCCCACGAGGAATCCGCGCGGCAGGGCGTCGTTGTTCTCGAGCACCAGCACACCCGACTTCGGACTGCGGTAGGCCACCTCGGTGCCCGGCATCTGCTGACGGGCCACGATATAACGGGTGTTCATGAGATCGAGCGCGTTCTCGTTCGGTGGGCCCGAGCCGTTTACCTGCAGGATGTGATCGAGGTAGTGTTGATAGCGTTGCAGCTTGGCCCCGTGGTATCCCCCTACATTTTCATAGTGGTAGGAGGGACGTGCTTTGCTCGTCGGGTCTCCCTCCACCAGAGAAAGGACACGGAAGTGGCCCAGTCCCCCAGCCTGCTGCTGCTTCTTCTTGATGAACTGATCGAACTGGTACGTGGGAATGGACTGCCTCACGTCTTGGGACGAATAGCGTTCGTCCCCCATGTAGCGTGCGTCGACCCCCCAGAGGTCGATGCCCACGATCGCCACGATCACCAGACCTGCTCCCCACGCCGGAAGGGTCTCGCGGCGGTACAGCACGAGCACCCCAGCGGCCAGAACAAGGAAAAGCATCGTCCGCTGCGTATCGGTCGTGAAGGCGTCACGTCGCTGCGTTTTGAGCTTCTGCATCTGCTGCTGCACCGCCTTCTGCACACGCGGATTTTGGGGCGAGACATTCGGATTCTGGCGGAGCAGGGCCTGGCGAATGCGTTGCTGCTCGTTGGGCTTCTCGAAGTCGAAGAACGTGTTGGGGGCAAGCCAGACCAATGCCACGGTCCCGAACACGGCCCCAAATGCGATGAGAAGGGGACGCTGCCGGGGATCGGAGGACTGCATTCGTCGTCCCTGCCGCTCTTCTCGGCGCAGCGCGTAATCCAGACCGATACCAGCCAGGACAACTAAGGTGAGGGCCGTAACGCTCAGCCACATTTCTGGTGCCCGAAAGGCATCGAAAAACGGAAAGTACTGAAACATCGGCCAGTTGAGCCACGCGGCGTACTTGCCCAGTGCGAAGAGCGCCGTGCCGAGCACGCCGAACCCAAGGCCCCAGACCAGCCAGGTGCGCACCCGCCACACGGCAAGCCCCGCAAGAGCCATGACGACCCCGCCGACGTAATGCGGCCCCTCTGTGAAGGTCTTGGGACCCCAGTACGTTTGCCCGCCACCGCCAAATGCATCCGCGACCACGAATGTAAACAGTTCTTTCGGCCCGTGACTCCACCGCATGGCCGCCGTCCAGCCCATGCCCCCACCACCCGCTTCGCCGCCGTTTACAGCCGCCGCTGCCCCTCGTACCGAGTACTGTTTGTACTGGTACCGGGCCAAGTATGGCTCCGCGGCCATGGCGAGGCTCAGCACGGTCCCCAGCGCAAGCCAACCGGTGGATGTGGCCAACTCCGGCACTCGATTCTCCCGCCAGGCCCCAATGGCTTCCACAATCCACCATAGGAGAAGGAGCATTCCCGTGTAGAACACAATCTGCGGGTGATTGGCCCGCAGCTGGAGGGCCAGCGCCCCCGCAAACAGCCCCCCTCCCAGAAGCGACGGATTCCGAAGAGTATACACGAAGGCCAGCACAACGTAGGGCGCGTAGGCCAGTGCTACGAACTTGGTCCCGTGCCCCACCCCAATGATGATGGGGATGTACGTTGTAAACCCAAAGGCAAGCCCCGATAAGAGCCCTGAGAGATGGTTCCGTGTTAGGTAGAAGACGAGCAGGTAGACACCCGCCATAAGCAAAAACAGGAAGGACACCGGCCACACAGCACCGCGGACCAGGTTTACCACATCGTCAAGCTGTAGGACAGAGATCTGCTCGTTGATGTAGGGCGTCCCACTGAACACGTTGGGGGCCCAGCGGGCCCACTCTCCCGTCTTTTGGTGATGCTCTACCGTCACCTGTGCGTTGGCCCGAAAGGTGATGCTGTCGGTGCCTTGAATGTTTTTTCCCTCGAAGACAGCGGGGGCGTAGAAGGCGAGGGCCACCACCAGCAGAATTCCGAGGCAGCCCGCGTGTCGTATCGTCGGTGAGAGCCGCGTCCAGAACGTATCGGCCTGTGCGGTGCGCGGGATGGGCGTCTGGGCGGAGGAAGCCATGTGAGATGGGCTGCTGACGCAGTCGAGGCGAGACCGTGGGCTGAGGGGCCCGACTTAATTCGACAAGCCGTCTCAAAACGGTCGGTCTATTTCGCTGTTCCGGCAAGACGGGTCGGGGGAAGGGGACAAGACTGTCGACGTGTCGTGGCGTTGGGTCTCCATACCGGAACCTGCTTGGCCTCAATCTGCTAGTGCTCTCATACTTCCGCCTTTCCATCCACATCCGTTCCTCGCAGCCCCAGTGGACGGCCTCGATCACTGTCTCTTCATGTCATGGCGATCACCATCGACCGTTCAAGACGTGCCAAGATCACACCGTTTCGGGGAGATCCCTCGACCCTGTGGAATGCGCCGCCCGTGGGTTCCGTTTCACAAGCCCGCAGTCCAGCAATTATGAAATTGCACGGTACTACGGAAGTGAAGACTCCTCCCCTGGGATACCAGTCAGGGACTCGTCGACATCTTGTTCGACACGCCTACTGGCTGCCTGCTCGACTTTGAGTGCGGAACAGGGGAGGTCCTGACGCACCACCGCTCGCGCGGATAGGAGGCCCTCGGACTTGAGCCCGACGCGGGAGCGCAGGAAGTGATTTCTGCAACGCACGGACTTGCGGTGGAGCCACCAGAGCACATCCACGATCTGTCGTCCAGCCACTTCGACGTTATCACACTCTGGGACGTGCTGGAGCTATCCGAAATTATCGCAGAGCTGAGGCGGATCCTCTTCACCCTACTGGTACCCTGGTCCTGGCCGTACCGAACTGCGCGTCCGTGAACGCCTTCTACGTGCCGCTGCTCAGCGCACAATCCCGGGACAGGTCGTCCCGCTAACCTCTCCTCCCCGGTACTTCTTCATTGCACACTTCGCTTTTCAATTCTATGAACCGGGTCAATCTCTTTATCATCGGTGTGAACAAGGCCGGGACGAGCTGGCTCTACTACCTGCTCAACCACCATCCTGACGTGTTCATGGCGGACGCGAAAGAGCTTTATTACTTTGGCGATGAAGGGCCCAATGAGGAACGTCCCGAATCTCTGGAGGCGTATCACCGTCACTTTCCTTTCGATCAAAACTATCGGTACTTCGGCGACGCCACGGTGATGTACTACAAAAGCGCAGCGACGGCCGACGAGATTCAGGACTACAACCCGGATGCCAAGATATTAGCGATCGTCCGCGATCCGATTCAACGCCTGCTGTCCCAATTTCGGTACAATAAGCAGCTCGGCCTCATCGACGAGGCCACCTCTTTATCGGAGGCGCTCTCTAATCGCAGGTACCTCATCGACACCAGTCACTACGAAGAGACCCTTCCGGCATACGCCGGTCGATTCGGAGCGGATCAGTTCAAGGTCGTGAGCCTGGAGGCGGGACGAGCAGATCCGGGTGCATTCTGGGCAGGGCTTCTGCACTTCCTTGACCTGCCACACGCCCCCCGCCCGGAGGCAGACGACCAGCCTGAGAATCCGACGGGCAGCCCAGCCTTTCGCGCCGTATATCGCTCTACCGTTCGGCCTCTGCGCCGCTGTTTTCCATGGGCCTATCGTTGGCTGCTGGGGAGCACCGTGGCCCGACAGGCCAAGCTAGCGCTACTTCGTCTTCTGGGAAAAGCCAGTGCCAAAACGGAAGCCTTATCCCCTGAGATGGAGGCACAGCTACGGGAGGAGTTTGCCCCAACCTACACTTATCTACACGACCTTGGGCTTGAGGTGTATGCCAGGGCTTCTGCAGGGAAGGGGGACTAGAGGTAGCTCCGAAGCACTGAATCACATTCGTGAGGAGACAGAGCACTTCGTCACCAGTCATTGTCCTCCTCGTAGCCCAGTTGAACGACCGCATTGCCGGCTAACTCTTTAAAACGATCTTTCAACTCGTCGTCGAAGTGGTCCTCCCACTGACTCGTCCGCCCCGATCGGAGGTGGGACTCTTCTTCGACCTCGCCAAAATTACGACCGGAAAGGTTCTGGAAGCTGTAGTACCGAGCGACATCCAACCCGACCTTCAAAGCCTCGTCGTGGAAGCCGTAGTGCTCGAACAGGTTTTGAAAATGAGAGGCCTCGTCGGCGATTACGTCTTCATACTTCAGCTCTAGGAATGCCGGGTCGCCATACCTCCAGCGGAGCATGTCCTGAAGGTCTTCTTCACAGAAGCGCTCCATTTCCAAAATCATCCCTCGCTTCTTCCCCACGCTGTTCAGGGCCTCCCGGAAACTCTTTCCGTCGTACTTCTCACGGGGCTTGTGAGCCCACCCCTCCTCCGTCCAAAGATGATAGTGATACCCGGACACGACCATGTCACGAGGATCCCGGATCATATGAGAACCACGGTACGGCGGAAGGGCCGACCGGTCGATGCGGCTGTGATCCTGCAAAAACACCTCCGTGGACGCTTCCAATGCGGCTTGCTCTGCTTCTTGAAAGCGAAGACCATACTGCCGGGCAATCGTTGACAGCACCCGGGTAAACCACACGGTACCGCTCCGATGGTGGCAGCAGTGCACGAGCAAGGCCGGTCCGTCTTCCCCAAACGGGCTTTCGGTTGCAAGTCGGTTGAACTGGACGACCCCTCTGTTCACCAGTGCAAGTGCACGGTCCGGAACTGCACTTTTAGCTACGGTCCGTAGGGTGTCGTACATCCTATCCATCACGTGGAGGCGATTCGGAGAAGAAAAAAATGCAGTCGGTGACAGTCTTGAGCACAGGCCATCTCTCTGTCGAGGCTGGCCCAGATACATTGGTTGTCCTTCAGTTTCCTCGTCCCTGAGAGTTCCGGTGTCACTCCCAGTCTCCAGAAGGGGTTTTGCCTGTGTCGAGAAGCAGTCGTAGCAGGAATAGTGTGGACTGAAAGCGGAGAGACGCACAGCGTCTTCTCGCTATGAGAGGCCTCTCACCGCGAAACACGAGGCCCCTGCCCTCCCCCGTCACCTTGATCAGAGGGCCTCCTGAAACGCCTCCGCAATCGGCGTGTCGCCGCCGTACAGTGTGATGGCGTGCCCGATGGTAATGTCCTGATCGAGACACTCGACCACAGCCTGTGCCACATCGGCCCGCGGAATGGGGTCGCCTGTGTCGGGGTCTGTGTCGACGTGGGCCGCGACGCGGCCGGTGCCGTCCTCGTCTGTAAGCCGGGTGGGGCGGAGGATCGTCTCGTCAAGCAACGACCGCTGAAGCGTACGGTCGGCGACGTGCTTGGCCACGATGTAGGGCTTGATGGGACCCTGGCGCGACTCCGGATCGCCCGCGCCCCGCGAGCTGACCATGACGAACCGATCGATGCCGCGCTCTTCACAGGCCGCCACCGCCCGCTCCGCCCCCCACAGATCAATCAGAATCGTCTTGTCCCAGCCCGTACTCCCGCCGGCGCCCGCCGTAAAGACGACCGCGTCGGCCCCATCTAGGGCCGGCCCAAACTCCGCTTCCAGATCCCCAAGCCGCGGCTCGGCCCCGCGGTCACGGATCGTCGCAAACTGGTTCTCGGAGCGAACGACGCCAATGGGATTGTGGCCCGCCTCGTCAAGGCGCGGGAGGAGGCGGCGGCCGATGCCGCCGTGGGCACCGATGACTGCGACAGTCATGTAAAAGTTTGGGATCTATTGCCGAAAGAGCCGTGATGCTGCTCCCCTTTATTCGAAGCCCTTGGGTGATGTTGCAGCATTGGGGGGGATCGTGTCCCCCTAACACTTGACGGCTCTTTCCGCGGTCGGGCGTTCATCCAGAACGTACGCTCGGATTTGTGGCTCTGCCCCTCTCTACAACACCTCCTGAAGAATGCCACCGATCGAGGTCCGCGCAATGAGTCCTCCGAAGCCACGTCTGTCCGAACTCAGAAATGCACACTAAGAATAAGGAGGGCTGCCTCTTGTATTTCAATCGAAACCACGTTGGAACTGGACCGCCCAGAGTCGCCTCCACGCGAATGTATGTAGGTGGCCACAAGACGGGGTTCAAGAGAAAGGGAAACGTGCGTCCCAATGAAGAGGAGCGCACCAAACAGCGGAGAAACACCGCCACGGTAGGACACTCGTCCATTCGCAAACCGTCGGTATCCGAAAATCAGGTCTCCCCCTCCATAAAACCGCCACCGATCTTCGCCACGAAACACCCAAGCATGTCCCCCTCGAAGGCCAACGTCAGCTTCCGCGTTTCCACCAACGACCTGTCGGTATCGAAGGGCAACCCGACTCATGCGGCGAGAACTCATCCAGTACCGTCCATACACCTGATATTGACGGTCGGGCGTTCCCTCTTCTAAAAGCTTAAAAACCGACGACGCCGAGACCCCGACCTGGTACGGCTGATGGCGAATCGAGTCGGCCGGCGTCTCCTGTCCCTTCGCCACCGAGGTCGAAATCAGTGCTGCTACGATCAGGGTCACCGTTACCAGGTCAGAACCAAGGCTCCTCAGTGCGGACCCTCGCCTCTGGCCGAAACGGGGAAAATGAGCGAACATCAAACGCAACTGTAGACGAAAGGGGGACTACTCAAGGTTAAGAGCGTCGAGGCCGGCCTCAAGGTCATCGTCCCCAAGGTAATCGGACCAGATCGCCTCCACTTCATCGAGAAAGTCTTCGTAGAACACCGAAGCGGGATCGGTAGACTCGTCAGAATACACGACCTCGATGCGTTCTGCTGCTTCATCGAACCGGAGTGTGGCGATTTCCTGGCCCTGAGACTGAATGGACGCGTCGATTCGATCATTGATCTGGCTCTCTGTCGGATCGTCAAACTCGGCCAGCTCCCCAGCCTGGATCGTGTAAGAGAGCGTCAAATCAGAACCGATTCGGAGCTCGCCTGAGAGTTCTTCTACGTCGGTGCTCTGAAGCTCGTCATAGTTGTCCGTGGCTAGTTGCGCTCCCAACGAGATGCCCGTGACAAGCTGCCCCTCATTCGCAAGATCGAACGAGAAATCGTAGTTCGTGCTTGAGTTCTCAGTCAGGCTGAAGGTGTGGGTATGCGGGGCCGTCAAAATCTCAAGAGAGAAAGACTGTGGGATTGGAATTTCGAGGCCCTCCTCCGTCGCATAATCAACCCCATTTAGGTCTACCGCGAACACCTCCTCCTCGTCTACGCGAATCGACGCCGTGCCCGAAGTCGGCAGGTACACCGTTTGCCCGTCAATATCAAGCGGAGTATCTGAATACCGACTCAACTCGAACGTCGCGTTGTTGCCCACCGTGCCCCGAGTGGCCGGGAACTCCAGGATGATGTCATCCGAAGACCCGCTCTCCGTCCATCGCTCGGAGTCGGCGTCCCAGACATACTTTCCCGTGCTCGCGTCAAACCGGAAGCGCTCACTGGAGGTCTCAATCACCGTGTCAAGCCCGCCGATGAGGTCTTCAGCCCATTCCTCACGGGTGGCATTTCCATCTTCCAGGCCCAAAAAGTCATTCAGAGAACGAGAAAAGACACCTCCCTCCAGCGTTCCTGCGCTCTCACTGAGGCCATCGATGGCAGAATCAATGCGCTCTTCGGCCTCATCAGGGGCGAGCTCTTCGTCCATTCCTCCACTCTGGTCACAGCTCCCCAGAACAAGTCCGAGACCAACGACACAGAGGAGAACGAGCAGGCGTCGTCCAAGTGTGTGCATAGTCGGCTAAGTGTTTGAGATAAAGAAGGTTAGCAAAGAGCGCTCGAGACTCCTTTTCCACACAGCGAGAGTTGATGCGTCTTCGAGGAGCCACGTGACGCGACTGCGGAGACGCTTAGCAAAATCACGGTCGACCAGGCGGATCGGGGGACGATCTCATTCGGCGCATCGCTTGCAGAACTCTGTCTTCTCACCAGACACAGCACCTACGAAACACCAACTATCTACTCCTCTACCAAAGGAGAAATGACGGTTTGGGGTGTCAGAGTCAGCAAGGAAGCGCTTGGCCTTTTGGCTTCGGAAACGCGTCGTTTGAGCGCAAATTTTACTCAACAATATCCGTCTAACTTATCCTAACGGCATCCTATGACTGCTGAGCACCCGGACTCTCTTTAGGCAAAGAAAGGGTTAATAATGGGTCACAGTTTTGCTCGAGTGATTACTTCCGCAAAGCTTCCCAACCGATTGGTTTTCAGGGGGCAGCGTGTCGGGAGGCAAAGGTCGGCATCGCCGACCAGCCATTTTCCGTCCAGTACTGAATCTGTGCTCCATAGCGCTGTAGGTCCTCTGGCCCAGGCACCCCCTCCAGGATGCCGCGCTTAACGAGTGAGTCCGCCATCCGGTCATAATGCCCATCGGTCCCGACCGACCGGGGCCGGAGGTCGTAGCCGAGGGTCGAGATCACCCGTGGTCGATCCGTACGTCCCTCAGGCGTTCGCCCGTCCTGCGTGACGATCTCCAGCGTGTTCGCTGTCGGGACAGGGCGGACTTGCCACACCATCGGGTAGTCGGTGGGCCGCTGCTCTTGAAGCGCAGTACTTGGAAAGCGCAGGTAGGCGACGTGCGAAGCGAGCCCAACATCTCCCACGCCGTACCCCTCTTGCGTAGGGGCATGACCCGCCATGTTGGAGGGATCAAGCACAGCCAGGACCGGATCCTCGAGGGCGTTGCTGTGTCCCCCAACAAGGAGTTCTGGGGCGGGACCACCCATCAGATCCGCCGTCTCAATCCCGCTGCGGAGGTGCCCGGGATGCAGGTAGCGCTGCTGCACTGAGCCGTCAGTGGGACAAAGCTGAAGCAGGAGAGAGGGAAAGTAGGGACGGTGATTGGCGAGGACGTAGAGTTCAGGATCGCCGTCCCGATTTAAGTCTTCGGCTTCGAGGTCCGTGATCCCGAACGCCGGATTCTCAACCTCCGGCTTGTTCGGAAAATCTACTTCAAAGCGCAAGGGACGCTCCCACAGAAACGTATCTGCCTCTGCGGTCTTGGCACGGAGAACGTCCATGCGGGCATTCTCCCCCAGAGACGCTCCCCAGAACAGTTCGCGCGTCTCATCCTCCACAACGTCGGCAAAGGCTACCGGACTTTTGGCCGATCCCTTTTTAATCTTGCGTACGAGTCTCCGTCCGACTTCGATCTCTTCAATGGCCCGACCGCTCTCGTTCTCAACCAATAATGTCGCCCCTTGAAACTGTGCCAGAGCCGGATCTCGGTCGAATGGGCCATATAGCAGGCCCCCAATCACGACCAGGAGCCCTAGAACGAGTGTTCCTAAAACTATGTCCTTGCCTCGGTCTCGCAGACGATCAGCCGTGTGTCGGCTCCACCCAATGCGTTGCTGCTCTGTGAGACGACGATCGTAAAACAGTTCGTCGAGTCGCTCGACGCCGACGACATCCAGTCGTCCATGAGGAAATTTTTCAAGGAGTGCGTCACGCGCCGACTGGGCCGTGTCGAGCTGCCCCTCGGGCACCACGAGGCGCGCTTTCGATGAGAAGAAGGCCGTACGGACCTTCACCGGCAAGCTGTCCTCATTCACCGGACGGATGGTCCCATCGGTCGATACTCCCCCAGTCAGGAGGACCTCGGACTGGACGTGGGCGCGCACCCGGCAGCGCGCGCGCTTGAGTATAGCTTCGTAAAGGAAGGCCGAGATGGCTAGACCGGCCGATCGCCCTCCATGACTGAGCTCCGCCCGATTGAAGGACACCCGTCCCTTTACGTACCGGTTCTCGAGTCGCGGCCACCGGTCAGCAAGCAGTCGACGCGTCGCGGCCACCGGTCCGTCCGTCAACGACGGAGCTTCGGCCTCCTGGGTAGACACGTCGGCCTGAAGTTGATCTTCGGCCTCCGCGGGCCCGTGGAGCTGGATAGTGAGTCGCCGCAGGGCTCCAACGTCTGTATCGTTCTCGTATTCAGCACGAACCCAGGAGGGCAGTCGCTCAACCACCGGCACGCACGTTCCCTCGTCGGCTGTCCGCTCCCAGCGGCCAAGCATCCACTCGATCTCTCCCCTGAGCGAGGCACTTTCTGCGTGCTCTAACGCTCCGCGGAGCCGGACCCGAGGGGGCTCTTCTACTTTGCCAATCTTGATCTCTGAGGAGCCTGGTACGCGGAGGCACTCCCCCATACGCGTGAGGGCCCCTGCATAGCCATAAAGCAGTCCTGCTCGGCGCCGGAGGTCCCGTTCAGCCTGACGAAGTGCCTCACACTTCTTCAAGACTGGACGAGCGTCCCGGGCCCTACGAAGCCGGTCTGCGAGGCTAACAAGCCGGCTGGGGAGAGCCCCCACGGGATCTAGTTCAGAGGCTTGCTCGGCCACGGGCTCGGCCAAAGACAGAAGGTAAGACTCAGCCTTTGGCGTCTCCGGTCCCAGTTGTCCGAGAAATTCGTCAACGTGTCGAAGCGCCCATCGGCCCGACACAGGCCCATTCAATACATCAAGAAGACGCCGGTAGCGAGTCTCGAGAGAAGAAGGAAGGAGAGAGTCGGCCACGACAAATAAGACGTGATCACGAACGAAGCACACGCACTTACTCGTAGACGCGGAGCATGAGCGGAGCTTCAGGAGACGTGTTACACTCCAGCGGTGGCGAGGTACTCAGCCGGAAGAGACGCGCGGAATCGTCTCGAGGCACCACGGTGAGGTATGCGGGGACGTTACCTCCGTGGGGCTCCACTGCGACCGTCAAGGCTCTTCCCTCTCGTTCTCCGAGCAACGTCCCCCCATCCGGCAAGTGTACCGCAACCTCTTCTCCCGGCCCCACGGCCCGTGCCGCCACCGGATGGCGCACCACCGCGTGTGCCTCAGCCCACTGCTTCAAGGAAATTCCCGGCGGTATTGCAAATGTGGTCCGTCCTTCCTCGTCGGCAATGAGGTCGAAGCCGAGGTCCGGAAACGAGACGACAACGTGGGCCCGTCGCTCAGACGAATCCGCTAGAACATAGAGGCGTCCCCGCCCGGTATCACGATCTTTCATCACACGCACGAGCAAATTCTCTTCCTCGGCGGACAGGGTCGTCAGAACGGTAAATCGGCGCTCGCCCGTGGGGGCATCGGTGTGCGTGGAGTCAGTGTCTGCCGCTAAGACGGTCGGACGTGCGCCACGAGGGGGCTGGAAGGGCCGGAGAGAGACGACTGCCTCCTCTTGAAAAAGGCCTCCAACAAACTCATCTACATGCCCCCCTGAAGGGGTCAAGGGCTCATCGTCGAGTCGCCCATAGAAGTCCTCCAAAAACTCGGCATAGGTCCGGGCCCCTGGATCTTTCTCGATCAGACGCTCAACGGCACGCCGCTGATCGTTGGACAAGCTGTCTGGGTTTCGTATAAACCGCTCAATGTGTCGCTCGTCGCCCGGGTCCACAGGTTTCTACCCAATTATCGGAAGGTGTGCATTGTGAATGCTCTTGCGTCCGTAACACTCACGCACCGCAGGAGAGTTTTCGGCTCAAACACTCATGAGCAAACGTCGCCTCTTATCCTTCCCAAATGGGGTTCTTGCTGAATTCAATGCACCTAGTCTTAGAAGAACGGATGGTGTGCCTTGTGAGTAGAATCTGCAGATCTTCTAAATCACTGAATCACATCTTGGAGACGGCTGACGAGCGTCTCTCGTGCCTTTTGCTCCAAGTACTCGAACCGAGCACGGTGCTGATCTCGATACGTCTCTTTGGTAAGGCCCGGAAGATGCTCCATGAGGGCTTCATGATGGGTCATCTCCGGATCGCCAGGAGGTACAAACCGCGCTTCTAGACGATCTCGAAGCGCCGCAAAGTAGGCCTCATACGTCGGTTCGTCGACCTTTCCCTGCCCAACATACGTCGGCCGCTTTTCGGCACGCAGTGATGAGAGGGTATTTTGGATATAGCGCCGGGTCTCCTCGGGCCGGAGAATCGGCTGATCCGGATGGGACACCGAACCAGAGTGCTCGGTGACAGACTGGACCCGCGTGCGAGCTGCGCGCATGACCTGAGCAAGACGAGTTAGTGGGTACGCCGCCTCAAATTCCGGATGGGTCCAGAGGGTCTCGATTGCCTTTTCTAGCAGATCGCCAGTCGAGGAGGCCTCTGCCACCTCTCCAGTCAAATGAGCCTCCAGGGCTTCCAGAGGCATTGGACGGCCTGGACGACGATCTTCTCGACCAATGCCTCCATTTCCCTGCGACGGTTCTCTCTGCCCTTCAAACTCAATCCACTGGACCGTCCCACGACGTCGAAGGCATAGGTCTTCGCGTTGCCGCACAGCTCGTTTGAGGGAGCGAATCTGATTGGAAAGCGACCGGTCGGCGGCCCGGTATGCTTCAAAGAGCCAGTCGGTGACCGTGCTCTGAACAAGGCGACGTAGATCTCGGATTAGCTTCTCCTCCGAATGATCCGGCGACACCTGTCCCTCAAAGTACCGGCGCAGCTCGGAAAATCGACCGCGGTCGTCTCGCTCAAACAGCCCCGCAATCGCATCCATTGCCAAGTCCTCCACATCTTCCCCCAGCACGTCTTCTCGAAGAGACCCGGTCCGCTTTTGTTGACGGAGCGTGACCCGGGCGATCTGGTGACAACGGTGGACCACCCGCCGGGTCGCTCGCTGTGTTGGACTGGGCCCAGTCGCAACTCGGAGGGCGCGCGGCAGCGTGAGCGTGCTTCCTGTTGCGGTAGCAACCATGTCCATACCAGTTGGAAATCCTTGCAGGGAAGACAACTGAAGTCCCGTAAGAGATAGAGACGTATTTGGATGCACAAATTCTACACTTTGGAGTCGTCAGGACCTGGACAGGAACGGATCATTTTAAGCCCAACATTTGGATTTTGGATATGCCATAGATTGGGGAAAAGGATTCGGGTTCATTATCGTTAAGATCTACTCCCTCCTATCCTTTTTATTCCGCGGGTCCTGAAGCCAGGACGCAATCTCCTCCAGGCCCAAATTCTCCTCACAGGATCATCTTGGAGACCCTACACCGAAACTCTCCACGGTCTTTTTTCTGCCCTGCCACTGAATGCGTTGCTTTCGACTCACACGCGTGCTCTCGTCTCCTTTTCTGTTACTGGCAAGTCTCTTCTTGTTGGGAATGCTCCCTCAGCGACCCGCCAGATCACAGGGCTTTTCCCCCAACGTCTCTCCTGAAGATACTCTTAACCAGGATCTCGGGATCGTGTGGACGCCTCCATCTCGTCCCGATTCGGTCCTTCGCCAACTGGACCGCATCGACCGCTCTGGCGCGACGGCCGTCCGGCTGACGCGCCTTCCCTCCGCTCCGATTGCGGCTCGCGCCGACTCGCTGGGCCTCCGCCTGTACGTCGACCTGCCGGTGGAGGCCGTGTCGGCGTCGTGGTCCGACGGAGCACGGCCCCGGGCCGACGCGTCGCTGGATCGACTGCTCTCGTTGGCCAACCGTCATGCTTCCATCACACATGTCGGCCTCGCGCGGGGCGTCAATACAACCGCGCCCCGAACCTGTGACCGACTGCGTCGCTGGGCGGACCGCATTCGTGACCAATCCCCGTCCCTGCAGACCTACTACGTAACCCCGTTCATCCCCTCCGCCGATCAATGTGCGGGGGCCGTGGACCATCCTCTTCTCGACCTCCGCGGCCACCCGCGGCCCACGGACCGGTGGCACGCGTGGCGTGCACAGACGGCCTCGGTCGGAATCGGTGCCCTCGGAACGTGGACCCGGCCGGACGCCCCCGCGGGACTCCGGGTGCCACACTCCGCGGAACGCCAGGCACGGTACCTGGAAACCACTCTGTCTCGTCTCCTCGACTCCACCCGTGCCGCCCCGCCCGTCGTGTTCGTGGCCCGCTGGCAAGACGACCATGCGTCCCTCCTTCCCGCCCGGCGCTACGGGCTGCACGACGCCGCCGGGACGCCTCGGCCCGCAGCAAAGGTGGTTCGGGGGATTTATTCGGGCACCCAGCGCACCTTTGCGTTTCCTGACGGATCGGCCCCAACGGGAACGTACGGCCTCGTCCTCGGGGGCTGGGGGCTCGTGGCCGTCCTCGGACTGCTGTATGCCGGAAGCCTCTTTGTGCGCGAGACGGCGGTCCGGTACTTCACGGCCCCGGGCTTCTACCGGGATGCCCTGCAGGACGGGCGGGAGGTGTCGTCCGGGGCCAACGGCCTGCTTCTGAGTCTCGTGGGGGGAAGTTTAGGGGTGGCAGCCGCCCGTACGGCCCAGTTGGCCGCGGCCCAGCCCGAAACCGAGCGTGTGCTCGCTGCCCTGCCCCGGATCGTCGGAACTGCGCTGGCGCCAGGCATCGAGCACCCGGTGCTGGCCGGCCTCGCCGTGGGTGGGGGGGCGCTCGCTCTGCTCCTGCTCTGGATGGGGGCGCTGGTCGCAACCGCCCGCCTCGGTACACGCTTCACGGTGGCACAGGGACTCATGCTCGTCACATGGCCCTGCTGGCCGGTCCTACTGGCCTCGCCAATCGCACTCGCCGCCGGCCCCCACGCCCCACTGTCGCCGTCGCTCTTCGGCCTCGTTCTGCTCGGGGGCGGCACCCTGGCCCTCATCTCTGTTACCCTCCGCGTGCTCTTCGACTACTGGCAGGTGACCGATGCTCCAGCCTGGACATCCTTCCCCCTCGTCGCCCTGAGTCCACTCGCCCTCGTGGGCACGTCCCTGCTCGTTGCGGGGCAGTACGGCGTGTCGTTCTCTCTCCTCTGGCGCCTCGCCGTCTACACCTAGCGTCGTGACCCGGGACCAGTCACAGGGCCCAGGTGACCATTTCGGGATAGAGCGCCAATGCCACCAGCCCGAGCACCTGAATCACGATGAACGGGACCGCCCCCCGATAGATCTGGGTGGTGTCGACCTCATCGGGCGCTACCCCACGGAGGTAGAAGAGCGCGAACCCGAAGGGCGGCGTCAGAAACGAGGTCTGCAGGTTCATCCCCACCATTACGCCAAACCAGACGAGCGCGGCGTCCGCCGTCGCCCCAAACTCCGGCGGCAGCAGCCGGGCGGCCGGCGCCTGTAGCAGCGGAATGATGATGAACGCAATCTCGAAGAAGTCGATAAAGAACCCGAGCAGAAAGATAACCAGGTTGGCCACAATCAGGAAGCCGATCACCCCACCCGGGAGGTTCGTCAGCAGCCCCTCCACCCAGAAGTCGCCCCCCAGCCCCCGAAACACGAGCGAGAAGGCTGTGGAGCCCACGAGCAAAAACATGACCATGGAGGTCAGCCGCATGGTCTCGTCCATGGTCTCATGGAGGGCGTCCATCGACAGGCGCCCGTTGGCCGCGGCGAGGGCCATGGCCCCCACCGCCCCGAGCGCTCCGGCCTCGGTAGGGGTCGCCACCCCGGCGAAGATACTGCCCAGAACGAGCAGAATGAGGACGAGCGGCGGCAGCATCACGAGAAGCACGCGTTTGGCGAGCCGTCCCGGTGAAATGTCACGGGTGTCCGCAGGCAGGGCCGGCGCCACGTCGGGCCAGAGGAGCGCCACCCCGCCCGCGTACAGGGCGTAGAGGCTCGCCAGGGCGACGCCCGGCACGAGCGCCCCGATGAAGAGGTCCCCCACGCTGATGCCGAGCTGATCGGCCAGCACGATCAGCACAATGCTCGGCGGGATGATCTGGCCGAGGGTTCCCGCCGCCGTGATGACGCCGGAGGACAGCTCTTTGGAGTATCCGTACCGCAGCATGACGGGCATCGAGATAAGCCCCATCGCCACCACCGACGCCCCCACCACGCCCGTGGCCGCGGCCAGCAACGCCCCCACGAACACGACGGCGATCGCGAGGCCGCCGCGTACCACCCCGAACAGCTGCCCGATCGTCGTAAGCAGGTCCTCGGCTAGGCGCGATTTCTCCAACATGGTACCCATGAAGATGAAGAAGGGCACCGCCAGGAGGATGAAGTTCGACATCACCCCGAAGATCCGGGACGGCATCGCCTGGAGAAGGCCCCAGCTGAGAAGCCCCGCCTGCTCGCCGATGAACATGAAGGCGAGCGCCGTGCCCCCGAGGGAAAACGCAACGGGGTACCCGGAGAAGATCAGCAAGAGGGCCCCCGCAAACATCAGCGGGGCGAGAAGATCGGCACCCATGGAAACTTGCGTCGTGTCAGCGTCTCAGAACGGTGTGTCGGATCGGGGATCGGCCCGTCGCCGCGAGGCGAAATTCGGAAAACGGCCTCCACAACGTAGACGGCCCGTCGACGGTCGCCTCGTCCCAGTCCGTAGGCATCACGTCTCGTTCGCGACTCTCTTTCAGGAGCAGTAGACGAAACCGGGAAACAGTGTCCGGCTTGCGTTTGAGAGCCGTGGGGTCCCTCACCCTGCGCGGGGCTGAGACTCGCGGTCCACCGGGTTCGTGACCTCGTATCCACGGAGCACGGCCACCTTCCGGATCACGAGGGCCACGCCCTGCGCCATCACCAGCAGGAGCGCCAGCGGGATGACGGTTTTGATCGGGTAGCGGGGCAGGCCGCCAGGATCGGGCGACCCCTCCAGGATGGCCCAGGAATTGCTCACGAACGGGATCGACATCCACAGCACCAGCCCACAGAACGGCAGGAGAAAACACAGCGTGCCCAAGATGTCGACCCACGCCCGGCCCCTGCGTGAGAGCCGACTGTACAGCACGTCGACCCGCACGTGGTCGTCGTACTCCAGCGTGTAGGCCGCCCCCAGCAGAAAGACGAGGCTGAAGAGGTACCACTGCATCTCAATCCACATGTTGGAGCTCAGCCCGAGCCCCGTGTACTTGTCGAGGTAGCGGGCCAAAGCGTTGAACGCGCCGACCCCCACCATCGCCAGGGTCAGCCAGTAGAGCAGGCGGCCGATCCGGTCGTTCAGGCGATCGATGCGGCGGGCCCACCGGAGCCAGCGGTCCATAAGCCGGGTGGCGTTGGTCGTTCGTGGAGTGCGTTGGGCACAGCAAGGGTACCGGTTGGGCGCCGCATCCTCAAGCGGGAGGCCTCCTTTCTGCCCCCAACACAAAAAGGCCGCCCCGATCCTCCACGGATCGGAGCGGCCCACAGCGGTTCTCAGAAAAGGGACGCAGGCGTCCTACGCCGCCACAGGGTCGGCCCCTGTCTCGATGGGCACGCCCACGAGGCTGCCCCACTCGGTCCACGAGCCGTCGTAGTTCCGGACGCGCGGGTGCCCGAGCAGCTGCGAGAGAACGAACCAGCTATGGCTCGACCGCTCGCCGATGCGGCAGTAGGCGATGGTCTCCTTGTCGGGCGTGATGCCGCGCTCTTCGTAGATCTCCCTGAGCTCCTCGGCGCTCTTGAAGGTGCCGTCCTCGTTCACGGCCTCGCTCCAGCTGATGTTGTGGGCGCCGGGAATGTGACCGCCGCGCTGCGCACCCTCGTTCAGGCCGTCTGGGCCCAGCTTTTCGCCGCTAAACTCTTCTGGAGAGCGGACGTCGACCAACTCCACGTCGTCGCGGTCGAGCGTCTGCTGAACGTACCCGGAGAAGGCGCGAATGGAATTGTCGGGGGCCGAGGCGGTCCAGTTGCCGTCCTCATAGTCCGGCGCCTCGGTGCTCAGGGGGTAGTCCTCGGCGAGCCACTTTTTGCGGCCGCCGTCCAAGACTTTCGTGTCCTCGTGGCCGTAGTACGTGAGCTCCCAGAAGGCCCAGGCGGCAAACCAGTTGTCGTTGTCGCCATAGAGAACAATCGTCGTGTCGTCGTCGATGCCCGAACTGCGCAGGAGCGACTGGAAGTCTTCTTTCGACGCCAGATCGCGCGTCTGCGTGTCGGCCAACTGTGTTTCCCAGTTCCATCCGACGGCGCCGGGGACGTGGCCCTCCTCGTAGGCGGAGGTGTCGACGTCCACCTCGACAAACTGCACGTCGGGGTCATCGAGGCGATCGGCAGCCCAGTCGGTGGAGACGAGAACATCGGGATTCGCGTAGGTACTCATGGTTAGGGGGAGTGTTGGGTTGTTGAGCAAAAACAAAGGGGTGTTCGGAAGCCGGGATAAACACGGGGCCGCGGAGACGCACAGGGCACTTCGTCCCTTGGGACACAACCGTGGGGGGCCATGGGCAATCTCCCTGCCCAGGTGGGACGCAGGAGCACTGCACTCTCTCTGCCTCAACCTCACAGGTCAGTCCACGTGAGACACAGCCCAGCTCTCCTAAAAAGGGGATGCCCGGTGCGAAGCACTCGCATCAGGACCGGAAAAAGGGTCTCCGGCGAGCCGGCGTTATCCGCGACAGGACGCAATCATGCCACACAAACACGAACAGAGACACACCGGCGCAGTGAGGGTCCAGACAGAGGACGAGAGATGAGAACTGCGCACGTCGGCGTGACGCATGTGCATGAGCGCGGGTGGTTCAAAAGACGACCAGCACCGCCGCTCTGGGCGACTGGCTACTGGTTTCAGGTCCCATAATTCAAATCTGCATGATGGGTTCCCACCATCTCCGACCCGCTCAGGGCGTTCCCGTCGGCTCCACGAAGACGTTACGCTTCGTCGTCGGCGTACTGGTGCGCTCGTTTCACCACGTCCTCGTCGAAGTCCCGCTCCCGCCACTGCTCCAGCCGTTCAGCGATGGCCTCCTCGTAGCCCTGCTCGCTGGGATCGTAGAAGTAAGTCCCCTGCATCTCATTGGGGAGATACTGCTGTGGGGTGTAGTGCTCGCGGTAGGCGTGGGGGTACTTGTAGCCCTCGCCGTGCCCCAGGCCGTCTTTGTCGCGGCTCGGGTCCTTCAGGTGCTGCGGGATGTCGTCGGTCTGCTCCTCGCGGACATGATCGAGCGCGTCGAAGTAGGCGAACGTGCTGTTGCTTTTCGGCGCGGTGGCGAGGTAGAGGCAGCACTCCGCCAGGAGAAACTGTCCCTCCGGCATGCCCACGTACTCGAACCCCTCGGCGGCACTCTGGGCAACCTGCAAGGCCCGCGGGTCGGCCAGGCCCACGTCTTCAGCGGCGAAAATGACCAGGCGGCGGAGGATGAAGCGGGGCCCCTCCCCAGCGTAGAGCATGCGGGCGAGCCAGTAGAGCGCCGCGTCCGGGTCCGAGCCGCGCAGGCTTTTGATGAAGGCACTGATGGTGTCGAAGTGGGCATCGCCCTCCTTGTCGTACAGCACCGCCCGCTGCTGAATCGAGTCCTCCGCCACGTCGAGGTCAATGTAGACGGTCCCTTCAGCGTCCGGCGCGGTGGTTTCGACGGCCAGTTCCAGGGCGTTGAGAACCGAGCGGGCGTCGCCGTTGGCCGTGCCGATCAGGTGATCGAGTGCCGCCTCCGTGACCTCCACGTCGCGGCCGCCGTAGCCGCGCTCCTCGTCGGTGAGCGTCATGGCCGCCACCTGCCGCAGGTGCTCTTCCGCCAGCGGCTCCAGCTCAAAGACGCGTGAGCGGCTCACCAGCGCGTCGTTCACCTCGAAGTACGGATTCTCGGTCGTAGCGCCGATCAGGGTCACCGTGCCGTTCTCCACGTGCGGCAGAAGCGCGTCCTGCTGCGCTGTGTTAAAGCGATGGACCTCGTCGACGAAGAGAATGGTCCGCGTCTGGTGGTGCTTCAGGCGGTTTTTGGCCTTCTGAATGGCCTCGCGGAGGTCGTTGACACCACTCAGCACCGCGTTGAGGGAGGTGAAGTGCGCCTCGGTCGTGCGGGCGACGATGCGGGCGAGGGTCGTCTTGCCCGTGCCGGGGGGGCCACAAAAGAGGACGGACGTCACCCGATCCGCCTCGATGGCACGACGCAGCAGCTTGCCCTCGCCAATGAAGTGCTCCTGGCCCACGAACTCATCGAGCGTGCGGGGGCGCATGCGGTCGGCCAAGGGGGCACGCTCCTGGCGGGCCTTCTCCGCCTGCTCGTCGAAAAGATCAGGCATGGGCGATCGACGGGGGTACGTTCTGACACGAGCAACGCAGGGACATGCTCAACCCACTGAGCCGGACTGAGTTTTCCAGTGGCTCACTGGTAGTCCTCCCGGACGGGGCTGAACACATCGATGATCCTGCAAGCGGTGACGGCCCGACCCGAGTGGGGCATGTCAGGCGGAATGACAGCAACGCGCCCCGGCGTCAAAGTTTCGGGCGTGCCGTCGATCGTGAGCTCGAACTCGCCCTCCACGACGATCGAGATCTGCTCGTGTGGGTGGTCGTGCTCGGGAAACGACGCCCCCGCCTCCACCTCCCAGTTCGTGACGGTCATGTTGTCCCCGTGCAGAAACGCCCCCAGGTATCCGGGCATCTTTTCGGAGCGGTCGAGGGCATCAAACGAATGGACAGGCATGGAGAGGCGGCAAGAATGAGCAGCATGAGTTGGACTTTCCTTCAACCCGCCGCCTGCTCAATCGTTGCGCGCGATCGGCACGTTGAGGACTGGACGGTGCCTAAATCGATCTCAGCCGCTTTAGAGACCGCCTCTCGGAGGACATCTGGGCACCATTGGCTGCGGTAAAAGCCCCTCCGGACGGCTCCTCCCCCGACGGATTTCTGCAGCTACTGCCCCCTGGGGAAGGCACCCTGCCCTGAAGAAATTTTGGGCACGACCTCAGGAGAAGACCGTGGACACTGCCGCTTCGTGCAGGCGACCAGTGGAGACGTGTCCCCGAAGCCGTTTGCCGAGTGGGTGGTCGGGATTGTGCTCCTCATCGCGAAGAGATGGTTTTAGTTCGACGTGTATCGACGTTTCCACTGTCCCCCGATCCGAAGACTACTCTTTTCAACTCGCTTCGTCCTTTGTCTTTGAGACTCCGGGTTCAGTGAGGAGCCCCCCACCGAAAGAGCTACGCTCCACATGTTTATTCCGGCACGTTACAGCGAGAGGGATGGCGTCGCCGGACGAGGAATGGTACCACGATTTTCCGCTCGCGCCCCGATCACACGTTCCTGGACGATCCAACGCGAAATATTGCTCGCGGTCATCATCTCGGTGGTGACGAAAGGAGAGAGGCACATGGCTCAGACAATCCCCGTGCTGTCATTGCGACGCACACCCGGCCATCTGCTCGCCCCCTCTTCCATGACACCGCATAGCGACGCAAAAACCCGTCGAAACGCCGTATCTGTTATTTCGGAGCACCCGCTGGTTCCATAGGTTGGATTGTGTCAT
Source organism: Salinibacter grassmerensis (assembly GCF_947077765.1). Classification (NCBI taxonomy): domain Bacteria; kingdom Pseudomonadati; phylum Rhodothermota; class Rhodothermia; order Rhodothermales; family Salinibacteraceae; genus Salinibacter; species Salinibacter grassmerensis. Next base: position 1,031,192 of record NZ_CAMTTF010000001.1, on the reverse strand, counting down.
TGAGATTTCTCAGCCACCCCGCTCTCATGAAGGATTACCTCCGAACGCAGATCCGCCATGTGCTCGACGCCCTGGGCGACGTGCCGGACGACTTCGACATTGAGCTTGAGGAACCGGACCGCCCGGAGCACGGCGACCTTGCCACGAACACGGCCCTCCGCCTCGCGAGTGTGCTTGGGGACAGCCCTCGGTCCATCGCCGAGACCCTGGCCGAACGGCTGCGAGGGCGCGTCGACCCGGATCGCATCAAGGGTGTGGAGGTGGCCGGGCCCGGCTTCGTCAATTTCCGATTCGCCCAAGACTACCTCTTCGACGGGCTCGCCGATCTCTTGGCGCAGGGCGACACGTTCGGCCAGACGGACGTGGGGGCTGGACAGCGCGCACTGGTCGAGTACGTGAGCGCCAATCCCACCGGTCCCCTCAACGTGGGACACGGCCGCAATGCCGTGCTCGGGGACACGATCGCTAACCTGTTGACCTGGACTGGATACGACGTCGCGCGCGAGTATTACTACAACGACGCCGGGCGCCAGATGCGCGTGCTCGCCCAGTCGGTGCGGGCCCGCTACGAGGAGCTGACGGGAGACGTCCCCACCACGACCCTCACGCTCGACGACGACACGACCGTGGAGGTGCCTGAGACCTTCCCCGAGGACGGCTACCTGGGGGCCTACATCGTAGAGATCGCTCGGGCCCTGTACGACGAGCACGGGGACGCCCTCCGCTCTAACGACGACCTAGCGCCGTTCCGGGCGGCCGCGGAGGACGCTATTTTCGGCGACATCGAGGCCACCCTCCGTGACCTCAACATTGACATGGACGGCTACGCCAACGAGCAGGCCCTCCACGACGAGGGGCGGGTGGAAACGGTGCTCGACGGCCTCGCCGACGCCGGCTACACCTACGAGGAGGAAGGGGCGCTCTGGTTCAAAACCACCGAGTTCGGCAAGGAGGACGACACGGTGCTCGTAAAGCAGACCGGTGAGCCTACGTACCGCACCCCCGACATCGCCTACCACGCCGCCAAGTTCGAGCGCGGCTTCGACCTCATGGTCGACGTTTTCGGGGCCGACCACCACGCCGCCTACCCAGACGTGCTGAGCGCCCTGGACGTGCTCGGGTACGAGACGGACCGGGTCGACGTGGTTCTCTATCAGTTCGTCACGCTCGTGCGGGGCGACGAGCCCGTCAAGATGAGCACACGCCGCGCCAACTACGTCACACTCGACGACCTCATCGAGCAGGTGGGGGCGGACGTGACGCGCTTCTTCTTCCTCATGCGCTCTCCCGACACGCACCTAAACTTTGATCTGGAGCTGGCGGAGGAGGAAAGCGAGAAGAACCCCGTCTTCTACCTTCAGTACGCCCACGCCCGCATCTGCTCCGTGCTTGACAAGGCCGAGGAGGTCGGCTTCTCCCACGACGAGGACGCCGACCTCTCACAACTGACTCATGAGGACGAGATTGCCCTCATCAAGGAACTACTCCGCTTCCCTAGAGAGCTGCAAAACGCCGCGGATGCGCGGGCGCCGCACTTCGTCCCCAACTACCTTCGGGACGTGGCGACTGCCTTCTCGCAGTTCTATGACAACTGCCGCATCATCGGCGAAGAGGACAGGTTGGCGTCGGCTCGCATGCGACTTGCACTGGCCGCGAAGACAGTCCTCAAAAACGGCCTGACCGTGCTCGGCATTTCCGCCCCTCGTCAAATGTGAGCAGGGCAGGCGACAAAGAGAATTGAACCAACCGTGGCACTCCGGCGCAGACTCCTCCTACGCCACGACCGGTCGGGTAACAGACGCGTCGTCCAGAATGGTGTCAAGTTCGAGCATCGTCACTGCTCCGTCGAGCAGCGCGTCGAGCCGAAGCACCTCGTCGGAGTCGAGCACGACCGTCGGGTGCCCATCCACGCGAAGCTGCCATCGACAGTCGCGCTCACAGTGATACACCTCGCTCGCCAGCGACCGCGTGGTGGCGCGCAGGGTTGGCACGTCCGACGACGCCAGAATCCAGCTCGTACCGCCGAACCGCAGGCGGACGCGGCCCTGTGTTGTGCGTTCCACGGAGCCGTGATCGGTCGCAAAAAGAACGGACGTGTCCGACGGGACGGAAGAAGCCATAACGAGTAGATTGAGGGTGCTGAGGATACTACCGGCTATTTAGATCGAATCTAAATCATCGAGGTTTCTGAATCCAGCGCGAGTGCGTGTAAAGGTTAGACGAAGCCCTGAACGCGACGGGGCGGAATCGCTTGGTACAGTGTCAATTTTTTCACTTCCCCCGCCGCCCGCATGCTCCTGCAGATCCACTGGGACGTCGACCCGACGATCTTTCGTTGGGGTGTTCTCGCCCCGCGCTGGTACGGCCTTCTGTTCGCACTGGGCTTCCTGATCGGCTTCTACCTCATGCGGCATGTCTTCGAGCGGGAGGGCAAGCCGGAAGCAGACCTCGACTACCTGCTGTTTTATCTGCTGGGGGGGACGATCCTCGGGGCCCGCCTCGGACACATTCTGTTCTATGCACCAGGTTATTACTTCAGCAATCCGCTCGAAATCCCCATGATCCAGCGGGGGGGGCTTGCAAGCCATGGGGGGCTCATCGGCGTCGTGCTGGCCATATGGCTCTACTGCCGCCGCCGCGAGGACCAGCCGTTCCTGTGGCTGCTCGACCGCCTCGCCGCCCCGGTCGCACTCACCGGAAGCCTTATCCGTCTCGGCAACTTCTTCAACTCCGAAATCTTGGGCGTGCCCACCGACCTGCCCTGGGGCGTGGTCTTCGAGCGTGCGGCCCGGGTGCGGCGGGGCATCGAGGCCATTCCCCTCCATCCCGTGCAGCTCTACGAGTCGATCTGTTACTTTCTCGTCTTCGTCCTCCTGTGGCGGCTGTACCAGCGGCACGGGGCCGACACGCCACGCGGCCAGCTGGTGGGGCTGTTCTTCACACTGATCTTCGGCGTCCGCATCGTGCTGGAGTTCTTTAAGATGCGACAGATCCACTTCGAGGCAGCACTGCCGATGGGACTCAGCATGGGCCAGTTGCTCAGCGTCCCCGCCGTGGCGATCGGCCTCTGGCTGTGGCAGCGGGCCTCCACGCCGTCTTCGTCTCCCGCCCACCCTTAGTAGCTACTGCTGGCCCTCTTCCCCGGTCGCGCCCCCTCGTGTTGTGTCGGCCCGCTCGCGAAGCTCTTCGCTGCTAATTGAGTCTCCGGCGGCCTCCGTTAGAGACCGTCCCTGTTCCGTGGCGACGGTTCGCACCTCCGACACGCGCTCGACGAACGACGAGCGGCGGGGGGGGAGTGCCTCGGCCTGCTGCACGGCCCACCGCACACCGTCCCACACCTCCATGCCCACGTACGTATCGGCGAGGAGGGCGTACAGGGCATAGCTCTCATCGTTGAGCGGCTCACAGCGCCCGCGAAGCACCTTTCGCGCCTCGGTGAGGCGTCCCCTTTCCAGCAGGGCTCGTGCCTTTGGCAGATACAGCAGCCAGTACGACTGCTCCTGCACAAGGGAGTCGGCCCGGGCCAGGGCCCGCTCGTGCTTCTCCCGAGCAAGAAGTTGTCGCAGGACGCTCACTTCCGGCGGGGCGTAGTCAGGGGCCATCGCTCGCGCCCGCTGAAAGTCCTGCCGCGCCGCCGACGTATCCCCCCGAGCCTGCCTCAGCTGACCAAGTTCGTAGTACAGTGGCGCGTACGGCTCGGCCAGGCGGGCGGCCAGTTGGAGCCGGGCCTCGGCGGCCCCAAGCTCTCCGGCCCGACGATAGGAGCGGGCCTCTTCCGCGAGTCCCAGGGCGCGCTCCGGGACGGAATCGGGGGAGACTTCGCTGGCCAGCCGCCACCGTTGCAGATCATTCAGGAGGGAAGCACGGGCCACCGTCTTGAAGACGAAAGCCGATGTGTCTTGCGCCGGCGTGGTGTTCGGGAGAACTTGTTTATCGTCAAGCTGGAATGTCCAGTCTTCCGACGGCCGGACGGCGTAGCAGACCCGGTCCGAATCCCCCCCCGTGTCCGGAGGCACCGCACCCTCTGCGTCCGCGTGGGCAACATCGACGTACCGCTCCCCGTCTCTCCTCCCTCATCATACAGGCGCTTTCCCAGACCCGATAGCGTGCCCGTACGTGCTTCGTGTCCGGCAGCCCACTTACATCTCGTATCCCCCGCACAGGAATAGTCTTCGGACCAGAACTCTGCCGTCACCCGTGGTCTCGTCGGCACAATGCCGTGCGATAGAGGATGTTTTGCCCTCTTTGCCCGGGCAGGGATGCACCCCTCGATCCTCCGCGCATGTCGTCGATCGGCCCATGCCCTTCGCAGTTGACCCTCTCCGCACGCTGTGGCAGATTGTGGACGGATTTATCGCAGCCTCTCCATGATCCCCCTGCCCTGTGTTTTCTTCTCCCCTGGTCTCCGAGCCGATGGCGATCATCGCGCTCTTCAGTGCCATCCTCGGCGGTGTCTTCTGGCTGGATTCGTTCGAGGTCTTCGAGCCCCTCTTCAAGTACCTCCCGCCGGTCATCTGGGCGTACTTCGTGCCCATGCTGTGCACCACCGTTGGCCTTACGCCTGCCGAAAGCCCGGTGTACGACTGGATGTCGGCCTACCTGCTGCCCTTCTCGCTCTTTCTCCTTATGATCACGGTCGACCTAAAGGCCATCCTCCGTCTGGGCCCGATGGCGCTGTTCATGATGTGCGCGGGTACGCTCGGCATCATCGTGGGCGGGCCGGTCGTGTTTGCGCTGTTTGGTCCATTCTTTGAGGATCCGGTGGCCTGGAAAGGGTTCGCCGCGCTCTCGGGAAGCTGGATCGGGGGCACGGCCAACATGGTGGCGATGAAGCAGAGCTTCGGCACTCCGGACAGCACGCTCGGCCCGCTCCTGGTGGTGGACGTGGTGGCCGGCTACGGCTGGATGGGCGTGCTCATCTTCCTGAGCGCATACCAGGCCCACTTCGACGGCTGGATGGAGGCGGACACGTCCGCGATGGACCGCCTGAACGAAAAGATGAAAAACATGGAGGACCAGTTGCGGCCCGTCACCCTCCGCGACCTCGCGTTGATGATCGGCCTCGCTCTCGCCGCTACTGTGGCGGCTAAGACCGTCGGGGCCACAATGCCGGAGATCGGTACCGCAGACGCCACCGTCATCAGTACAGACACCTGGGCAATTCTGCTCGTGGTAACGGGAGGGCTCCTGCTCTCCTTTACCTCCCTACAGGAGATGGAGAACGCGGGGGCGTCCCGGCTCGGCTACTTCGCGCTGTACCTGCTCCTCACGTCCATCGGCGCCAAGGCCGACCTCGCTGCCGTACTGGATGTCCCTCTGTATCTGCTGGCGGGGGTCCTGTGGATCCTCATCCACATCGCCTTCCTGCTGGCCGCCGCCCGGATGGTGAAGGCCCCGCTCTTCTTCGTAGCCACCGGCAGTATGGCCAACGTCGGTGGGGCCGCCAGCGCCCCCATCGTGGCGGGCGTCTATCTGCCGGCGATGGCGCCCGTGGGCCTGCTCATGGGCGTCGCCGGCTACATCCTGGGCATCTACGCGGCACTCGGCTGCGGCTGGCTGATCGGACTCGTGGCGGTGTAGCCCTTCCACCCCTGTCGCTCAGGCACTCGAGGCCTGCGACGGGCTGCCCGCAGGGATCGACGGCCTCCCCCCTGGGAGACTCCGGAATGATCCATCGTGCTCTTGCCTTGTTTCGCAAAGCACCCGCATCGGCGACACGGTGCGCGCGGTCCGCAATGTGTACGACCGCCACCTCCGCGAACAGGTACACCATCGGGGGGAGGGCCAGAGGGGGATGGCCCTGAAGCGCGCATTCTCGTTCACCTGCCGTTTTCCCTCATGCTTCTCGGCTACGACATCGGCAGCTCGGCGATCAAGGCCGCCCTACTGGACCCCGACACCGGCAACGCGGTGGCCTCCGCCCGCGCCCCATCGGACCACGAGATGAGCATGGAGGCCCGGCACCCGGGTTGGGCCGAGCAGCCGCCCGGACGCTGGTGGCGTCACGTACAGGCCGCCACGGACACGCTCCGCTCAATGCCCAGCGCCGACCTTCAGGCCGTGCGGGCCATCGGCCTCACCTACCAGATGCACGGTCTCGTGCTGGTGAACAAGGCACATGAGGTGCTGCGCCCGTCCATCATCTGGTGTGACAGTCGGGCCGTGGATATTGGCCGGGAGGCCTTCGAGGCGCTCGGGCGGGAGTGGTGTCTCTCCCACCTCCTCAACAGCCCCGGCAACTTCACGGCCGCCAAGTTGGCCTGGGTGAAGCGGAACGAGCCCGAGGTCTACGGCCGAGTCCACAAGGCCATGCTGCCCGGCGACTACCTCGCCCTCAAGCTCACCGGGACCGTCCGCACGACCCCGTCGGGCCTTTCCGAAGGAACACTCTGGGACGTACAGCGGCAGGACGTGGCCGTCAACCTGCTCGACTACTTCGACCTCGACCCAAGCCTCTGGCCGGAGACGGTGCCGACCTTTTCCGAGCAGGGCACCGTCACCGCATCCGCCGCCTCGACCCTGGGCGTGCCGAGCGGCGTGCCTGTAGCCTACCGGGCGGGGGACCAGCCCAACAATGCGTTCTCGCTCAACGTGCTGGAGCCGGGGGAGGTGGCCGCCACCGCCGGCACGTCCGGCGTCATTTACGGCGTCGGCGACACGCCCGGCTACGACCGGCAGTCCCGCGTCAACACCTTCCTCCACGTCAATCACGAGCCCGGGGAGCGCCTCCGCTACGGCACCCTCATGTGCGTAAACGGCACCGGCATCCTGAACCGGTGGCTGCGCGGCATCCTTGCTGGCGCCAACGGTCTCTCCTACGAAGAGATGAACGAGGAGGCCGCCCAGGCCCCCATCGGGGCCGCGGGCCTGACGGTGCTCCCCTTCGGCAACGGGGCGGAGCGCACCCTGGGCGACCGCGACCTTGGGGCGTCGGTGCATGGACTCAACTTCAACGTCCACGGCCGGCCGCATCTGCTCCGCGCCGCGCAGGAGGGCATCGTCTTCGCCCTGCGCTACGGCCTCGATATCATGCAGGCGATGGGGCTCTCTGCCGAGACGGTCCGTGCCGGCCACGCGAACATGTTTCTGAGTCCCCTTTTCGCCACCACTTTCGCCACCCTCACGGACACGACCGTCGAGCTACTCCGCACCGACGGGTCCGAAGGGGCCGCCCGGGGCGCCGGGGTCGGTGCTGGCCTCTACTCCACCCCGAGCGACGCCTTTGAGGGCCTGGAGCCCGTGAAGACTGTATCTCCGAATCCCACACACGCCTCGGCCTACGCGGAAGCGTACGATCGCTGGACCCACACGCTCGCTCATCAACTCAACCGCACGACGTGACCATGTCCGACCCTTCCCTGCATAGCCTCTGCCGATGGACCTTCCACGAGGGCACAGGACGGTTCGTCCCGAGCGGCGTCCGCCCGGACTGGGCCCCCGACCACTTCGACACCGTCGATTTCGTGCGTCTCGTGCAGGACGAGACTGTCCCGCGCCTGCCGGACCACGTCGAACTGGGCGTGGAGCTGCACTACGACAACGAGTATGACGAGGAGAATGCCACGGACATTGCCGATGCTCTGGACGCGACTGACCTGAGCCTAGCGATGGTGACACCGGGCGCGCACCTGCACCACGCCTACGGGGGCATCGCGTCGCTCGACCCCGACGAGCGGGCCGAGGCCCAGGACTTCTGCGAGCGCTGCCTCGAGGTGGCCTACGGCCCCCTCCGCCCCGGCTGGAGCGACGACCCGGGCAAGGCCCCCTCGCTGGTAATCTGGAACGGCTCCTTCGGGTACGACCTCGCCACACCCGAGCTGCGCCGCATGTACCAGAACCTCAAAGAAAGCCTGGCGAAGCTCTGCCGGTTCGAAGCAGAGCAGGGTGGGGAGCTCTTCGTCACCCTGGAGCCGAAGCCCAACGAGGGACATCCGGCCATGCTCCTTCCCACCGTGGCCAGCGCCATCGTGATGTGGTACCGCATCGCGGAGGAGTTCGACGTGCCTTTAAGCCGGAAGGGCGTCAACAAGGAGATCGGCCACTCCGAGATGGTAGGCCTCGACCCGGTGCACGATACGATCGAGGAGCTGGACAACGGGATGATGCACCACACCCACCTCAACAGTCAGGGCTACAACGACGGCATCTCGATGGGCGGCTCCGGGCGATTCGACATCGACCAGGCCACCCGCATCAACGGGATGAACATCGCCATGGCCCGCCTCATGCAGGACGCCGGCTTCGACCGCTGGAAGGGCCACGACGTGCAGGCCCGCCCGTACGACGACACCGATCAGGCCCTGGGCCGGGTCCTGCGCTCCGTTTTGAGCTGGGAGGCCTGCGAGCACGCCGCCGCCAAGCTGGATGGCGAGGCGCTCCACGCTCACCTCGCCAGTCGGGACACGGCTAAGGCCGAAGACCTGATGCGCGGGGCCGTCGCGACGGCCCAGAGCTGGTTCGACGACCACTTTGAGCCGGTGGCATAGCCCGGGGCCTCCGACAAACCCGATCCACATTGCAGTTTATTCCTCTCCGCAGGCATGGGTGCCCCGAGCGCTTGCGGGGTTTTCGTGCCCCGCACTTGCCCCCCTTGCCCTATGCCCAGCATCCCCCTCAGCCCTCTTCTTAGGCGCAAAGGGACGGCGACGAATCTCGGTGGGAAAACGACGGGAATCCATTGATTCCCGAATAGGCATCAGTTTAGTTGGGCACTGGATCTGAAGCCTCTCCGTTCCGGAACCATTCCCCTGACGTCTCGCGCTCGTATGCCCAATTTTTCCCACCTCCACTGCCACACGCAGTACTCCCTGCTCGACGGCGCCGCCGACATCGACAACCTCATCGAAAGCGCTGAGCGCCGCGACATTCCGGCCGTCGCCATTACCGACCACGGCAATCTCTACGGCGTCCCGGAGTTCTACACCCGGGCTCAGAAGTCCGACGTCCAGCCGATCATCGGCTGCGAGTTCTACCTGACGCCGAGTGGCATTCAGGACCAGTCCGACCCCACCCGCTACCACCAGGTTCTCCTGGCGAAGGACCAGACGGGGTACAAGAACCTGATGCAACTCTCCTCTACCTCCTTCCTGGAGGGCTTCTACTACAAGCCGCGTATCGACCTTGGCCTCCTGCGCGAGCACCACGAGGGCCTCGTGGCCACCACCTGCTGCCTGCAGGGCCAGGTGCCGCAGATGATTCTGAACCAGGGCGAGGCGGCGGCGCGGGAGAAGTTTGAAGAGTACCTGGACATCTTCGGGGACGACTACTACATCGAGATCCAGGACCACGACATCGACGATCAGCACACCGTCAACGAGGTGCTGCTGCAGTGGGCCCGAGAGTACGACGTAGAGGTACTGGCCACCAACGACGTTCATTACGTCAATCAGCAGGACCACGAGGCCCAGGACATCCTGCTCTGCCTCCAGACGGGGGACGACTACAACGACCCCAACCGGATGCGCTTCAGCAACGATCAGTTTTACATGAAGGACTCGGAGGGCATGATGGAGGCCCTCACGGGCATCCCGGAGGAGTTTCAGCGTGAGGCGCTCGTCAACACCAACAAGGTGGCCGACAAGTGCGCGTTCGACCTCCCGATGGGGGATCTTCTGATGCCTCACTACCCCATTCCGGAGGGGTTCGAGGACATGGACGAGTACCTGCGCCACCTCACCTTCGAACGGGCGAAGGAGCGCTACGGGGAGCCGCTGCCCCAAAAGGTTGTCAATCGGCTCAACCACGAGCTCGGCATTATTGCCGACGAGGACTATTCCGGCTATTTCCTCATCGTTCAGGACTTTACGGACGCGGCCCGCGAACTTGACGTGCGCGTGGGGCCGGGGCGGGGCTCCGCCGCCGGGAGCTGCGTGAGCTACTGCCTCGGCATCACCAACGTGGACCCGCTCGAGTACGATCTCCTCTTCGAGCGCTTCCTCAATCCGGAGCGCGTGTCGATGCCCGACATCGACATCGACTTCGACGACCGGGGCCGCGAAAAGGTCATCGACTACGTGGTGGAGAAGTACGGGCAGGAGAATGTATGCCAGATCATCACCTTCGGCACCATGGGCGCGAAGACGGTGGTGCGCGACGTCTCGCGCGTGCTCGACATTCCGCTCGACCGCGCCGACGAGATTGCCAAGATGATCCCCGACGGCCCGGGCGTGGACCTCGAACAGGCCTTCGACGAGAACCCCGACTTCCGCGCGCTGAAGGACGCGAACAACCCGGAGGTCAGCAAAATGATGCAGTACGCGGACGTGCTGGAAGGATCGGTGCGGCACACCGGCGTCCACGCCGCCGGGGTCATTATCGCGCCCGGCGAGGTGAGCGACTACGTGCCCGTCTCCGTCGCCAAGAGCAAGGGCGAAAAGGTCGTCACGACTCAGTACGACGGCGACTGGGTGGAGGAGTTTGGGCTGCTGAAGATGGACTTCCTCGGTCTCAAGACGCTCACGCTCATCGAAGACGCCGTCGAGCTCGTCGAGGACACCCGCGACGTGGACCTCAACATCGACGACATTCCGCTCGACGACGAGGACACGTTCGAGCTTTTCCAGCGCGGCGATACGGTCTCGATCTTCCAGTTCGAGTCGACCGGCATGCGGGAGCACCTCCGCAAGCTGAAGCCGACGGAGATCGGCGACCTGATCGCCATGAACGCGCTCTACCGGCCGGGGCCGATGGAAAACATTCCCACCTACGTGGCCCGCAAGCACGGGCGGGAAGAGGTGGAATACCCCCATCCGCTGCTGGAGGACATCCTGGAGCCGACCTACGGCATCGCCGTGTTTCAGGAGCAGGTGATGCAGATGGCCCGCGAGCTGGCCGGCTTCTCCCTCGGCGAGGCAGACATCCTGCGCCGCGCGATGGGCAAGAAGAAGGCAAAGCTCATGCGCAAGCAGCGGGAGAAGTTCATCGAGGGGTGTAAGGAGGAGAATGACATTCCGGAAGACGAGGCGGACGAGCTCTTCGACATCATCAACGAGTTCGCCGGGTACGGCTTCAACAAGTCCCACTCGGCCGCCTACTCGCTGGTCGCCTACCGCACGGCCTACCTGAAGGCCCACTACCCGCCGGAGTTTATGGCGGCGGCGATGACCAACGAGATGGACGACACCGATAAGCTGTCAAAGGTGTTGGAGGAGGCTCGGAGCATGGGCCTGGAGGTGCTCCCTCCCTCTATCAACCGCAGCCAGTCGCGCTTTACGGTGGAGCAGGGCACGGACGGCACGTATCGCGTGCGCTTCGGCCTCGCGGCTATTAAGAACGCGGGCGAGAAGGCAATCGACGCGCTGATCGAGGCCCGGGAAGAGCACGGCCCCTTCGACTCCATCTTCGACCTCACGAAGAACGTGGACTTCGGCACGGTCAACAAGCGCACCCTGGAAGCACTCGCTCAGGCCGGGGCCCTCGACGACCTGGAGGGCCACCGCGCACAGCTCATGGAGATTATGGACAAGGCCGTGCGCTACGGCCAGAAGGTGCAGCACGACCGCATGGCCGGCCAGAACTCGCTCTTCGGCAACGGCGACGCGGGCACCGAGGCGATGCAGCCGGGCCTACCGGACGTGGAGACCTGGGCCAAGTCACAGCGCCTGAAGGAGGAGCACGAGGTGCTGGGCTTCTACGTCTCCGGCCACCCGCTCGACGAATACCGGGCCGAGGCCGACGCTTTTGCGACCGCCCACTTCGGCGAGCCGGACCAGCTTGAGCGGGTCATCGAACAGGCCGCCGGGGGGGACGGCCGCAACCGAGGGCCCGTCCGCACCTTTTGTGGGATCATCACCGAGGTGGACCGCAATACCACGAAGTCCGGCAAGCCGATCGCGTTCGCCACGATCGAGGACTTTACCGGCCAGGGCGAGATGGTCCTCTTTTCCAGCATCCTCGACCGCATTCAGCCCTATCTGGAGGTCGACAACGTCGTCCTCGCGAAGGGCAACGTGGAGGTGCGCGGCGGCACTGTGAAGGTGCTCGCGAAGGACCTCACTCCGATGTGGAAGGTCCGCGAGCAGATGGTGAGCGAAGTGATTCTCACGGTGGATCTCGACCAGGTGATGCCCGATGAGCTCCGGACATTCCGACAGCTCTGCGAGCAGACCGAGGGCAACTGCACGCTCTACTTCGACGTGGACGCCCCTGAACTTCGGGGCCAGGAGCGCCTCCGTAGCCGCGCCTATGTCGTGGAACCAACCGCCGAGTTCATGCGGGGGGCCCAGCGCATCTTTGGTTCCGACAACATCGCCTTGAAGGGGAACTGAACGCTCTCTTCCCGTGGCGTTCCTCTGAAGAGCAGGCTGGTGTCGGCGGTGCAGAACACGTCCGCCGTACCGGTCGCGACCCCGCTCCCTGAGCCAAAAGATGCGAAACGCCGAACCGAAGACGCACGAATCTCCAGGGCTGTACCCCACCGGACTGGATGGGCGGAGTACGGATCGGCGTTCAATCCCTTCGGCTGCGGACAGCCCTGCCAGTGGGGGCGTCGAACGCAGGGTTACTCGATCAGAGTGACCGTCGTCGGGGTCGGCTGATCTCCAGTCTCCACGACCTCGACACGCACCTTTCGGTTGGTATCCAGGGAGTCGAAAGGCACCTCTAGAAAGTTTTTCAGCACCTGCGTCGTGTCTGTGAAGGCGAACTCCATGGTCCCTTCGTCCGGCACTTCGACGTGGACCTTGCGCTCTTCGGCGTTTATCTCAGCAATCGTTCCGTTGTAGGCGTTGGTGTCCATCGGCGAGTCTTCCGCACTTCCACATCCTACGACGAGAAACAGGACGAGTACAACCCATACCTTCGATAGTGACATAACATTGGGCACTTTTGTTTGGAGAGGAAAACTGCCATTATTATGGCACGTCGTAGGGAGAAATTCAACTTTCACGTCCATTCGGAGCTATTCTCCTCTCAATCTGTGCTGTGTAGGTCCAACTCAGGGCCTCTGTGCCGTAGAGGGGGCCGTGCGGTCGACCCCGACCACCCGGCGACGCAATCGTCCGCCCGGCGACGCTTGCCCCTGCTCGGTCTGACGCACGAAGACATGAGTCGTCCCCGCTCGGGGCGTCACCAGAGAGGCGCGAAGGTGGGACGGGGAGTAGTTGGGAAGCGGCACCGCCTCCTGGCTTGAAGTCGTGCGAGCCAAAACGGAGCTTACTTCATCCGCGCGGTTGTCGTACGCCCGCCACTTGACGGTGCGCTGCAGGGTATCGGGCGCTTGCCCATGGGCGGCCCGCAGGTCCTTGAAGGCAAGACGCCCGGACCGGACCGCAAACCGATCCAGGCCACCTCCCCAGTCCAGAAAGGCCTGTCCGATGGCGTCCCGTCGGGCGAGGAGGGTCCGGACCATGTGGTCGGCCACCTCCGCCGACGAGTAATCCGCCGTGGAGACGATGGCGCGCAGGTCCTGGCAGGAGAAATTCCGGATCTTCTTCGCGGCCCAGAACGCGTCGGCGGGGGTGGTGCGCTGGAACGCGAGGTTGGGCCACTCGGGGCGCCACGCCCGTGGATCGAATCCGCCAGTGCCGAAGCGGCCGACGGCCGGGTTGTTGGGTGGCTCAATTTCCGCCCAGTCTCCGCCGCTGAGCCCGAGCGTTCCGATGCGTTCAAAGACGCGGCCCAGCTCAAGCACGTGCTCGTGTCCCGACCACTCCGACTTCGGCGCCGCACCTGCACTGCCAAGTGTGAGGTGTAGATCCGTCAGGTAGTGTCGCACAAACCGGCGTCCCTCCACCCGCATTCCCACATCAAGCGTGTGGCGGGGACGAATCTTGCTGTGATGAATCCACGCCGCGATGACCCGAAGCCCCCGCAGTTCCCGTCGGTCCTCGTGGGGAAACACGTCGTTCCCGTCGTCCGCCCGGGTTCCCTTAAACTGAAACGGTCCGATGCGACGCTCAACACTAGAAATTCGGGTGGCGAGCACCCGGTACGTGCTGTCCGGACGCTGGGCGGCCGACGTGAGGAGGCTGTCCACACGAGACTGCGTGACGCCGCTTTCCGGCTCCGGTACCAACCGCTCCACTCGAACGCGACGCAGCCAATGCTGGGGCACGTTGTAGCCGAGCGCGTGCAGCAGACGACTGCTGATCATGGCGGCGCCGGTCGCCATCTCCGGATGAGCGGGCGCATCAAAGAGAATCCGAAATGCCCGGCCCGTAGTGTCCCGGATGGTCGCACGTGGGAGCTCTCCGTTTCCCCCCAAATCTACCACGCGCCACCTGGACCGGGAAGACGGCCCCGGCTCTTGGTTGGGGCCCCGGCGGAGTGCCGCCCGCGACATGGAGGATCGGTAGTGCCGGTTGGTGTACCAGGACGAATTGGGGACACCTCCGACCGTATTGACATTCGTCGCCGGGACGGCGTAGTCGCCCCGCACGCCGAAGCTGCGCTCGAAAAACTCCAGGGGCCCAATCCCGTGGTCCGACGGGGTGGGCTCCGGAAAGGGCATGTCCATGCGATCAGGGTCGTGCCACAGCGGGTCGTCGGTGAGAAACCGCTGCGCGACTGCGGACGAAGGGCTCCCGCCCAGAAGAAGCAACAGGCACAGCACCCCTCCAGCGTACCGGACCCGCACCTCACGAGTCAACCCGAGAAACGCAACGCACATGGTAGCTAAAAGAGAGAGCCTAGGTCAAGGTGCAGCTCCCATCCTCCCCGTCCCCGGGCTACGTCGACGCGCCCCAACGTTTTCCCCTCGTTCTTGACCCGAAAACCCAGGCCGTATCCGACGCGTGGGTCCGCAACGTCAACGTCCCCGATGTTGCGAAACACATGCCCCGCGTCGGCGAAGACCGCCATGTCGATCCAGTGCCAGATCTGGCATCGAACCTCCGCGTTCGCCAGAAGCACGTTTCGATCCCGAAATCGCCCCGATGGGTACCCTCGGAGGGATCGTGCCCCCCCTACGGACTGCAACCGATAGAACGGAACGCGCCCGTCCCCCGAGTGGGTCACCGACGCAAACTGGCGGAAGGAAAAGCCGTGGAGCAGCTCCTTCCCAATCGGCATAAACTCCCGCACGTCGAGGGTGAGGCGGGTGAAGTCGACATCCTGCCCCCGCATGCTGAAGTTGTGTGTCACCTCGGAGGCGAGATAGAACCCACGGGACGCGTCGAGCGATACCCCTCGCAGTCGGGGTTCCGTCGGGGCGAACCGGTGTCCAAAGGCACGGGTGTACGGTGTATCCCGGACGTCAAGCTCAAAGAAGGCGCCGAGCATTAGGTAGTCCACGTTGGTCTTCACACCGGGAAGGGTCGCCCCGAACTGATCCGCCACCGTCGGGCGGTCTCCTTGCCCTGTCCCGTACCGATTTGCCTGGTACGAGACATGTCCGCCGAGGAGCGCACTGGGCTTTGGCGACCATCCCAGAAGCCCCCCCACAACTCCCTGATCCAATCGAAAGCCGGCCTCCGTGTCCACCTGGCTGTCGGCCCCGACCCCGTAAAAGCTCTCGCGGGGACGGTGCTGATACCGAGCGTACGCGTACCCCACATAGGGCTCGAAGACGCCCCCGAAGCGTGCCCCCGTCCCGTAATATTCACGGAGGCTGCCAAGAAGCTCCGCCTCGGCGAGGCGCTGCTCCTCCTTCCAAAACGTCGGCTCGTAGAGCACCCCCGCCGTCGTTCCCGCATTTCCGTCGAGCCCCCCAAAAACCGGGTGGAAGTCGGCAACCTCCAACTGGGGCACATCGAGAATCAGACGGTGGGGCACAACGGCGCCGCCGAAGCTGCCCACGAACGACGCGGCCCGCTCCATGAAGGTCGGTCTGTGTTCTTCCATCGACTGGGCCTTCTGGCGACGTACACTACGCCACCGAGCCGCCCGGCTGGTATCATACACAGCCCTTCGGTCCAATGAAGAGTCGGCGATCGCCCCTGACCCCGTTGGTTGCGATGTCGGCTGGGCGTGCGCTTCTTTTGCTGTTGGCAAAGCCCAAAGGACCAGGATGGTCGCACATGCAGCCCCGAAGGCAGCGACGCGACCAATGGACCTGCGGCCTGGACCGGTCATTGGAGCAGAGGACGGTGAGGATCGTGAACGCAGCGGCTTCGAGATCGCAGGGACTAGCACGAGAGACTCTATAAAAAGTTTTCACGATCGACCAGGACGAGACGCCGACATTTTGGTCCGGCACTCGCTCCGGGCCCCACTTCCCGCAGGGGGCGCAGGGTACACATTCGTCCGTGCAGGGTAACTGTTCGGGCCTCCTGGTGTAGACGCTACGGATGAGACGGCCCGCCGTCAAGCCCCCACCCGACGGTATATCCCTCGTCCCCCGGCGGCCGGAACGCACTTCGGTCTTGGCGGTGGTCTACGTGAGAATCCGTTGAACGAACGCGCTTTCCACAATGCACCTTGCCCTCATCGACGCGTCCCTTGGCACCCCGCATGCCCAGCGCAACTTCAAGCGGGAAGTCGACGCCTCTTTGAGCGTCTATAATGCCAACGAGGGAGAGATGCCCCCGCCCATCGGCAAGCCCCCTTCCGTTCAAACGGGAGGCGAGACCTCCCGGTCATTTGACGGAGCCATAATTAGTGGCTCACAGTCGTCCGTCTACGACAGTCAACGGGCCTGGATACAGGAGCTGAGCCAGTGGGTGGAAGGGGCCATTTCCGACGGCCTGCCCATCCTCGGCGTCTGTTGGGGACACCAGCTTCTCGCCCAGATTCTGGGAGGGACCGTTCGCGGAGGCAACTATGAGTTGGGCTACGTCAAGGTTCAGCAGGAAGCGGACGATCCGATCTGGAACGGGCTCTCGGATCCCTTCACCGTCTTCGCCACACATTCCGACCACGTGGTGAAGATGCCGCCTGACGCCCACCTCTTGGCCTCCAACGAGACGGGGGTGCAGGCACTCCGCTACGAGCAGGTGTACGGCGTGCAGTTCCACCCCGAGTATGACCTGAAGACTGCTGAGGCCATGATTCACTCCAAAGACCTGTCCGAGCGCAAGATCCAGGGTGCCCTAGATACTTGTACGGACGCCAACGTAAACGCGGCCGGGACCGCTACCCGCATTTTCGAGAACTTTCTCGACCACGTGGCCGCCTCTGAGGCCCCCTCGTCCACCCTGAATGCTTAGTCGTTCTCTTTCAGTCCGTCATGAACACTCTTCCCCTCACCATAGACCAGCTTCGGAAGCACACCGCGGGCGGGTCTTTTGAACGCGGCCGGCAATACCTTCAGGACGGGGCCGTGCAGTCCGTAGAACGGACCCACGATCACACCTTGAAGGCCAAGGTGCAGGGAAGCGACGTGCACCCGTACTTGGTGACCGTCCAGTTCGACGCCGACCACATCACGGCCGTTGAGTGCACGTGTCCGTATTATGAGGGCTCTTGGTGCAAGCATGTCGTCGCTACCATACTGAAGGTGCTCGACAACGACGAGGTGCCTAAATCGGACCCCGCCGCGGTCGCCGATCTCGTGGCAGACATGGATCGGGACGAGCTGGCCACCCTCATCGAGCGGCTTGTGAAGCACGACCCACGTCTCTTGGATCAGATCGAACGGGAGCAGGCCCGTCTGACTGGAGAGTCCGCACCCTCCGACGGCTCTGTGTAGCCGCCTTCCTGTGCTCGTTGCGCTACGGGCCTGTTTATCGGACTCCGGCCGGGATTTATCCTCCCTCAACGCTTCCCACCCGTAGTGCGCACCGTCGCGATCGTCAGTCCAACGGCCGGGAGTGGGGGCCGACGCGCATGGTTTCGTACGCTCTCTCAACGCCCAGCCACAACCCCCTCGCACTCGGTGCACGACGACCAGGCTCGGGGCCGCGATGGACTGAGCCTACCTCATCTCTGCTATGCTCATCGGTTTTGCGAGAGCACACCCCCACTTCTCGGCGGCGTGGAAACGCACTGGGGGCGCCACCTTACCATCATCCGCCCTGATGATCAGCATCAGATCTGGACGGAGGCGGACGGTGAAATCTTGGGACATCTCCTGATGACTGCTGGGATGCCTCTTCAGGTGCTCCATACGCAATACCGAGGTTCCTCCTCTCCCTCGATAGATGGAATTTCGGGCCGGGCTCCTTCCCCGAATCTCTTCTCGGCCTGTAGGGTACCACACACGCACTGAATTTGCTTCCCGCCCCAAGGCTCATGGCGACGCCTACGCTCGACGACGACGGTTCCACGGTGACCCTCGACCTGCACGGCCTGTCGGTCGACGAGGCGCTCGATGTGACCTACAGCACGCTTCGTCTTGCCGAGACTCGCGGGCGGAGCCAACTGAAAGTGATCCACGGATCCTCCACCACGCAGGGCCAGCGTCGCACCATCAAGAGCGCCCTACATGATCAGCTCGATCGCGGGTCCTTGGGCTCCCACGCGACAAATATCATTCGGTCCCGCGACACCCTAACCCTGGCCCTCGACCTGACGGCAACCTCCGACCCCACGCCCATTACACTGCGCGACGTGCGCCCCTAGGGGCCATTTCAACGCGTCTCACATGCGGTCCGCCGTTCGGATGGCATGCGATTTGACCTCACTTTCCGCCCGTCTTTCTGCACTGCCGACCCTCAGTGGATTATGCCCGCCCACATTGGCATTACGACCTCCCACGCGGACGGGACGCAACGCCTGGATCGCCGGTACACGACGGCCATTGAGGACGCCGGCGGGGTCCCCGTACTACTTCCCATCACCGAGTCCAATCGAACGGTCGAAGAGACGCTGGGCCACATCGATGGGCTGGTGGTGCCGGGGGGACCAGCCGTCACCGATGGGCTCACCGGTCCGCTCCCTGAAGAACTCGACGCCCTCGACCCGCGGCGGGCCGAATCGGACCGCCGCTGGATTGAAGCCTGCTGGCAGACCGGGCGGCCCATCCTCGGGATTTGCTACGGCATGCAACGCCTCAACGCCCTGTCGGGCGGCACGATCTACGGGGACGTGGAGGCCGAGCACGACGGTGCGCAGACGCACAGCCAGAAACGCGGAGCCATAACGCATCCGGTAACCCTGCGGTCCTCTTCTCGTCTGCACCGATGGGTCAACACCGAGACCTTGGCCGTCAACACGCGTCACCTCCAGGCCATCGCAACGGTCGGGGACGGATTTTCGGTGGCGGCCACGGCCCCGGATGGGGTGATCGAGGCGATCGAACACGAGAGTGGGCGCCTGTTCGGCGTCCAGTTTCACCCCGAACGCATGGGGGACGTCACCCGGCCGCTCTTCCAGGCATTCTTGGAGCAGGCCCGAACGAGGTCCGTCCCCGCCTCTCTCTGAGGTCTCACGCCCTCGCTGCTCGTCGGTTTTCACGATTGCACTGTCATGCGCCTCCCTTTCTGGTCCAACCGACCCGACGACGGCATCGACTCGTCTTCCCCAGGGGCCGACCAACTCATTCGTCGTCTCTCGGCCGTCATGCTCAGCGGTGTGACGTTGCTCATCGTCCTGAGTGCGGTCGCCCCGTTCTCTCCGGGACAGTCTCAAGTTCTCTCCGACCTTCCATTTTTCACCCCTGCCCTGCTGCAGGGCCCTTCCCCTTCGGAGGCGAGCACAGCTCCCGCCCTGGCGGACCGGTCGTCGCATCCGTCGACGAAGCTTGAGCCCTACTTCACCCCGTCTGCCTCCCTCGCGGCGACCCGCAACCCGGACATCCTCCGGCAGTTTCACGACCTGCTGGACCAGTACGTCCACCGGCAGGCCCACGACGACAACTTTACCATCCGGGTCATCGACCGCCGGACGAACGAGGTGCTGGAACTGTTTGAGCTTACGGACCTCCGGGCGTCGTACGAAGACGGAGCCCCCATAGACTGGGACACGGTGGACGAGCGGCGTCACGAGGCCATGGACCGGCTCGTGGACAAGTACGAGCGGCGCGGCGTCCCGCTCGACGACATCATCGTCCGCTGGGGGCGGGCCGATCAGGTGCAGACCGCCCACGAGCGCGACCGGGCCTACCGGGCCTACGAGCGCCAGCTCGCCGAGCACCTCGGGCTGAGCCTGCTTGCCACAGAGATTGGGACCGTCGAGACGTTCAATCAGGATCATCTCGTGTCGACGGCGGGCGCCGTGAGCCGCTACCAGATGCTGCCCTGGATCCTACGCCGAGGCGGCGTGACCGAGTACACGCTTCCAACTGCGGCCGAGTCCTGGGTGCGGGTCCGGGAGGAGCGCAATCCCCTTCTCGTGTTGGAGCCTGCCTTCCTGCTGTTGCGTGGCTACGTCAACGCCGTGGGGCACGAGCTTCCGGGCCTGTCGGCCTACCACGCCGGGCCCGGCAACATCTTTAAGCTGTATCGCAGGTTCTACACCTCGGACCGCTTCACCCCCTCCTCAACCGTGGCGGACGCCTACGCCTGGGCGGTTACGGAGGGCTTCGACACGGTGAGCGACGGGTCCTCCTTCGGCGGCGACTCCCGCGGCTACGTCCCCGCCACGTACGGCGCCCTCACGGCCCGCGACGACGGCCCGTTGGACGCGGCCCCTCCGCTCCAGGCTGTCCAGCTGCAGGTGGCACCGGGAAACTCAGTTGCGCTGCGGGAGCTTCTCGCTCCCCTCAGCACCACGGCGCAATCGTTCGACTGGGGGCCGGCCGCCGACACCGCCCGGACGATATACGACCGCTTCCGCGCACTGAATCCCCACATCGAGCTGCCGTCTTCCCCCGACGGCGCCATCCCGGAAGCTGGCAACGTGCGGTTCGTCTCTGCCATCGACGGCAAAGCCGTGCGCTTTTTCCTTCCCCTCGGGACCCCTGATGTGCTTCGCGCCGCAGGCGTCCGTGCCCTCGATTCGTCCGCCACCGTCCGCTACGACGCCTCCACCTACGCAGGGCCCGAGCCGAGCCAGGTGACCCGATGGGACCAGCAGTACGACACCCTCGTCGACGACATCGCACACTTCGGCTTCACCGAGGCCAACCGCGAGCGCCTGCTTCAGCTCCACGACCGCTTCGAGACCCTCGCCGAGCAGCGGCCGTCCCAGTACCGGCACCGCCAGCTTCGAATTATCAGCACGCACCGGCGGCTCTGGATGTCCAATCCCTGGCAGGAGCTGGCCGACGCGACGACCCGGGCCACGGGCCAGATGACGATTGAAGGCCGCCCTCTCGATCTCTCGTCGACGGTCCCCACGGTCCCCGACACGCTCCGGCGGCGGCCGTAGTCTCTCGGCGCGCCGACGCCGCAGCGACCCTCAGTCCTCCAGGAACTCGCCGCGCTTGATGCCCTTCCGGAGCTCCTGCAGCGACATCATCTTCTGCTGCAGGCGCTGAACCTCGTCGTCGGCCCCCTGCTGGCTGGCCTGGTACATCCGCTCGCGAACCGCCTCGATGGCCTCGTCGACGCGGTCCATCTTCAAGAACTTCATCGCGCTTCGGGCCGCCTCGTAGGGACGGTCGTTAAGGTGGGGCACCGGGATGTCTTCCTTCTGGGCCCAGTGCTCGGAGGCCTCGTGCTCGTCCATCATCACCGATGCGCCGAGTTGCTGAAGCGCCTCTCCATGCTCACCGTTCAGAATCTGCTGGGGCTGCACGCGGCCGTCTTCGTACATCTCGGCGAGGGCCTGGGCGAACGCGCGCGGCGGTCCCTCCGAAAACTCATCCAGCGCCATGTGCCCCAGCACAAGGCTCACCATGCGATGCCCGTTCTCCAGCATGAGGCGGAACAGCACCCGCTCTTCCGGGAGCAGCACGGGACCGGACGCCGTCTTCCCGTTTGCGGAGGTGGAAGGCGGGGACAACGCACCGTTCTGGGTGGGCGAGGCGGTCTCCTCCTCGGCCGGGGGCGCAGTCTCTTCCGCCTGCCTCTGCTGACGCTTTTGCTCTCGCTTTCGTTGCCGCTGGGCTCGGCGCTCCATCTGCTCTCGTTCCTCCTCCAGCATGCGGAACAGATCCGAGTCCGGCACGCCGGTCACCTCACTCGTATGGGATACGTACTCGCGGCGCAGGTTCGGGTCCGGGATCCGGGCAACCGACTCGATGATCTCGCGCTGGACCTCGACCCGGTCTTCGGGGGTCTCGAGGACCCCGTTGCGGCGGGCCCGCTGGTAGGCGAACGACGGAAGGTCCTGCCGGTGCTCCTGAACGTAATCGGAAAAGGCATCCCCCCCATGCTCCTGAACGTACTCGTCCGGGTCGTTGCCCGAGGGGAGCTCTACGGCGTAGGCCCCCAGCCCCGCCTCTAACACACGCTCCATTCCCCGCAGGGCCGCCCGCTCTCCCGCCTCGTCGGCATCGTAGAGCATCACCGCTCGCTTCGCGTACCGGTCGAGCGCGCTGATCTGCTGCTCGGTGAGCGCCGTGCCACTGGAGGCAACGACGTTTTCCACCCCGGCCTGCGACAGGCTGATCACGTCCGTGTACCCCTCCACGAGCAGGACTTCATCGACGTTGCGGATGGACTGTTTGGCCTGGTGCAGGCCGTAGAGCACCTCTTTCTTGTGGTAGACCTCCGTCTCCGGAGAGTTGATGTACTTCGGCTGATCGCGCTCGTCATCGGGATCGAGGATGCGTCCGGCGAAGGCCAACACCTTGCCGATGTGAGAGAAGATGGGAAAGATGATGCGCCCCCGATAGCGGTCGTAGTACCCGCTTCCGTCGTTGCGCTCGATGATGAGCCCCGCCTTTTCGAGGGTCTCCAGGTCGATCTGCTCCTCGTCCGCGGCCGTCAACAGGGCGTCCCACTCGTCGGGGGCGTAGCCGAGCCCAAACTGCTTGATGGTCTGCGGGGTGAAGCCGCGCCGACGGAGGTAGTCGAGCGCGGGGCGTCCCCGGTTGGACTGCGTGAGCTGGCGGTAGAAGAATCGGGCCGCAAAGCGCAGGGCGTGCAGGACAGCCTCGCGCTCGTTGGCCGCGTCGGGGTCGGTCTCCTCCTCCGGCAGCGGAACGCCGTACCGCTCCGCCAGCATCCGCACGCTTTCCAGAAAGCCGACGCCTTCGATCTCCTGGACGAACTTGAAGGCGTCCCCGCCCTTCTGGCAACCGAAGCAGTAGTAGAGGTTCTGATCCGGGTCGACACTAAAGGAGGGCGTGTCCTCGTTGTGGAATGGACAGAGCCCCATGTACCGCGACCCGCTTTGCTTCAGCTGGACGTAGTCCTCCGCCACCTCCACGAGATCAACCGCGGCGCGGACCTCCTCAACTTTTTCGTCCGGAATCGGCATGACTGGGAAAGCGCCTTGCAGCAAACATGGCGCACATGTGTGTTGGATGCGTGGCCGGGGTCTTTTCTATGCGATCCGGCCCCGGTCACCTGTGATCTCGGTCTGGATCCGATGGGCCTGCTCCTCCTCACCCTCTACCGGCCCCACGTCGGGCTGGTTGGAGCACTGGCACGAGGTGAGACTGGCACAGAGAAGAAGGGCCGCAAATACGAGCGATCGTTTCATGGGCAATGGGCAAATTGGGGAGACACGAGCACACAGCCCCCGCCACCGGGGGATAGAGGGCATTTTGCATAGAAAATGCTACGGGGCCCGGGTTTACAATGTGTCTATCACTTCGGAGCTTCATGGTGAATGCGCGCAACGAGGACTGCTCGTTCTCACCGTCTGTCTACACACTGGTTTCCGACGCATGACCGACTTACAAGATCGAATCGAATCGCTGGTGGCTCAGTCCAAAGAGTCCTCGGGTGTCGACCGGGGCGCCGCCGGCGACGCCGTGGCCGACCTCGTGCAGGCCCTCAACGCCGGCGAGGTGCGTGCCGCCACCCCCGCCGACGACGGTGCCTGGCACGCCAACGAATGGGTCAAGGAAGGCATTCTCTTGGGCTTTCAGATCGGCCGCACCGTCGACTACTCAACCGACCGGTTCCCATTCTACGACAAGAACACGTTTCCAGTCAAGCCGCTCCGCAAGGCCGACAACGTGCGGCTCGTGCCGGGCGGCTCGGCAATCCGGACCGGGGCGTATATAGCGCCTGGGGTGGTCTGCATGCCCCCGATGTACGTGAACGTGGGGGCGTACGTCGACGCGGAGACCATGATCGACTCTCACGCCCTGGTGGGAAGCTGCGCACAGATCGGCAGGCGGGTGCATCTCTCTGCCTCCGCCCAGGTTGGCGGCGTGCTGGAGCCCGTGCACGCTACGCCGGTGATCGTGGAGGATGATGTCTTCGTGGGGGGCAACGCGGGGCTCTACGAGGGCTGCATCGTGCGGACCGGGGCCGTGCTGGCCGCAGGGGTCACCCTTACCTCGTCCACTCGACTGTACGACCTCGTGGAGGAGACGGTGCACACGGCCTCCGACGACGAGCCGCTGGTTGTGCCCGAGAATGCCGTGGTCGTGCCAGGCGCACGGTCCGTCGACTCGGCGTTTGGGGAGGAGCACGGCCTCTCCCTCTCGACCCCCGTCATCGTCAAGTACCGCGACGCCGATACCGACGCCGCCACGGTCTTGGAGGATGCGCTCCGGTAGCTGGGGGCCTTGCCCCCGCTCGCCCACCGGGGGCGTCAATTGGACACTCTCAATTCGGCACTCGGCGTTTAGCAGGGAGCCCTCTCCTCAACAGATGCACTCACTGACTGGGGACGCTCCGCCTCTGCTCAAATACCGCCTCGTCCGTATTGGAGGAGCATGAGGACCTGCCTCGCGAGAACTACTCGCGCGCGAGCGAAAACCCGGCGTGGGTCAATACTTCGCCCAGCTTCGCCTCTAGCTTGTCGCTTTCCACGATCGTGAGCTCGGTGCCCCGCCGCACCTTTGAAAGCAACGTGTGCTTATTGATGCCCTCAATCTCGTCGGCCAGCGCCGAGATCTTCAGGTACGGCTTCAAAGACTGCAGTTCGTTGATAGTCATATCGGGTGGAGCAGTCGAGCGATTTTACACTCAAAATGGAGATTCTATAGTCATTTGAGTTTTGCTTGTTTCGATTCAGTTATAAGAAGGGCACTGGGGACTTCAGCGTTCGATGAGGAACATTAATTACCCTATCGGATAAATTATTACGCGAACGGACACCTAATACGTCAACTCAACACCGATAGGCGCCCTTTATGAAAAACTTTTCTCCTCTCTTTCGGTCTTCTTTTCGGCGCGACACGGACTCGCAGCGTTCCAATCCGCCCGTCCACAGGCACCATGTGCACGACATGGAAGCGGCCCTCGGCGCATCGATCGGACGCAACTTTGATTTCCTGAGTCGCCGGTTCCGAGACGTACGGTCCGCCCCTGCTCCCCAGTCGTCCGCAAGGCAGGTCCGAAAGTAGAATCGTGCCCGCGGACGAACGCCCGCAGACTCTCGGCCGTGAGCAGCCGGACGGCCCGCTGAGCAGAGACAGGACTGGGTTTCAAGCAGGTTGACGGGTTGGGGCGTACGCTATCTGTACTCCAGATCTACGCTGGAGTCCTCAATGATTGGTATGCGGGCACATGTACCCGCCCGGCCCACGACGTACGTCACGACGGCGTGCACCTGGGACGACGGCGAGAGTACAGAGGGTCTGTGTCGGTACTTGAAGCGGAGCGGAGTTCCTCTGCGTCGTGCGATCGAGGCGCGAACCAGTGCCACCACTCATCCTCCACGGAGCACTCATGTTCGCCCCGGTCAACCGGGGATCATGCCGCCACAAACGGATCGGTACGTGGGAGAGGGTCAAGAGCGATCAGTGGAGGAACCGCACTTCTCACGGATCAGACACTGAGAATAGTCGGGGGGTACCCGCCACCAATGACGCCTGACAGTTGGGGACCATCAGGTGCGCATGTCCACAGGGCCCGTCCGCCGGAGAAGATGGCGATGAGTTCGAGACGATTTAGGTGGTTTGCCCTACGTTCCACAAGACATTTGGCCCGGCACTGCCTGACGGACCCCACAAACAAAAATGCCCCTGAGCAGGACGCTCAGGGGCATTCGAGTGGATCGGGCCGAGTTTACCACTCGGGCTCGGTGAGGGCGTCAATGTTAACGGCGTTCAGTCCCTTCTCCGTCTCTTCGATTTCGAACTCGAGACGATCGCCTTCTTCCAGGTCTTCGTCGGGCACCTCACTGTGGTGGAGGAAAACGTCGTCCTCTCCATTGTCGGGCTCAACGAATCCATATCCTTCGGCAGGGCTAAACCACTTAACGGTTCCTGTCTCCATAATTCAGTTGGGATCTTCTCATGTTCGCGTTCAGCGGACCTCCGACTCCCTCTCCGCAGAGGAAAAGGACCCGGAATTTTAATTACATCGGTCTTTTATGCGACCTCCTCGTACTTGTTCTGCGGCCATGTGGAACGCTTTTGGAACGCCCTCCGTCTCGATTCCGGCGTCAGCCGACCCGAAATCAGGCCACCTAGAGGCTTTGTCTGACCTTCACGGCTCGCCCCCCTAGATTTTTGCTGGCCCTCCATCTTTTCTAAGCTTTTTCGGTCTATGCACTGTCCCTCGTCTTCCCCTCGTATCGTCGTTTTGTGCGCACTCATCGGGGTCTTGGGATTGGGGGTCGCCTGTTCATCCTCACAGCCGCCCGTCTCCGCGACCGAGACGGACGAACCAGCCGCCTCCTCTGGTCCGTCCCTCTTTCTGCTGTACACGGCCTCAACCGGCGGCCTCATGCTCCATGATGCACGCGAGGACAAGAGTCAGACCCTCGTCGGGGGCGCCACGGCCAAGCAGGCCCGGGCGGTGTCGCCGTCCGGTCGTCACCTTGCGTTCAGCTACGCCACGGCGGACTCGTCCCACCTCGCACTGCTGGATCTGACGACACAGAAGACACGCCGTGTGCACGCCATGGCCGGGACGGAGGTCACCTACTCGCTGGCCTGGCACCCCGACCAGGATCGCCTCGCCGTCGGTCACTACCGCCCCACCGACGACGGCGGGCGTGGGCCCGGGGGGCTCCAGGTCGTGACGCCCGACGGCACGACCCGGGACGTGGGATGCAGCAGCGTCCGCGAGGTCCTGCACTGGCTGGAAGACGGTTCGCTTGCCGCCCGCACCGACGACAACCTGTACGTAGTGGACGCAGGGGACTGTACCACCCAGGCCTCACTCGACATCCGCCGCATGCACTACATTCGCTATGCTCCTACCGGCCAGCAGATGGCCTATATCTACCGGGAGCTCGAATACAACCGGGACCGCGGCGAGTACGTGCCCGACTCGTCCTTCGTCCTGAGCGGCCCCGACGGCACCAATACCGAGACCCTGTTCGAAGACGAGCGCCGTGCCCGCCATCACCGGTGGGCCCCGCAGACAAAGGAGGTAGCCCTCGATGTACAGGTTGAGGCGTCCGGCCACCGGCAGGTGGTGGTCTACGACGGCTCGCGCCCCACTTTCCTCGTCTCCCCCGACCAAGCCACCGCCGACCAGGTGCATCCCCGGTGGTCGCCTTCAGGCACCCGCCTCGCCTTCACCCTGCGGAGCGACGCGTCCCCGCAGGCCGCCGTGCGGGTGAAAGGACAGACCCGCCGCCTTGGCCGAGTGGAGGGGGCGGTCTGGGGTTGGCTCGATGATCGCTCGGTGGTGGTGCCCGGCCCGGATTCTGTACGGGTGAAGTCCTTGAGCGGAACGACCCGCTACACGCACTCTGCCCCCCAGACCCTCCTTCACGTGTGGCGTCGGCCCGCTTCGTAGGCCCTGCCGGGAGGGCCTCCTACCCCTGAATTTCCGTCACGAGCTGGATTTCCTTCAGCACACTCTGGACCTCGAAGCACTCCTCAAAAGTGCCCTCGTAGACGGTCGCCTTGCCCTCGTTGTGAACCGTCCAGGCCATGTCTTCGGCCTCACCACGGCTACAGCCCGTGGCCTTCACCAGCTGCCCGATGACCTCCTCGAAGGTGTGCACTTCGTCGTTGAAGAGGACGACGAACCAGGGCTCGTCGGTGCCCCTGTCTTCCTCTTCTTGTTCGGCCTCTTCCACCTCCGGCGGCGCCGGTTTGACGTCCGGCTCAGCCGGTGCCCCAAGCATGCGTTGCGGAAAACCCTCAGTCATAGCAAGCAAACGAATGGAATTCGTGAACGGATTGTCGCAGGCAAACGCATCGAGTACCCAATGGGGTGAGGACGGTTGCGTCGTCAGGCCGTTCCCTCCTCGGCCGCCTCGCGGGACGCAGATTCGATCTGGATGTCGAAGTTTTCGGTGACAGGGTTTGCGAGTAGCTTTTCGCAGGCCTCCGTGGCCACCTCACGGGCCTCGGCTTCGCTGGCCGCGTCGATCCACACCTCCGCCTGCTTGCCCATGCGTACCTGGTCCACCGCGTCGTACCCGAGGTTGGTCAGGGCGTGCTGGATGGTCTTGCCCTCGGGATCGAGGATGGACGGGCGGAGGGTGATCGAGATCGTAGCTTTGTACATGGGTGCAGTCGGATGCAGAAAACGGCAGAGAATGTTGAGATGGTCGGCGTCTTCAGGAGCCCGGCGGCCCGTCCGGCACCGGAGCAATGAGCGCCCGCCCGAGCTTGTAGAGAGCCCGTCCCACGCCGTGCAACAGGTAGGCAGTCAGGACGATCAGAAGCCCCCGCTCTTGGAGCCCCACGATCAGCAGTCCCGCGAGCCCGTACGCGGCAACTTTTCGGGGATGCGTGCGCACGGTCTCCAGGGAGGGCATGGGGATGGCGTCGAACCGGATGCTCGATACCATCAGCCCGGACAACACGATAACGACGGGCAGCACGACGCGGAGGCTGTCGAGGGCAAAGCGGCCGTCCCAGGGCGAGTTCTCGGCAGCCAGGATGAGCGCCACGACGGCAATGGCCTGTCCCGGAATGGGAAGGCCCTCGAAGCCTTCTTTGTCGCTCTCGTCCGCGGTCATGTTGTAACGGGCCAGCCGCACCGCCCCGCAGAGTGCCGGCAGGGCAGCAACGATCATCCCGACCGGGTTGAGGGCGTTCAGCACGTATCCGTAGAGCAGAAATGACGGTGCCACCCCGAACGACACGATGTCGCTGAGGGAATCGAGCTGGACGCCAAATGGGCTGTCGGCGCCCGCGAGGCGTGCCATCACGCCGTCGAGCAGATCGAAGAAGCCGGCCAGCACAATGAGCCAGCAGGCCATGACGAACGCTGCGTTCGCCACCTGCGTGAGGGCCATGAACCCGCACAGCAGGTTCATCAGCGTGAAGAAGGACGGCACCGCCACCCGGGGCGGCGGTCGGTCGCCCCGCTGCTCACGGCGCGCACTCCGATAAGCACGGAGACGACGCCGAACGCTCGCCGGCCGGGAGGAGCGGTCGTCCGCCCGGGCCGTACTGCCCGCACGGTCGGCCCCAAAGAGGTCGATCATCCCATTCGGTCAGCAATCAAGAAGCAGACGAGCGGCGTGCGGACGAGGCGGCCGGCGCGGCGGTTGCCTCCGAGGACGAGGACTGGCCGGAGTCGGGCGTCGGGATGCGTCCCAGAACCGTCGTCCCCGCCCGCACCACCTGTCCCTCTTCTGCGTGAAGCTCTACCGATGGCGGCACGAGCAGGTCCATCCGGGACCCAAACTTGACGATGCCGAAGCGCGCCCCGGTTTCCACCGTATCCCCCTCATGGAGATCGTATTCGATGCGGCGTGCCACCGCCCCCGCGATTTGCTTAAACAGGAGTTTCGTGCCACTGGGGTGTCGCAGGCCGAACTCGGACCGCTCGTTCTTTTCACTGGCCTTCGGATGCCACGCCACGAGGTAGTCACCCGGACGGTACTCGGCGTGCTCGATGACGCCCCGTGCCGGCACCCGGTTCACGTGCACGTCCAACGGCGAGAGAAAGATGGAGATGCGCCGGGCCGGGCCGTCGAGATACAGGGGCTCCTCCTCTTCCGCGATCTCCACGACCCGGCCGTCGGCCGGGGCCACGATGCCAGTCTCCAGGGCGTCCGGCGGCGGCGTCCGCTCCGGGTCCCGGAAGAAGTAGAGAGTAAACGCGAGGCCCCCAATCGCAAGAGCGAGCATCAGCCCCCGCCACAGCCACGCGTCGACCCAAAACGCCCCTGCCGTCAGCACGAGCGCTAGGCTCGCAGCGACGGCGATAATTGTGTATCCTTCGCGTGCAATCACGACCAGGTCGACGTTCGGAAAGAAGCCGGGTCCGCATACTGAGGGACGGTGCGATTCACCGACAACTCGCTTTACCTTCAGAGCACAGAAAAGTTCACCCGTCCCCGTGAACGTTGTCCGGAAACCCTCATGGCCCTAGCGGTAGAGGCTCGCCGTGATGAGGGGCACACGCGCAGCAACGGGGACATCATTTCGGAGTGTGGGACGAATCGTGATGTCTGGCACGCCGACGGACCACGTCCCTCCTCGAAAAGAGAGCGCCCCGCGCCCGTTTGGAGCTGATAGTGTCGCTCCGAGGGCGGCCCCAATGGCCGCTCCCACACCCGCCCCAACGCCTGCTCCCACCTGCTGTCCCGGAGTTCCACTTCCGATGAGGGCCGCTCCCCCAATGCCCACCAGGGCTCCCATTGCACCGACGGTGAGCTCCCCAAGCCCCGCAGCGAAGAGGGCCTCTCCGGGCAGCCCGTCGTCCGCAAGCCCGGCCCCGAGCACCGCTCCAATCGGCGCACTCCCAACGATCAACAGCAAGGCGGCCCCTTGGGCCCGTAGCTCCTCGTTGTCCCCGTACCGGCCCTGATCGTGGCGGCCGGTCAGGTCGGCGTCGGACAAGAGAAGGAGCGTCCCTACACTGACTGTCACCCCGGCTGCACTGCCCAGAAGGGCGCGACGGAACCGAGACGAGCCGTCCAGGGCGGGCAGAAGCGGGGCGGGCGGACGTCCACGCAGCCGAGAGCGCATCTTCCCGCCCTCCGTGGTGGCAAGCATGCTCGGGCGTGCTCCACTCCGCTCCACGGCACGCCGGGCGAGCTCGTCCACGGACGGGACATCGACGGACTGGGGCGCGCGCACCGCCTGGCCCGAAGCCGGAGCCGTCGCCCCCGCCCAGACAGCGAGCAAAAGAACGACCGCACGCGCCAGGGGGGCGAGTGCCCGCGACCAGCACTCTCGGTGGCACGTGAGACTGGCAAGATCGAAAGACATGACCTGTGGGGCTTGAGATCCGATGACCGTGGGACCTCGTACGCCGCACGCCCCCGCCCATCGGTAACAGAACGCACAGGTGCCGACCGTCCGGGATACTCCGCCTCAACGGCCTACTATCGGGATAGGTACAGGTCCTTCATCTCGTAGGGCTGCTCAAACTGCTCGGCGTCGAGGGACTCCACGAACGCAATCGACTCGCCCGTCGACTTCATCTCCGGCCCGAGTTCCTTCGGCACCTCCGGGAATTTGTCCCACGAGAAGACAGGCTCCTTGATTGCGTACTCCTCCAGGTCCGACTGCAGATCGCCCCGCTCGCGGAAGGTCTCGAGCTTCTCACCGAGCATGACCTTCGTGGCGATGGCGGGGATCGGAATGTCGGCCGCCTTGGCGATGAAGGGGACCGTGCGGGAGGCCCGCGGATTGGCCTCGATGACGTACACCGTTCCATCCTTGACAATGAGCTGCACGTTTACGAGGCCGAGGACATCCAGCTCAAAGGCAAGGGCCCGCACATACTCCCGAATGGTGTCCAGCACCGCGTCGGAGAGGCTGAACGGCGGCAGGACGGCGGTCGAGTCGCCGGAGTGGACCCCCGCCGGCTCGATGTGCTGCATCATGCCCGCAATCCAGACCTCATCGCCGTCACAGATGGCGTCCACGTCCAGCTCAACCGCGTCTTCGAGGAAGCGGTCGAGCAGGATCTCGTTGTCGGGGTACGTCTCCAGGACGTTGCCCACGTACTCGGCCACCTCGTCCTCATTGATGGCGATGCGCATGCCTTCGCCCCCGAGCACGTAGCTGGGCCGGATCAGGGTCGGATACCCGAGACGGTCGGCGGTCTCGAGGGCCTCTTCCCTCGAGTGGGCCACGCCGTAGGGCGGGAACGGAATGTCCAGCTTCTGGAGAATGGACGTGAACTTGCCACGGTCCTCCACGAGGTCCATCTTCGAGTACGAGGTTCCCAGGATCTGGATGCCATCCTCCTCGAACCGCTCGCCGAGCTTGATGGCCGTTTGGCCGCCGAGCTGGAGGATCACCCCCTCCGGCTGCTCCAGGTCGATGACGTCCTGCACCCGCTCCCAGAAGACCGGCTCAAAGTAGAGCTTGTCGGCCACGTCGAAGTCCGTGGACACCGTTTCGGGGTTGCAGTTCAGCATGAGGGCCTCGTAGCCCATCTCCTGGGCGGCCTTCACGCCGTGGACGCAGCAGTAGTCAAACTCGATGCCCTGCCCAATGCGATTGGGGCCGGAACCGAGAATTAGCACCTTCGGCTGGTCCGTGACCGTGCTCTCGTTGACGGTCTCGTAGCTGGAATAGTAATAGGGCGTCTCCGCCGGGAACTCGCCGGCACAGGTGTCGACGAGCTGATAGGCCGGGGTGACGTCTTCGTCCTTCCGGTGGGCGCGCACCTCGCGGTCGGACACGTCCTCGGGGACGAGAAAGGCAATCTGCTCGTCGGAGAAGCCCGCGCGCTTGGCCTCTTGAAGGAAGCGGGCGTCCATCTCGCGGAGGGAAGTGGAGCGGATTGCCTCCTCAAGGGCGACGAGATCCTTGATCTGATAGAGAAACCACTTGTCAATCTGGGTAATGTCGTGTACCTCTTCCACGCTCGCCCCGTAGCGGAAGGCGTGGCGGACGTGCAGCAGGTTGTCCCAGCGTGGGGCCGTCAGCCGCTCACGCACCGTTTCACGGTCGGCGTCCGGGCGGTCGGCCCCGAGGCCCGCGTACCCGATTTCGAGGCTCTGCCAGGCCTTCTGCAGGCTTTCGTTGAACGTGCGGCCGATCGACATGACCTCGCCGACGGCCTTCATCTGCGTGGTGAGCTCCTCGTCGACCCCCTCGAACTTGTCGAAGTTGAAGCGCGGAATCTTGGTGACCACGTAGTCGAGCGAGGGCTCGAAGCAGGCACTCGTGTCGCCGGTGACCTCGTTCGGCAGCTCGTCGAGCGTGTAGCCAACCGCCAGCTTCGACGCCACCTTCGCGATGGGGTACCCGGTCGCCTTCGAGGCGAGGGCCGAGGAGCGGCTCACCCGCGGGTTGATCTCGATCACAATCATGCGCCCGGTGCCCGGCTCGAAGGCAAACTGGATGTTGCACCCGCCCGCAAAGGTGCCAATCGAGTTCATCGCCTTGATCGCCGCGTCGCGCATCCGCTGAAACTGCTTGTCCGTCAACGTCTGCTGGGGCGCCACAGTCACCGAGTCGCCGGTGTGCACGCCCATCGGCGTCACGTTCTCGATGGAGGCGATGATGATCACGTTGTCGTTGGGGTCGCGGAGCAGCTCCAGCTCGTACTCCTTCCACCCAAAGAGGCACTCGTCGATCAACACCTGATGGGTCGGAGAGAGCTCCAGCCCCCGAGTGATCATCGCTTCGAATTGCTCCTCCTTCCACACGATCCCCCCGCCCGAGCCCCCGAGCGTATACGACGGCCGGATGACGACCGGCAGTCCCCCGAGCTCCTGAGTGATTTCCTTGGCCTCCAACAGGCTCTTGGCCGTGTCACTGCGGGACTGGTCGAGCCCAATATCGTCCATCAGCGTCCGAAATTCCTGGCGATCCTCCGTGATCTGGACCGTATCGATGTCGACCCCGATCACTTCGATGCCCTCCTCGTGCCAGAATCCATCTTTCTTCAGGTCCTGCGCCACATTGAGGCCGGTCTGGCCGCCCATCGTGGGCAGCACGGCGTCCGGCTCCTCCTCGCGGGCAATCTGCGCAATGGACGACGGGGTGAGCGGCCGGAGGTACACCTCGTCGGCCATCAGCGGGTCGGTCATGATGGTGGCCGGATTGGAGTTCACCAGAACCACCCGGTAGCCCTCGTCCATCAGGGCACGGGCCGACTGGCTGCCGCTGTAGTCAAACTCGCAGGCCTGCCCGATCACGATGGGGCCGGACCCGATGAGAAGAACGGTCTCGATGTCGGTGCGCTTGGGCATTGGGAACGTGCGTGGGTGCGTGGTGCGTGATGGATGAACACCGTCGGGGCCTCCCGACGTCAATGGTTCTCGGGCGTCTGCCTTCGCCTTGCTGCCGTTGCCCGTCAATCTTCGGTCGTCTACGCCGTCGCGACGGCCGGCTCGGTGGCTGCCTCCGGCAGTGTCACATCGCGTTCCTCCGCCACCAGCTCCATGAAGCGGTTGAAGTGATAGTGGCTGTCGTGCGGGCCGGGAGACGCCTCCGGGTGATACTGCAGCGACATGCCGGCGAAGGTCTTGAACTCGAGCCCCTCGATCGTATCGTCGTTCAAATTGACATGCGTCACGCGGGCCGTCTCCGGGGCAATCGACTCCGGATCGACCGCGAAGCCGTGATTCTGGGTCGTCACTTCCACCTGCCCGGTGTCGAGGTTTTTGACCGGATGGTTCGCCCCGCGGTGGCCCACGTGCATTTTGTAGACCTCAATTCCCTCTGCCAGGGCCATCAGCTGGTGGCCCAGGCAGATGCCGAAGATCGGGAGGCCCGTGTCGATGGCCTCGCTCACGGTCTCGATCGCATCGGCCATCGGGCGCGGGTCGCCGGGGCCGTTCGAGAAGAACAGGCCGTCGGGGTCCCAGCCGAGCACGTCGCCGAGGTCCGTGTCGCCCGGCACCACCTTTACCGTGCACCCCCGCCGGCGAAACGAGCGCAGGATGTTCTGCTTGACCCCGAAGTCGTACACCGCGATGCGCGGCCCGGGCCCTTCACAGAAGGTGTAGGGGCCATCGGTGCTCACCTCCGAGGCCAGCTTGCGGCCCGCCATGCTGGGCCAGTCGCGTGCCTTTTGCAGGAGCGTCTCCTCCTCCAGGTCCTCGGACGAGATGACGGCGTTCATGACCCCCTTGTCCCGCACATGCCGAACGAGCGCCCGGGTGTCCACCCCCGCGATGCCCACGAGATCGTGGTGCTGCATGAAGGCCTCAAGCGTCTCGTCGGCCTGGGTGTTGGAGTGACGACGCGGGTAGTCGCGGACGATGAAGCCCGCCACCATCGGCGTGTCGGCTTCCATGTCTTCGGCCGAGGCGCCGTAGTTGCCAATGTGGGGCTGGGTCATCATCATGAGCTGGCCATAGTAGGACGGATCCGTCATGATCTCCTGGTATCCCGTCATGCTCGTGTTGAAGCACAGCTCGCCGCCGGTGAGCCCTCGCTGGCCGAGCGCAACGCCACGGGCGACGGTGCCGTCGGACAGGACCAGCTTGGCGGGATCGCGGGTGGAGGAGGAAGAAGCGTGGGTCATGGTGTGGAGGGAGGGTCAGTGACAGACGGCGGCACCGCGGCCCATAAAAAAACCTCCCCAAATGGGGAGGGCAGGGAAACTAATCCAATGGGGTGGGTGCCGGTGAGCAGGGCCCAGGTTCGGGGGGTATGTCGGGAGACATAACACTCAGTATTGGCGGTTCTCGTAAAATCTGCGGATGAAAGTGCAAGCAGGCCGAAAAGTTTCGCGATCGAGCTTCTTGATCGACGTCTCACTTCCGGGGCTTTCAGAACAGCGCCCGCGTCTGGACTACGAACCGAGCGTGCCCACCGCCTAGAAACAGATGGCACCCCCCTTTTTTAAAGATACGCTATTGATTCCTATTGCTGTCCGTCCGATGCGCCGCTCCACCGCCTTCACGTCCGACCACGCGTACCGGCGACGCCTTCTCGGGGCGCTGGCCGTCGTGCTGGCGCTCGGCGTTGCCCTCGTGCGCTGGTGGCCGGCACCGTCCCCGCAGGCCCCGGACGGTCCATTCGGAGAGCGGGGCCCGGACCGCATCCAGGTCAACGAGGTGCAGCCGACGGCCCAGGCCCGCGAGCAGACGCCGCCCCCACCGGCACCGGTGCCCCCAAGGGTCGTTCCCAACAACGTCGTAATCGAGGAAGAGATTGAGTTTGGCACGTCCGCCCTGGCCGTCGACGCCCCCGAGGACGACGATCAACTGCGGGAGGGGACGACCGGCCCCCCGGGCGCAACCCGCACGCCCGACACCAACGCCCGCCTGTTCCGGGCCGTACAGCCCGACTATCCGACCGCTGCCCGCAAGGAGAACGTGCAGGCCCGGATCCGCATCGCCGTGCAGGTCTCCGAGACGGGGCAGGTCACCGGGGCGACCGTCCTGAAGCGCTGGCAGCTCGCAGACGGGAGACGTGCCCGCGCCGTCGCACACCTCAATTACGGCCTCGAGGAGGCGGCCCTCGTTGCCGCCCGCCGGTCTCGCTTCCGCCCTGCCCAGCAGAACGGCCAGCCGGTTGCCAGCCAGACGACGCTCACCTTCGAGTTTGGCACATCGGAGTGACGCTGGCGGGGCATTATCGGGACGGGCTTCACGGGTTCGCCTCCCCGTTGAGGTCCTGCCAGCGTGCGTCCTCTACGTCTTTTCCCCAAAATGTCGGCGCATTGCGCGCCGTTCCTGTTCGCTGGCGGGGCGAGGGGCCCTCCCACTCGGTTTGACGGGACGGAGACTCGTGCGCCGGTCCTTGCTGGGACGATGTCCGTTCCTCTCCCCCCATCAGACGGACGAGGTTGCCGGACGTCCGCAGGATAAAGTACAGAATGATGCCGAGAGCGAGGTACTCCATCGTGCGCGTCTGCAAACGGCCGTGCTATCGGTGTCGGAACGAGCCCCGCTGCTACGACGGGTGGACGTAGCGGGTGCGCTCCTCAGACGGGGCGACAATGTGCTGCACCAGTGTTTGGAAATCCGCCGGGTGCTCTACGAAGTCCATTTCCGCGACGTTCACCACGAGGAGGGGGGTGCGCTCGTACTGGCGAAAGTACTGGTCGTAGGCCTCATGGAGGTCCGCAATGTAGTCCGGGTCCATGTCGCGCTCGTACAGCCGGTCACGCATCTCGATGTTCTGCAAGAGCCGCTCGGGGGAGGAGCGTAGGTACACCACGAGGTCGGGCGACGGGACGGTCGGCTCCATGAGGCGAAAAAGCGACTCGTAGAGCTGCAGTTCGTCGCCGCTCAGCGTCTGCCGGGCGAAGATGCGGTCCTTGTCGAACGTGTAGTCGCTCACCGCGAAGTCGCGGAAGAGGTCGCGCTCGGACAGCTCTTTTTGCTGCCGAAACCGGCTTGCTAGGAAGGCGAGCTGCGTCTGGAAGGCCCACCGCTTCCGGTCCTCATAGAAGCGCTCCAGGAACGGATTTTCTTCGAACCGTTCGAGCACGGGATCGGCCTCGAAGCGGTCGGCCAGGAGCTCGGTGAGCGTGGTGGTACCGGCCCCAATTGCGCCTTCGATGGCCACATAGTCGAGGGCGTCCGGCGGGGTCAAGGGCATCGGGCGCGGCAACGTCGGGAGGGATGGCGAGGTGCACGTTCGGGGTAGATTCGTCGGCTCAGCCCCCACCGGACTGTTTGGAGACTTGCGTGCCGGGGGCTTCTGGGGACGCCGTCTCGTCTCCAATCGTGTAGTCCGTCTGCTGAATGGAGGCCGGGTCCCCGCACTCATCGAACAGTGACCGAATAGACTGATCGAACGGCGGCGGGACGACGAAGTTTGGCGCGAGGTCGGCCCAGGGCCGGAGCACGAACCGGCGCTCCGCGAGACGAGGATGAGGGAGCGTGAGGGCCTCAGTGTTTCGCGTGAGGGATCCGACTGCCAGCAGGTCGACGTCCAGGGGGCGAGGCCCCCACCGCTGCTCGGCGGCCCGGATGCGCCCCTCCGCCCGCTCCACCTCGTGCGCTACTCGAAGGAGGGCGTCCGGATCGACCTCGACGGCCAGTCGCGTCACGGCGTTCAAAAACGAAGGCTGGGTCTCGTCCGGCGAGGTCGTGTGGGCTTCGGTCTCGTAGACGGGGGACACGCTCACCACGTCGATGGCGTCGCGCTGTTGCAACCGCTCGACCGCCCGGTGCAGGTGCTCCAAGCGGTCGCCTTTGTTGGATCCAAGCCCCAGGTAAGTAGAAGACATTGGACTCGATGGGTTTCCGGGAAAAGGTGGATCGGATTTTAAACTCCAGCCTTCACGATGGTCCACGCCAGGACCTACGTTTCATACCCATCAAGTCCACGCAACTCGTACATTTCGTCTTGCCCATGCGCACCCTCCCCCCGCTTCTTCTCATACTCTGCCTCCTCCCCGCCTGCGGACCGGACGCTTCGTCTCCCTCCCCCACGACCGGAATGGCCCTTCCGTCGGACTACGACTTTCCGGACGATGATACCGTCCGGGTCGCAACCTGGAACCTAGAGCACTTCGTGGACGGGCACGACAACCCATACATCGATGCCGGCACCGAAAACACGCCCGCATCGGACCTGACGGATCGGAAGCGACGCGTTGCCCGGGCGCTGCGCCGGCTCGACGCGGACCTCGTGGTGCTGCAGGAGGCCGAGAGTGAAGCCTTTCTCGATTCCTTCGTCGAGAACCGCCTCGGGGACACGAGCTATCGCTTTGCGACCTCCGTGGAGAGCCCCACCTGGTACATGAACGTGGTGCTCTTGAGCCGATATCCGCTCGGCGTGGTGCGAAACTACGCGGACGTGGTGACCCCCATCGTGGGCCAGGACGCCGACAACGGAGCGCCCGCGGCGCAGTCGCTCACCAACCACCGCCTGTGGACGGCCGACGTGCGGGTGGCCCCGGATCGGGTGTGGACGCTGGCCGGCGCCCACCTAAAAGCCGGCCGCAGCGCAGAAGACCGAGGCTGGCGCATCGGCCAAATCCGCTTTCTGCACGCGGAACTGTCTCGTCTCCACAGCGCCCGACCGGCGGCCAAGATGCTGGTGGCGGGCGACCTGAACTCACTCTCCGACAGCCCCGAACTGCGCCTCCTGCTCAACGACCCCGGTCGGCCGGCGCCGGATTCGGTCCGGCCCGGGCGCATCCCGGGACGCGTCCAGCTTACCGACCCACTGTCCAACCGCCCCACGCCCACCCATCCCTCGGACGATCCCGTCCGCCAGCTCGACTATCTTCTGCCCAACTCTGCCCTCTCTGATCGTCTCGTGGACGGCTCGGCGCACGTGGCGCGCCCCCTCCCGGCCGACTCGATGGCCGCCACCAGCGATCACCTGCCCGTCGCTGCCTCGTTCCTACGGAACACAGAATAGACCGGTGCCCCCCCACGGATCGTCGCGCAGGGTCGTCAACACGCCCCGTTCCCGTACGTCTCGATAGGGCGTTTTCAGTAACGTACATATGCACCCATCGGCGTGAGTACTTTCTCCATCCTCTCCGTAATACGTCCGTCACATCGTGCCCTCGGCATCCCGGAATACTCTTTGCGGACATTCAAAGAGCCAAACACCACTGCGCTTGTTCCTCGTCGATGCCCCAAAGTGCCATGTACACCATTGCCGTCATCAACCAGAAAGGCGGGGTTGGGAAAACCGTCACGAGTGTCAACCTGGCTACGGCCCTCAAACACAAGGGCCACGATCCCCTGGTCATCGACTACGACCCCCAAATGAACGCCACCGACTGGCTCATGGGGCGGGAGGCGACCGACGATGACGCGACCGTTTTCGACTCCCTCGCCACCTGGGACGGCGAGGCCTCCGACGAGTGGTCGTTCGCCAGCGTTCTCCGCACGTCCGAGTCCGTCGGGGTCGACTTCATCCCCTCCGACCGGCGCATGGCGGCGGCAAGCTTCGACTCGGTGGTCGGCCGGAGCCCCGTCTTTCCTCAACAGTTCCGGTGCCGCGTTCAGGAGTTTCGCACGGCCGAGGTGCAGCGCAATTCCAGCTCGACCATGAAGCACGACTACTGCCTCGTGGACTGCCCCCCGTCGCTCGGGCGTAGCATTGCGACGGCCCTGGCCGGGGCCGACGGCATCATCGTCCCCATCCACGCCGACCGGTTCAGCATGCGGGGCGTCAGCCAGCTCCAGGACACCATCAAGCAAATCCGAAAGGTGCACAACGACAGCCTGCGGATCCTGGGCCTGCTGCCCAACGACCTCGACCTGCGCTCCAGCCTGGTTAGCGACATGCAGGAAAAGTTCGAGGACGTGTACTCCGACATCCTTTTCAAGACCGCCATCCCGTGGCGCTCAAAGGTCAACGAGGTGGCCACCCACGGCATGAACATCATGGAGTACGACGGGGCCTCCGACGCAGCCTCGTACTACCTCAGCCTCGCCGACGAAGTCGTAGAACGCTCCCGCGTTGCGACTGCCGCATGATTCCCGCCTGATTCCGATGCTCCCATGAGCACCTCGACCAATTCCTTCAACGGCGACGGCACGGTCCCCGGCTGGATGAAGGCCGTGGACCAGGACATGGCGTACGACGCCCCCCGCCCCGACGCCACCGAGCAAGCCACGCAACCCCCGCCGCCCTCGACTGAGATCCAGAAGGACCGGCCCCGCGAGGCAGAGCCGCACGCCGAAGCGTCGTCCCTGGACCAGAAGCTGGCCCTCTCTATGGCGGCCCCGTCGGAGCTTCCCGAGCCGGACCCGTCCCTTCAACCGGTCTCCGTGGGATCCGTGCGGGCGGACCTCTCCCGCCAGCTCGAAAAGGCCGTGTCGGTTCTCGGCTCCCGGTACGCCACCACCGTGTCGCGGAGCCTCCTTCTGGAGTTTGCACTCCAGCGGATCCTCTTGGAGCTGCGCACCGAGGGCGCCGAGAGTGCGCTCGTGCAGTGGCTCGACTCGGTGCTTCCTCAGCACTGACGTTCCCGTCCAGGAGACGGCGATCTTTCGCACGAGCCGTGCATACAGGGGCACGTTGATTGTCCCTCAAACCCATCGTCGTCCCTGCTCGTGCTCCATCTCGAACGCCCCCTCGTCTTCTTCGACCTTGAAGCCACCGGCACGGACCCCCAGACGGCCCGCATCATCCAGATCGGGATGCAGCGATTCGTGCCGAGCGAGAGCGGGGCCGCGCTAAACGAGACCATCGATGTGCTCGTGGACCCGCAAGAGGAGATTCCGGCGGCCGTCACGGACCTGACGGGCCTCTCGCCCGACGCGGTCCGGCAGGCGCCCCCGCTGGAGGCCCACCTCGACCGCATCGCCCCTCTTCTCGCCGACGCCGACCTGGCCGGGTACAACGCCCTTGCGTACGACGTCCCCCTCCTCCACGCCGAATTTGAGCGGCACGGGCGGACGCTCCCCGGCCCCGACGACCGCGTCGTCCTCGACCCGTACCGCCTAGAGCAAGTGCTGCGTCCGCGCACCCTCTCGGCCCTCTACGAACGGTACACCGGCGAGGCGCTCGACGACGCCCACGATGCCCTCCGCGACGTGGAAGCGGCCGGGATGGTCCTCCAACGACAGCTTGCCGACCATGACATCGACGGCACGCCGGCCGACCTCGCCCAGCAGATTCGGGGCGACTATCTCGACGACCAGCGCCGCCTCAAGCAGGAGGGCGACGCAGTGGTGGTGTGCTTCGGCAAGCACGACGGGAAGGCCCTCCGCGACATTCAGAGCGACCACCCCGGCTACTTCGACTGGATGTACGAGACGATCGACGACCTCCGCCCCCACATCGACGAGGCCCTGGACTGACCCTTTGCCCGTCTCTGTGCGGAGGGGTGCTCCCTGGGTCCCCGGCTACTCCTCACGCCCCCAGGACGAACTGCAGAAGGAAGTGGGTGACGAGAATGACGGTGAGGGCGCTGGCCAGCATCACCCCGAACCCGTGCTCGTCCGCACTCGTGCTCGCGTCCGCGTCCTGGTGCACGTGGCAGTACACACTGCCCGCCGCCGCAGAGTTGCTGCACGGGGTTCCGTCCTTGTTGGTGGCCGTACAAGTGCTCATGCATTTGTCGGTAACTAACTGGAACGCGCAGTACCCCTGCGCGGACTCGAACCGCGACTTGCGGCTTAGGAGGCCACCGCTCTCTCCAGTTGAGCTACAGGGGCATACTTGGCCGACCACGCCAGCCCACAAGGGCGTAACCGATGGGACGCGGACGGTTCCGGGTTGAACGTCGGTGCCGAAGCGGCGTTCGAGGACTCAATCTATTTTATCGCCGCCCCGTCTGTCCCGATGTCCGACTCCTCTTCATCCTCCTCGTTTGGGCGCGCCCTGCTCACCACCGGTGCGACCCTGGCCGGCACCTACGCCAGCCTTGCCGCCGCCCGGTGGGCCTACCGACGCACGCTGCCGTCGCCTCTGTCCCTGCCTCCGGCGCTCGACCTGGAGCCGCGTCCGTTCGAGACGCCGGACGGCCGTGCACAGTATTACGTCCGTCCCGGCACCGGGCCACCGATCGTGCTGCTCCACAGTTTCAACGCGGTCGCGTCGAGCCGCGAGATGCAGCCCATCGCCAAGCATCTGGCAACGACCACCGACCGGCCCGTCTATGCGCTCGACTGGCTCGGCTTCGGGCGGTCGGATCGGGAGCCCCGGGCCTACTCCCCGGCGCTGTACGAGCAACAGCTCTACCACTTCCTCGACGAGGTGCCCGAGGCCGCCGCCGACGTCGTCGCGCTGTCGTTGGGAGCGGAATACGCCGCCCAGGTGGCCCTCCAGGCCGCCCCGCTCGTGCGCCGACTCGTGCTCGTTTCCCCGACCGGCCTCGCCCCCACGCAGGGCCCCTCCACGCCCGGTCGCCTGGGGCTCGCCCTGGCCGATCACACCGGCGCGTTCGAGCTGCTCTATCACCGCCTCACCCGGCGCTCGTCGCTCTGGGACTACTACGCGCGGCAGGTTTTCCTGAGCCCCGACGCCATCCCCGACGCGCTGCTCGACTACGCCGAACAGACCGCTCAGGTCCGCGGGGCCTACCGGGCTCCCCTCCGGTTCGTGGACGGTACCCTCTCAATCCCAGACGTCTCAGACGACGTCTACGCCCGCCTCTACCGGCCCACCCTCCTCCTCACCCCCACTACGCCCGGCTCCACCGTACAATCGTTCGACCGACTCCCTACGGTCCTCTCTCAGAACGCACGCGATCTCTCCCACCAGGCGCTTCCCGGGGGCCTGCTCCCCCACTGGGAGGCGCCGGCGCCCTTTTTCGACGCCGTGGACACCTTCCTCGACCTCCACTGAGACACCCGGACACGAGCCTTTCGAGCGTCCTTGACGACGGGCTAAAAGTCTCGTTGAATCGCCCTGGTTCATCGAAAGTTGGCGGAGCAAAAAAATCGGTGCGTGCTTACGAATGAGCAAGTCATGACGGGGCGATAGCCACAGGCTGTCTCCCCTTTCCTCCCGGCTTTTTGCCCCGGGCCGCGCCCTCCCCCTCCCCGCCCCGCGGTCCGGGGCTTTTTTATTTTCTCCCGGGTCGATTGGGGGCGTGCCGCTCCTCACAGAAGATGCTTGCTGCGCCCCCCATCGACAGGGAACGCCACCCCGGTCACGTAGCCGGCACGCGCCCCGGCAAGGAAGGCCACCGTCGCGGCAAACTCGTCCGGCTCGCCAATGCGCGGAAGCGCGTTGTCGTCCGCCCAGCCCGCCTCGATCTCCGTCCGCGACTGGCCCGTTCGCTCCTGAATCTCATCGGCCAGGTCCTCGAGCCGCTGCGTGCGGGTGTAGCCGGGCAGCACGGTGTTGACCGTGATGCCGGTGGGACCCAGGTCATCGGCCAGGCTCTTGGCGTAGCCCTGCACGCCGGCGCGGGCCGTGTTGGACAGCGCAAGGGTGGGAATGGGCTGCTTCGACGACACGCTCGTTACCATAATGACGCGGGCGTGGTCGTCCTCTGCCGCCGCCGTGCGGAGGTGGGGGAGCGCGGCGTCGCAGAGCGAGATGGTGCTCATCAGATTGAGCTCCACCGCGTCGCGGTAGTCGGAGGGGTCCAGCTCCGTGGCCGCTCCGGAGGGGGGGCCGCCGGCATTGGTGACGAGCACGTGGAGACCGCCGAACGTGTTGGCCGTCTGGGCGATGGCGCTCTCCACCTGCTCCGCGTCGGTCACGTCACAGACGAGAGGCAGCACCTCGGCGTCCGTGTCGTCGCGGATGGCCTTCGCCGCCGCTTGAATGCGGTCC
Organism: Salinibacter grassmerensis; assembly: GCF_947077765.1. Taxonomy (NCBI): domain Bacteria; kingdom Pseudomonadati; phylum Rhodothermota; class Rhodothermia; order Rhodothermales; family Salinibacteraceae; genus Salinibacter; species Salinibacter grassmerensis. The sequence goes on along the minus strand of NZ_CAMTTF010000001.1, from coordinate 987,430 downwards.
CCGTCCCGCGAGCACAGGGCGACGTTGCACCCTTCCTGGGCGAGCTCGTGGGCGGTCGCCCGGCCCAGTCCTTTGCTGGCCCCGGCCACGAAAGCGGTCCGGTTCGAAAGTCCTAAGTCCATGAGTACACGTAGGGAATTGTATAAGAACAATGCGCCCGCAATCTACGAATTGGCACGCCTCGTGTCGACCCCTGCTCACGAGGCCGTCTCCGCGAGGAAGTCGGTCACCACTTCGGCCAGCGCGTCGGGCGCGTCGGCGTGGACCCAGTGCCCCGCCCCGTCGATGGTCACGAGCTCGGCGTTGGGGAAGCGCGCCCGGATGTCCTCGCGGTCCTCGTCGGCCACGTAGTCCGAGGCCCCGCCCCGGACGAAGAGCGCCGGCCCCTCGTAGGTCGACGCGCGCGGCAGGGCGGCCGTGATGTCGTCGTAGTGCGCACGGATGGCGTCCAGGTTCATGCGCCAGGTATAGGTCTCGCCGTCGTAGTCGAGATTTTTGAGCAGAAACTGGCGGACGGGCCAGGACGACACGTCCTCGGCCAGCACGTCGTCGATCTCGTCACGCCCGTCGTACGCCGTCGGGTCAATGCGGGCCAGTGCGTCCAGCAGTTTGGTGTGGTGGGGTGGATACGCCTTCGGGGCCATGTCGACGACGATCAGTCGGTCGACCCGGTCCGGATGCGAGAGGGCAGTCTGCATGGCGGTCTTCCCGCCCATCGAGTGGCCCATCACGGCGGCCGGGGCGAGGGCGTGCCGATCGATAAACCGGCGCAAGTCCGCCGCAAGGGTCGGGTAGTCCATCGCGTCGGCGTGGGGCGACCGTCCGTGGTTGCGCTGATCCACGGCGTACACGCGAGCGACGTTTTGGAACGCCGTCCGGCTGAGGGTGTGCCAGTTGCCGTGCGCGCCAAGAAGGCCGTGGAGAATGATGAACGGAGACCCGGAGTCGCCGTACTGGTTGTAGAAAAGCTCCATTTGGGGTGGGGTTGGGTGAGAAGAAGAATCGCTCGCACGGACTCGGAAGTCCGGGCCGCGTGCCGCCAAGATGGATTCGCCCCTGCCTTACGCGTCGTCACGGACGAAATTGCTCCCGATTTTGCACGCTCGCCTCGCCGTCGTCGCCCTACTTGTCAGCCTCGGGGTCGTTGTCCCTTGTGTAGGGCAGACGACGGACAGCCTCGCCCCCGCCCCCTCCACGAACGCCATCGGCGTGTGGGCCGGCGGTTCGTTCGCGACCGGACGCCTCATCGGAAACATCCGGCGTGCAAGGATGGGGCTGATCGGGCTGCGCTACCATCGCCTCCTCGCCCCATCCTCTCGCACTCCACTTTCCGACGGCCCGACCCTCACGTACACGGCAGACCTGCTTCCCGTTCTCTTCCTGTCGATTCCAGCCGGCGCCCTCTCCCCCCTTCCGTCCGACAGGCCTGCTCCCGAACGGACGTCTTCCCCTTCTCGTCCCCAGGGGCGGACCGCGGTCGGCGTGGGGGTGCGCCCGGCGGGCCTGCGGCTCACCTTCCGGCCCGACGAGCATCTCCAACCGTTCCTGGCGGGGAGCACCGGCCTCGCGTTCTTCAACCGCTCCGTCCCAAATGCGCTGGGGCGGTCGCTGAACTTTATGTTCGACGTGGGGGCGGGCGTCCGTGTGGTCGTGACCTCTGCCCTGATTCTCACTGCCGGCTACCGCTATCACCACCTGTCGAATGGCTTCCGTGGACAAATCAATCCCGGCGTTGATGCAAATCTGTTCCAACTCGGCGTCACCGTATCGCCCTAGGGTCCACCGAACGGTTCTCGCGTCCCTTCTGGTGGGCCTCCTCACGGGCCTCGTTCTCCCCGCAACGGCATCTGCACAGGCTTCCTCGGACGAAGAGCAGCCCATCCAGGCCCGGGACCTGTATCGGATGCGAGAGGTGACGGAGGTCGCGCTTTCTCCCCGCGGGCGCTCCGTGGCCTATACGGTGCGCCGCCTTTCACCCGGCCGGTCCGCCACGCCTCGTGCCCGGCTGTACGTGACGCGGACGAGCGGACGGGACGACCCGCGTCTGCTGTCTCAGAACCGGCACCACGCCCGAGAGCCTGCCTGGCACCCCGACGGCACACACCTTGCCTTCGTGCGCCCTGTAGATGGCACGCCGCAGGTGTTCGTCCTTCCCCTCAATGGGGGCATTCCGTATCAGCTGACCGATACGCCGCACGGCGCTCAGGCCCCCCAGTGGGGCCCCGGTGGGGAGCAACTGCTCTTCGCGAGCCGCGTCCCCGAACCGGCGGTCCATCGACAGACGGACCGTCGACCTCCCACTGAGCGCCCTGGCCGGGCGCCCGCGGACACCGTTCGTGCTCCTGCGCCCGATACCCTCCTCGTCCTCCGACACGACCGGACGCTCAACCCTGTCGACTCCCTTCCGGTGGACGCGGGCGGCCGGCTTCGGACGCCCACGGACACGACTGACACCCTACAAATCCCGCAGCATCCGTCCATCCCGGACACCCTCGCCGCCCCGCCCGTGCATCGCCTCGCGGCGCTCTCCCCCGATAGCGTGCGGGCGGTGTTTGATCAGTTTCGGCTCCGTCCCGACACGACGACGGTCGCCGTGCGGCCCGACACTGCCGCCACCCCGGACGGCAACCTCACGCAAATTCGGCGATGGATGCACCAGAACCGCCGGTCCGGGACGGCCCTCGTCTCGTCCCGGCTCGAGCTGCAGGGCGAGCGGCGGCTCCAGCCCACACCGGCCTACCGCCACCACTACGTTGTGGACGTTCCCCCCGGCATCCGCTCCGGGCGCCCCCCACGCCCCACGCCTCGTCTCGTGACGGGCGGCTACCGCTCGTACGGCCAGGCCGACTGGCTCCCCGGGGGCGGGCAGATCGTCGTAAGCGGGATGCCCTCCACGAATCGATCGCCCGACCGCGTCCGCCGGCGCGCCCTGTTCGTGGCCGACCTTGACCGCCCCCGGCTTCGTCGCCTGCTTCGCATTGAGAACTACGCCCTGACGGACCCCGCCGTCACGACGGACGGCAGCACAGTGGCCTTCCGCCTCGCGTCGCTCTCCCGAACGAGCGACGCGCCCGCAGACGTCGGGATTTTTGACCTGGACGGTCGGTCACAGCCCCGCGTTCTCACGAGCGCCCTCGACCGGGACGTGGCGTCCGTCGAGTGGGCGCCCGACGGCTGGTACCTGTACGCGACGGCCCCCTCAGAGGGCGGCCGTCCCCTCTTCCGCTTCACCCCCTTCGCCCGAGATACGACCGACGCGGATCCGCGGGCCCAGAGCCCGGACATGCCCGCAGACCGGGCCACCTCGCGGAACGAATTCACGCTCGACTCGACCATGGTTCGGCCCGCCGAGGCCGAACAGATGACGGGGGCCGCACGGGCCATACATTCATTCGACGTAACCAACGCGACCGCCGTCTACGCCTCGACGGACCCAGCCACACCCTCCGCCCTCTACGCCAACACCGTCAGCTTCAACAACGAGCGGCCCCTCGCCACGCCCAATGCCGAGTGGCTGGCCCGTCGACAGATCGCGAAGCCCAGCCGCGTGACCATCTCCCGCGACAGCCTCGACGTGACCGGATGGGTGACGCGTCCGGTTGCCTTTCCGGATTCGCTTCGGCATCCCCTGTTCGTGCAGGCGCGAGGCGGGCCTCCAGAGTTGAGTGCCCCCTACACGCCAGAAACGTGGTTCGAGCGACAGTACCTTGCGGGACGCGGACTGGGGCTCGTGGAGGGGTTTCCGCGGGGCTCGGCGGGCTTCGGGACGGCCTTCCGGCGCGCCAACGACCAAAACTGGGGCCCTGGCCCCGCCCGCGACGTCCTCGCCCTTGCGGACTCCGCCGCGACCCTGTCCTGGACCGACTCCACCCAGGTCGCGCTCGGCGGCACGGGGTACGGCGGCACCCTTGCCGCCTGGCTCCTTGGTCAGACGGACCGGTTCGCCGCGGCCGTTGCGCTCAATGGCGTGTACGACCTCCCGGCCCTGCTGGGCGGCGGCCGTGCGTGGCGCCTCGTGCCGGAGGAGTTTGGCGGGTATCCCTGGGAGGGCGTTCCGCCGCTTTCGCTCGGCGACCCTACACTCTCCTTCGGGCTTCTGTCTCCCGACTCGACCGCCCGGACGCCCTGGACCGCCCTTCACCGCAACTCGCCACTCACGTACGCACACCTGATCCGCACGCCGCTCCTGCTGATGCAGGGCGGGACCGACCGGCGCGTGGGGCCGTCTCAGGGTGAGCGTCTGTACAAACGCCTCAAGATCCTGGATCGCCCCGTCGAGTACGTGCGGTATCCTGGGGTGGGGCATGACGTGTCCGCCTCGGCCTCTCCGCGTCAGCGCCTCGACCGTCTCGTGCGGACCCACGAGTTCCTTGCGCGCTTCCTGGACCTGCCTGCGCCGCCTGGCTCCTCCCGGACGACCAATCGCCCCTGACCAGCACTTCGGCTTTGGGGGACGAGAAGAATTCCGTTGCCCCCTGTCTGTCGGCATCGCGTTCGCTGCCCAATTCCTTGTTTCTCATGCTGCACGCACTGGCCGCCCGTCTCCGGACGGAGTGGCGTCGCCTTCGCCGGGCCGCCGTCTCCCTCGACGGGCAGACGACGTTCGTCCTCACAGCCGCGGCGGTGCTCGTCGTTCTCCAGTTCATTCTGGGCGACCGCGGGCTTTTCCGCACTCACCTCGCAACGTTTCTCCCTCGAGACTGGCAGGGACTCGCAAGCTGGGGGTGGTGGTTTGGGATGCAGGGCCTGCTCGGCTTCGTGGTGCCGGCGACGGCCCTCCGAGCATTCTTCGCACCGACCCTCGACGAGATCGGTCTAGGCCTGGGCGAATGGCGATTTGCGAGCGTCGTCGCCGCCCTCTACCTGCCGGTCGTGGCAGCGGGGACGTGGGTGCTCTCCGATGGCGCAGCTTTTCAGGAGCAGTACCCGCACTACCAGCCGGCAACCCGGGACTGGGCCGTGTTCTTCATCTACGAGGCCCTGTTTCTCTTCTACTGGGTGGGGTGGGAGTATCTGTGGCGCGGGTTCGTGCTCTTCGGCACCGCACCGACCTTCGGCCTGTCGGCCATTTTTGTACAGGCGCTTCCCTTCGCCGCCCTCCACGTCACGAAGCCGTGGCCGGAGGCGCTGCTCTCCGTCGTGGGCGGCATCGCCCTGGGCGCCCTCGTCTGGCGCTGCCGCTCCTTCTGGATTGCCGTTCCCATCCACGCCGCCCAGATGATGCTGCTCGACCTGTGGTGTGCCCTCCGCATTCGAACGGGCGTGTCAGGGGTGGGCCTCGACGCCCTGTTCGAGCTTCTGTCCCAGCTTGGGTGAGTGCCATCCCCGACCGACGTCCGCCCTCTGGCCCTCACAGAAAGAGCTCGACGGTCCCGGTATTCACGACGGTCCGGACATAGGGCTCAAGTGTGGCCGCGTAGCTGATGCGGAGGTCGAGGTCCCCAATCGATTGCCGCACGCCGAACCCGGCACTGGGACGAAGGCCGCTCGTGTCGCCCACCCCAAGGCGGTCGACCCCCACCCGAAGGCGAAGACTCTCGAGGGGGCGGTAGGCGGCCCCGACCCGTGCCCGCAGGTCGTGGAGGAGGAACGACTCGGTTCGGGTCTGGGCCCGCGGGCCGCCCGACGTGACGAGGGTCTGTTGAGTCCGTCGGTCCCGTGCGGTATACCGGGACTCTACTTCCGCTAGGAGTTGAAGACGCCTGTCGAGGAGCGCGTAGCCCCCTCCCACCTGCACCCGCACCGGGAACCGGTCCGTGTGGCTGCCCCCGCCCACCGGGGCGGCGTCCCACTCGTACCTGGCCAGCAGATCCTTGACGGCGGCAGCCAGAGAGAGTCGCTCGGTAGGCTGCACACGCACGCCCAGGTCGACGCCGAAGCCTCGGACGGGATCCGCCTCGGGCAGCAGGTCGGACTGGTACAGCGTGAGGGTGGTGCCCACCGCAAGCCAGTCCGCGAAGCGGTTGCCAAATGCAAGCGAGAGCGCAAACTCGTCGGTCGACAGCGTTTCGGTGCGCACGCCGTCGGCGTTGCGGCCGTCGATGTCGTTGACGCCGGCGTGGGTGAGGCTCAGCCCAATCCCCGCGGTCGGGCCGAGGGGCGCCGTAAACTCGAGGAACTGCAGCTCCCGGTCGAACGACATCAGCGCGGCGGACGCCGACACCCGCTGGCCGGAGGCGGCCGGAAGCAGGGCCGGATTGTAGTACGGACTCACGTCCGCGGACGGGTCGGCCACCAGCGCGTTGCCCAGCGCCATGCCGCGGGCCCCAAATCCCAGACGGGAAAACGCCCCGGTTCCCACATCTTGACCACTGGCCGGGACCGACAGTCCTGCCATCAGCCCAATCCCGAGCAGAATACTCAGGCCCGCCTGCCGCCCCAAACGGCCAACTAGCGATGGAAGAGTCCAACTGCGCATGGAAGAGCGGACACGTGAACGAAAGTCAGCGGCGCCGGGCGGAGCGATCAGTTTGAGAGCAGGATTTTCCCTCGTACCGTCGTGCCCCCTACCTCGACCGTGTACAGGTACGTGCCGGTGGGCAGGCGGAGCCCCGAGGCGTCGGTTCCGTCCCAGACGATTTCCTGCTGGCCGTCCGGCTCCTGCTCTTCGAGCGTGCGCACACGGTTCATCCCGAAGTCGTAGATGGACACCTTCACCGTCTGCGGCTCCGGAACGTCATAAACGATCCGTACCGCATCGTCGCGCGACGGGACGAATGGGTTCGGGTAGGCGTACGTCTCGACGTCGGGCACCTGTTCGGTCGGCTCGTCGGGATTGACGGGCACCTCGGTCCGAAACAGCTGCCACTCCGGGGGCCGGGCGTCCGCCTCGCCGGGCAAGAGCTGGGGCTCTTGTTCGCGGTCCAGGCGCAACAGACCCTCCGTCGTCCCCACCCAGAGCGCCGCGGGCGTGACCTCGACGGCGCGGGCCGTCAGCTCTCCCGGGAACGCCTGACTCTCTTCCGCGAGCGATACCTCTTCAACAGTACGCCACGTGCGCCCCTGATTCTCCGACACGAAGAGCCCGTTCTCGGTGGCGGCGTAGACGCGCGTCTGACGGGCCGCCACGTCGTTCACCTGTTCCCCGATGAGGGGCTGCCGGAAGGTCTCGCCCCCGTCCGGCGTCACCGTGAGCCCGCTGCGCTGGAGCACACTCCCCCCGTCGGCCCGCAGGGTGGCGATCCAGATCGGGTTGCGCCCATTGGGGCGCGGCTGCTCGGCCAACCCAAGCACAAACTGCCCCGTCAGGCTGTTGGGGGTGCCGTCCGGCCGAAAAAGGCGCCAGGCCCGGTCCCCAGACGGGCCGACGTCGTCCGGCGTCGAGCGGTTGAGGCCGGCGGCGGTGCCGGCCCATACCGTGCCTGTCTCGTCCACCAGCACACTCAGGGCCCGGTGGTTCTGGAAGCCCCGTCCGTCATCGAGAGGCGGGGCTACCAGGAAATCAGTCGGCGTGGACGGCTCAATGCGGGTGCTCGTGTCCGGGGGCAGCACGGCTCGCGTCCAGGCCGAGTCCTGCTCCGTCCAACGCCGCAGGCCACTGCGCCCCCCAGCAGTCCACACGGTATCGGCCTGGGGCTCGATCGCGAGATCCCGAGGAGGGCTCCCGGCCTCCTGCGTGATCGGAACCGCCGGGAGCGTACCTGTACCGTAGGTGATCGTCGTGTCCGCCGCGTCGTCGAGCGGGACCGGTCGCGTCGCGAAAGACGCTCCGCCGTCGGTCGACACCAAAAATCCGCCCGCCCCAATCGCATCGCCCCCAGCGTCGAACGCGAGGCCCGCCCAGACGGTCGAGGCGCCTCGTATGCCCCCCTCGGCGGCCAGCGAGAACACGACATTGCTTCCCTCTCTGAGCCGACGCTCCACCACCGGATCGTCCGGCGTGAACAGGCGCGCCTCGTCCTCCACGTACACGGTGAGCAGGGGCCCCGCCCAGAGCGAGTCGCCCGCCGACGCTAGCTCCTGGACCGTATTGCTGGCCAGGCCCGTCGTCGGACGTAGTTCCTGCAGGCGCGGCGGCCCCTGTCCCCACGCCGGCGCGGCGGCCAGCCCCAGCACGAAAAGCCACACGAGAATGCGGTTCACGAGTCGTCCGGGCGGCGATTCAGCTGCATACGAAGAGCGTCCCCTGCGGCCTCTGACGTGTCCGTCGGCACAAACCGGAACTGTCCCGTCACCTGGTTGCCCGACAGGCTGTCGTCGTCTACGGCAAAGACGCGGACCGTATAGATCTCGTCGACGAGAGGAACTGAGAGCGGGAGCGTTCCTCCATACAAGGGCGGTTCCACGGCAGACAGAGTCCCTGAGATTGTACGCCGCGGATTTGACGACGGCTCAAAGACAAACGCAACGCGCTCCACCGTTCCGTCCGGATCCGCCACTCGCGCCGACACATCGACCTCGACCTGAGCCATAGTATCTACGACCTGCACATCGGACTCATGGAGGCTGTCCGGGGTCACCCGAAGATCCGTTACCGACGGCCCCCGCGGAGTGCGCTCCGGGGCCGGCACCGTGTCGCACCCGCCCCACAGGACCAGCCCGCCTGCAACCAGCCCGGCCCCCAGCAGACGTCCCAGGATGGACAACGTCGAGTTTTCCATGGGTAAGACGCGAATCGGTTTAGGGGTCTCAAGCGTCCTGCACTAGTTTGCGCGGCGGCGACATGCCCAGAGTGTCCGGCGCTAAACCGTGCTCAGGGGCTGCAGGCTGAAGCAAAGAATGAAGATGGCAATGGCCAGGTACCCCAGGATCCGCCGCCCGGGCGTCAGTCGCTGCGGGCGCAGGACCGGGGGGTGCTTCACACGGACGAGGAAGATAATCAGGAGACTCCACACGAGCCAACCGGTCCATCCGAGTCCCGTCCACCCAAGTGTCATCGCCGCCCCCACCCCCAGCAGCAGGCCCGCCAGCCCAGCCCAGGTGCGCCGATCGGTCCCCCCAAAGATTTTGTATAGGTAGCCGTAGTAGATCGCCGCGAGGATGATCCATGACGCCCTCCCCAGCCATGGACTCACATCCTGGAGGGGCTGCTGCATTCCGTCCATGAATCCTATGCCCCCCGAGAACAGCAGCACGAAGACGAAGGCCTGCGCGAAGCGGCGGTGCCACTTGTCGCCCAGCAGCGCATACATCACATGCCCGCCATCGAGCTGGCCCACCGGAAGCAGGTTGAGCGCCGTGAAGAACAGCCCGAGCCACCCCGCAAAGAGCACCGGGTAGTGGTACAGCTCGTACATTGGCGGGACGTTCGCGAAGACCTGGGACAGGGCCCAGTAGAGCGGCGTGTACCCCACCACCAGGACTGGCACTCCGTTGCCCGAGGTCGGACGCGTGTCCGGAAACGTTCCGTGCTGCCGGATGTGCGCCTTCAGCGCTTCGTGCCCCGGCAGGTCGAGCAGGTATTCCGGGGGCGGGAGCGTCGCGAAGCCGTAGGTCAGTGCTCCGAGCGCAACCACGAAGCCCGCCAGCGGCCCGGCCACCCCAATGTCGAAAAGCGAGCGCGTGCTCGGGATGCGCTGCCGAATGCTGATGACAGCCCCGAAATTGCCGATTCCGTTGAACGGAAAGGGGATGTAGTAGGGCAGCGACGTGCGCACATCGTGGTACCGCGCCGCGAAGTAGTGCCCAAACTCGTGCACCGTGAGGAAGCCGACGAGCGGAATCGCGTAGCGCAGTCCGTCGACGAGCCAGGCCTGATTGAGGGTCAGGAAGAGGAGCGAGATCGTCTGGTCGTGCGCCTCGTAGTGGAGCAGCCGGTTGGCCCACCACGAGGCCCCCACGTACACCGTGGATGCCAGCGTGAGGACGAAGAGAAGAAGGTGCAGCCAGTAGCGGTCGGCCGTCGGTTGGGACGCGGCCGTCGTCGAGGCCGAGTCCGAGTCGGTGTTTACCTCGATTCGGGCGTCACCGGAGGACTGATTTGGTTCCACGAGCGAAAACGTACGTCAGTGACAATCGTGATCGTGCCCCGGTGCCGCTCGGTATCGCCCCCGTTAGCGGAGTGCGTCAAGTCCAGCCTCAATCCGGTCCAGCCCCGTTTCGAGATCTTCCATCGACGAGGCGTAGGACAGGCGAAGCCCATCGGGCTCCCCGAACGCCGGGCCCGGAACGAGGGCGACGTTCTGCTCCTCGAGCAGGTAGAAGCACAGGTCGCCCCCGTCCTCGATCGTCGAGCCGTCGGGGGTCGTGGACCCGAAGAAGGCCGACACGTCCGGGTACGCATAGAAGGCCCCTCCAGGGGTCGGGCACTGCACCCCGTCAATGGCACGGAGGCGCTCCACGACCATGTCGCGTCGGCGCCGGAAGGCCGACACCATTTCGTGCACCGGCTCCTTGTCCATTTCCAGGGCCGCCACGCCCGCCTTCTGTGTGATGCTGCTGGGCGCCGAGGTAAACTGCCCCTGGATCTTCCCCGCGGCCTCGGCGATCGGCTCCGGCGCGGCCATGTAGCCGAGCCGCCACCCCGTCATCGCGAAGCCCTTGGAAAACCCGTTCACCGTGACGGTGCGATCCTTCATGTCCGGAAGCGAGGCGAACGCGCGGTGTTCGGCGTCGTAGAGGACGTATTCGTAAATTTCGTCGGACACCACGTGGATCTGCTCGTGGTCGCGCAGCACGTCGGCGAGCGCCGCCAGCTCATCGGGCGAATAGACGGTGCCGGTGGGGTTGGACGGGGTGCACAGGATGAGCAGCCGCGTCCGCTCGGTGATTGCGCCCTCCAGGGCCTCGGGCGTCAGGCGGTACCCGTCGTCCACGTCCGTAGGCACCGTCACGGGCTCGGCCCCACTGAAGCGTGCCATCTCCGGGTAGCTCACCCAGTACGGCGCCGGAATGAGCACCTCGTCGCCCTCGTCGCAGAGGGCATGGATGGCAAGGGCAAGGGATTGCTTCGCCCCGTTCGAGCATACGACCTGCTCCGGCGTGTACGAGAGGTCGTTGTCGCGGTCGAGTTTGCTACAGATGGCCTCCCGGAGCTCCAGCGTGCCCGGGTTCTCGGTGTAGTTCGTAAATCCGTTCCGGATGGCCTGCACGCCCGCATCCGAGATCGGTTTGGGCGTCTCGAAGTCCGGCTCTCCGGCACTGAGGGCCACCACCGGGTGCCCCTGCCGCCGTCGCTCCTCGGCGCGCGACTTCATGGCGAGCGTGGCGGACGGCTGCATCGCGGCCACGCGGTCGTTAAACTGAACGGAATGAGTTGAGGACGACATGGGGCATCTGCGAACCAGCTAGAAGAAGAATGTGGGCGCGCCCGGACCTCGGAAAGACGGACGCGTTTTCCCTGTCGTGCTGCGGACACGTCGGGCGTGGATTCCTTTCCCGCGCCACACCCATGTCCGGCCCCCTACGCAACCTCCGCGGGGGCGGCGTGCATTTCGAAGTCGTCGAGGAAACGGGTGTCGAAACGACCTTGCTTGAATCGGTCGTCGTTCATGAGCTGACGGTGGAACGGGATCGTGGTGTCGACCCCCTCCACGACGAACTCGGCAAGCGCCCGGCGCATCTTCCGGATGGCCTGCTCGCGGGTCTTGCCGTAGGCGATGAGCTTGGCGATCATGGAGTCGTAGGTGGGCGGGATCCGGTAGCCCGAGTAGGCCGCCGTATCGATCCGGATGCCATGGCCGCCGGGCTGATGAAACGCCGTGATGTCGCCCGGCGCGGGGCTGAAGTTCTGGAAGGGGTTCTCGGCGTTGATCCGGCACTCGATGGCGTGCCCCTCCATGGGGGGGCGCTCCTCACCGTCCACGGTCTCCCCCATCGACACCCGAATCTGGTACTCCACCAGGTCGCAGTCCGTCACCTCTTCGGTCACCGGGTGCTCCACCTGAATGCGGGTGTTCATCTCCATGAAGTAGAAATTGCGGTCGGCCCCCACCAAAAACTCGACCGTTCCGGCCCCCTCGTAGTCAACGGCTTCGGCCCCGCGGATGGCGGCCGCACCCATTTCTTCGCGGAGCTCCTGGTCGACGACCGGCGAGGGGCATTCCTCGAGCAGCTTCTGGTGACGACGCTGAATGGAGCACTCGCGCTCGCCAAAGTGCATCACGTTGCCCTGCCCGTCGCCCAGAACCTGAATCTCGACGTGGCGCGGCCTCTCGACGAACTTTTCGATGTACACCTCCGGGTTGCCAAAGGCCGCGTCGGCCTCGGAACGGGCTCCGTTGAAGGCCCGCTCAAACCCGTCGGCCTCCCGCACCAGCCGCATACCAGTGCCCCCACCGCCTGCAACAGCCTTCACCATAACGGGGAACCCAATATCGGACGCGATCTCGTAAGCAGTGTCCAGATCCCCGACGGTCCCGTCGGATCCCTCCACAATGGGCACCCCCGCCTTGTGCATCTCCTCCTTCGCCTTCGACTTTTCCCCCATCAGGGAAATCGTCTCGGCGGAGGGGCCGATAAACTCGACGTCGTTATCAGCACAGATCTGGCTGAACTCGGCGTTCTCGGCGAGGAAGCCGTAGCCGGGATGGATGGCGTCGGCCCCCGTGACCTCCGCGGCGGCGATGAGGCGGTCGGGCCGCAGGTAGCTCTCTCCGGACGCCGCCGGCCCGATGCACACGGCTTCGTCGGCAAATCGGACGTGCAGCGCGTCGCGGTCGATCGTCGAGTACACCGCCACGGTATTGATGCCCATCTCGTGGCAGGTGCGGATCACACGCAGCGCAATCTCGCCGCGGTTGGCAATCAGAATTTTTTGGATGTCACTCATGTGGGGTTTGGGTCCTGCGGGTGGAGGGGCGTCGTTCCCTGTCGTCGGCCTCGCTGCGGGGACCAGCCCTCGGGGCTGGCGTCGTGGGCCACACGGCGCGGACGATCAAATTGCACGTCGTCATGCATCGCCGTCTGCACGGCGCTGGCTCCGGAGGCCATTCGTGCTCGAAGGCGAAGGGGCGGGAGGCGAGAGTCGTGGGGAGCTCAACATGAAAACGGCCCCGGGCTCCCCGGAGCCATCAACACGACGAAAAGACAATGCCTTACCCTTCATTGAGCACGAACAGGGGCTGGTCGAACTCGACCGGCTCAGCGTCTTCGACCAGGATCTCCTTGACGGTTCCGGACGTCTCGCATTCGATCTCGTTCATCAGCTTCATCGCCTCGATGATGCAGAGCACGTCGCCCTCCTGCACCTCGTCGCCCACCTCCACGAAGGGGGGGTCGTCGGGCGAGGGGGCACGGTAGAAGGTCCCCACGATCGGGGCCTTCACCACGTGCTCCTCCGCGGCGGCCCCCGTCTCCTCCGGCTCGGCCGTTCCGTTCTCGGCCGCATCCGGGGCCGGCGCCGTGGACGTATCGTCCTGGGCCGCCTCGCTGGCCGCCTGTGCGCCGCCCGAGGCCGGGGCGCCCGATGAAGCGGGCGCGGGGGGCGCCTGTTGCTGCGGAGGCTGAGGGGCCTGCTGCCGGGGCGCCTGCTGAGGCGGGGCCTGCGGCGGGTATTGCGGCTGCTGCGGGGCCCCGTACTGCATCTGCGCCGGCGGCGTCGCCGGCTGCATGAGGACCTGCGGGCTGTTCTGCCGAATGGTGAGTTTGAAGTCGTCTTCTTCAATCTCGACCTCCGACACCCCGCTCTCGGCAACAAGTCGAAGCAGTTCTTGAATCTTCGAGAGCTCCATGCGTCTGGGTACGTGTGTGCGAAAGAACAACGGGCGCGCCCCGAGTTACACAGTGGAAGCGGCCGATACGCGGGTCTTGTACTCCTTGGTCTCGGTGCTGAGACGGACAACGTCCCCCTCGTTGATGAAGAGCGGCACGTCGATGGTCGCTCCACTCTCCAGCGTCGCGGGCTTGTCTCCTCCCTGTGCGGTGTCGCCCTTGACGCCAGGCGTGGTCTCGGTAACCTCAAGATCCACCTTCTGCGGAACCTCAGTCCGGAGCGGCTCCTCGGTGTCGGTGCGGAAGAGGATGTCGACATCGCCCCCCTCCTTCAAGAACTCGCGCCCCTCCACCTGCTCCGGCGGCATCGAGAATTGCTCGTAGGACTCCTGGTCCATAAAGTGGAGCCCGTAGTCGTCCTCGTAGAGGTACTGGTGCTCGCGGCGCTCGACCCGCACCTCGTCGACCTTTGCCCCCGCCCGGAAGGTCTCTTCCACCTCGTGGCCGTCCTTTACGTTTTTGAGGGTGGTGCGGACGAATGCCCCGCCTTTGCCTGGCTTGACGTGGAGAAAGTCGACGATCTCCCAGAGATCATCCTTCCAGATGAACGTCATGCCATTTCGAAAGTCACTCGTGTCCGCCATGGGGGGGAGGAAGGTCGCTTCGTGACAATTACAGTACGATAATATACTACGCCATGGGGAGCGGTGTCAACTCACAGCCGCTCGGCGAAACGCTGATTCGGGCTAAAGACGTAAATCGGCCGTTTGTTGCGGATTTCGAATCCATCCCGCCCGCAATTCACGCGGGATCTAGTTTACCGGAACTCCTTCTCCTTGCTGAGCACGCCGGGCAGGTCCGTGACCCCGAAGGGGCCGTGCCGGTACTTGAACGGCTCGCCGTAGGTAGCCCCCACCGTGTAGCCGTGGGTGCGCGCCCGCGACTTCACCCACTCGAAGAATTCCGGGTTGGACACGAAGGTCTCCGGCTCGTCCGAGTTCGACTCGTAGTCGGGATTGTGGAACTGCGACTCGAAGGCCTGCAGCGCCTCGATGCGCCGGTCCCACACATCCGTCACGTCCACCACCATCGTCGGCTCGAAGGAAACAGCCTGCATGTAGTGGAGAACATGGTGCGGCCGCCAGGGCTCCTGCGGGGCTCCATCCGGGCCGGTCGTCTCAATCTCCTGCAGCCCGCTGTAATAGAGGGCGTCGGTGGAGAGGTCGGCGGCATCGCTGTGGTCGGGATGACGCGACTCCGACGCGTTGATGAGCACGATGTGGGGCCGGTACCGACGCACTGCCTCGATGACCCGGCGCTGGTTGGCCTTCGTGTTGCGGATGTCCCCGTCCATCAGCCCAAGGTTCTCACGGGCGCTCAGGCCGATGATCTCCGAGGCCCGCTCGGCCTCCTTCATCCGCTGCTCGGGGGTCCCTCGCGACCCCAGTTGCCCCTTTGTGAAGTCGACGATGCCGACCTCGTACCCCTGCTGAGCGAGTAGGCACATGGTCCCCCCCGCGCAGAGCTCTACGTCGTCGGGGTGGGCAGCGAGGGCAAGAACATCGAGTTCGGCCATGAGGGTGCGGTTCTTCGAGAAGTGCTGAACGTGTCGTGCGTCGCCGCAGGGCTCCAATTCACCCGGTCACGAAGTTGACGATCTGCCCCGGGACGTAAATTTCGCGCTGGATGGTCTTCCCATCGAGGTGACGGGCAATATTCTCGGCGTCTTTGGCGGCGGCGAGCACATCTTCCTCGTCTGCGTCGGCCTCCACCTCGACGGTGGCGCGGACGGTGCCGTCCACCTGGACGGGCATCTCCACCACCTCCCGCTGGATGAGTTCGTCCTCATACGCCGGCCAGTCCGCGTGGGCCAGCGACTGATCGTGGCCGAGGCGCGCCCACAGTTCCTCCGCGAGGTGCGGCGCAAACGGACTCAGTAGCAGGACGAATGGCGTTCCCACCTGTCGCGGCATTGCGTCCCACTTGTTGGCCGCGTTCACGAACTCCATCATCGCCGCGATGGCGGTGTTAAAGTCTCGCGCCTCAATGTCCTCCGTAACCGCCTTGATGGTGCGGTGCAGCGTGCGGAGCTGTTCGCGGTCCGGCTCGTCGTCGCTCACCGCAAGCCCCCCACTGTCCGCGTCAACGACCAGGCGCCACACGCGGTTGAGGAACCGGTGGACCCCCTCCATGTCGTCGGTGCTCCAGGGCTTGTCCTGCTCCAGCGGCCCCATAAACATTTCGTAGAGGCGGAGCGTGTCGGCCCCGTACTCGTCGACTACGTCGTCGGGGTTGATGACGTTGCCGCGGCTTTTGCTCATCTTGTGGCTGCGGGCGTCCACCTGCACCGCCGGCCGGTCCGCAAGGACGAACACGTCTCCGTTCTTCTCGATGTCCTCCTCGTCCACCGGCACGGGCCTGAGGTCGGTGTCGTCGTCCACGTGCTCGGCGGAGACGAAGTCGCCGGCGTCGTCCTGGTACGCCGTGTATTCCGTCTCGCCCAGGATCATGCCCTGGTGCACCAGCGTCTGGAACGGCTCTTTCGTGGAGACGACCCCCGCGTCGTAGAGCACCTTGTGCCAGAAGCGGGCGTACAGCAGGTGCAGCACTGCGTGCTCGGAGCCGCCCACGTACAGGTCGACCGGCATCCAGTACTCTTCTTTCTCCGGGTCAACGAGCTGCTCGTCGTTGTCCGGGTCGATGAAGCGGAGATAGTACCAGCAGGACCCCGCCCACTGCGGCATCGTGTTCGTTTCTCGCATCGCGGGTCCGTCCGTCTCCGGATCGGTCGTCTCCATCCAGTCCTCAATGGTGGCCAGCGGCCCCTCAGGCGTGCCGCTGGGCTCGAACGTATCGATGTCGGGCAGTGTGACCGGCAGCTCCTCCTCCGGCACAGGCTTGTCCTCCCCGTCCTCGGTGAAGACGATGGGGAACGGCTCGCCCCAGTAGCGCTGGCGGCTGAAGAGCCAGTCCTGTAGCTGGTAGTTGACCGTGTGCTCCCCCCTCCCCTGCTCCTCGAGCCACTCGGTGATGGTCTTTTTCGCCTCCTCGTTGTGGAGCCCATCGAGGGAGACCGCCTCGTTGGCCGAGTTGATGTGCGGTCCGTCGCCCGCGTACGCCTCCTCATCGACGTCGCCCCCCTCCACGACCTCCCGGATCGGCAGGTCGTACTTCTCGGCGAAGGCGTGGTCGCGCTCGTCGTGGCCAGGGACGGCCATGATGGCCCCGGTGCCGTAGGAGACGAGCACATAGTCGGCCACCCAGACCGGAATTTCTTCCCCGTTCACCGGGTTCACGGCGTAGCCGCCGGTGAAGACGCCCGTCTTGTCGCCCTGCTGCTGGCGCGTCCGCTCGCTCTTGCGGAGGGCCTGCTGGCAATAGTCGTCCACCTCTTCACGGTGCTCGTCGGTCGTGATCTCGTCGAGCAGGTCGTGCTCGGGCGCCAGCACCATGTAGGTGGCGCCGAAGAGGGTGTCGGGCCGCGTGGTGTAGACCTCCAGCGAGTCGTCTACGCCCGCAAGGTCGAAGTAAACGTTCGCCCCCTCCGACCGGCCGATCCAGTTGCGCTGCATCGCCTTCGTGCTCTCCGGCCAGTTGAGGTCCTCCAGCCCCTCCAGCAGCCGATCGGCGTACTCGGTGATCTTAAGCACCCACTGCCGCATCGGTACCCGCTCGCAGGGATAGCCCCCCCGTTCGCTCTTGCCATCGATCACCTCCTCGTTGGCCAGCACGGTGCCCAGCTCTTCGCACCACCACACCGGCTCCTCGGACTGGTAGGCGAGCCCTTTTTCGTAGAGCTGCAAAAAGATCCACTGGGTCCACTTGTAGTAGTCCGGGTCCGTGGTGTTAATCTCTCGCTGCCAGTCGTACGAGAAGCCGAGGCGCTTTAGCTGCCGCTTGAACTGTGCTATGTTTTTCTCCGTCGTCTCCCGTGGGTGAGTGTTCGTCTTCAGCGCGTACTGCTCGGCGGGGAGGCCGAACGCATCCCATCCCATCGGGTGCAGTACGTTGAACCCCTGTTTGCGCTTGTAGCGGGCCACAATGTCGGTGGCCGTATAGCCCTCCGGGTGGCCCACGTGGAGGCCCGACCCGCTGGGGTACGGGAACATGTCGAGCACGTAAAACTCCTCCTGGTCGTCCGGCACCTCGTTGGGGGTGCGGAAGGTCTGGTGCTCTTCCCAGTGCTGCTGCCACTTGGTCTCAATTTCGCGAAACGGGTAGGCCATGACGGGTGGCGATTGAACGATCTGGTGGGCTGTAGCGCCGAGGACGCTCCCCTGCGGTTCGTGCCCGACACGGGCCGTGACGAGCACCAGATTGTACGGGACAGAGGGGAGAATAGGATCCTGTAGTACGGCATAGGGTAAGCACCGCCTCCCCGCCTCTCCACTGCCCACATACGAATTCAATCGTTCTATGCCCGACGGCCAGTCCTCGGACCTGCTTACTGTGCTCAACACGGCCGACACGATCGCGGTGGTCGGCTGCTCGGCCACGCCGACGCGCACGAGCCACAAGATTGCCCAGTACCTGCAGACGCGCGGCTACCGCATCGTGCCGGTGAACCCGAACTACGATGAGGTCCTCGGCGAACCGTGCTACCCGGATCTGCCCAGCATTCCGGCGGGGGTGGAGCTCGACGTTGTCAACATCTTCCGCGCCCCCGAGCACACGGCGGACATGGTCCGGTCGGCAGTTGAGCGCGTCGAAGAGACGGACGAGCGGCCGGTAATCTGGACACAGCTCGGGGTGTCGACCACGGAAGCAAAAACCCAGGCCGAAGAGGCGGGGCTACCCTACGTCCGCAATCGGTGCATCAAAATTGAGTACGACCGGCTTCTGGCGTGAGGCCCCTGTGCGTGGACGGCCGATCGGTTGCTGCGCGATGCTCTAGACGCCCCAAGTATGGCCTCCGGGCGTTCCCCTACGTTGCATCTCGCGACGAAAAAGAATGCGTCTCCATCGACACGATCAGTAGTGAACTGGATGTCTCATTCTCGGTTCTGACCGAGGCCTTTCAGAAGCTGAGCAATGCCGAGTCTTCTGCCACAGACGAGGACCAGGCGGAGGGGCTGTAGGCGTTGTTCGTATTTCCCACTCTGGGTTGTGGTCGCCGGACGGTCCCGCCGGCTCGTTGATGCTTCTTCCGTCCTCCCCGTCTTTCCGGGAGTTGTTGCGGGTTTTTCTGTATTTGAACCTCTGGGGCCCGCCCTGAAGAGTTGCGTCTTATCGCCCGCTCCCCCAAATTCGTTGCCGAGCGTTCTCCTTTTATGGCTCCTTTCTCGGACTGATGGAAGAAACGATCCACACCGTCTCCACCGACACCTTTGCCCTGCGGGCGGAAGATCCTGACCATACGATTCTCGACGTTCGTCCCCTTGCGGCCTACAATGGCTGGCCGCTCCAGGACGAGTCCCGGAGCGGGCACGTGCCGGGCGCCAAGAGCCTGCCTCTGCAGTGGACGCAGTACATGGACTGGGTGGAGGTGCTCGACGAGAAGGGATTATCGCAGAGCACCCCCGTGACGGTGTACGGCTACACCGCCGATGCCGCGGCGGAGATGGCGGACAAGCTCTCGCGCTTCGGCTTCGAGGCAGTCGGGGTCTACGACGGCTTTCTGGAGGACTGGGCGCCCGACCCGGACCGCCCGCTCCGGCGCATGAAGCGGTACCGACAGCTCGTCTATCCGGAGTGGGTCCAGAGCCTCCGCACCGGCGAGACGCCCCCCGGCATGCAGGGCGACGACTACGTGCTGTGCCACGCGCACTTCGGCTACCGCCAGGACTACGAAGACGGCCATATCCCCGGCGCCATCCCCCTCAACACGAACGCCCTGGAGTCGCCGGAGACGTGGAACCGACGCTCCCCGGCGGAGCTGAAGACGGCCCTCGAAGACCACGGCATTCGCCACGACACCACCGTCGTGCTGTACGGGCGCTTCTCGTACCCGACGTACGACCAGGACTATCCCGCTCAGAGCGCAGGGCACCTGGGGGCGATGCGGTGCGCGGCACTGATGCTGTACGCCGGGGTGGAGGACGTCAAGATCCTCAACGGCGGGATCAGCACGTGGGAGTCCGCCGGATACGACGTGTCAACCGACGACGTGGAGCCGGAACCGGTGGACGACTTCGGGGTCGAGGTGCCGGCCCATCCGGAGTATATGCTGACCCTGGATGAGGCCAAGGATCTTCTGGAGGCCGACGACGGCGACCTCGTCAGCGTGCGCAGTTGGGCCGAGTTTGTCGGGGAGCGGAGCGGCTACCACTACATCGACAAGACCGGCCGCATCCCGGGGGCGGTGTTCGGTAACTGTGGAAGCGACGCCTACCACATGGAGAACTACCGCAATTTCGACTACACGACGCGGGAGTTCTCGGAGATCGCCGGGAAGTGGGCCGAGATGGGCATCACACCCGACAAGCACATCGCCTTCTACTGCGGCACGGGCTGGCGCGGCAGCGAGGCGTTCATGAACGCGTACCTGATGGGGTGGCCCAACATCTCGATCTACGACGGCGGGTGGTACGAATGGAGCAGCCACCCTGAAACCGAGACGGCCACCGGTGTGCCCGAGAATGACGTTCCGGCGTAGGACGCGGGTGCACACCTTCCGGAATGGACGCGCGCCGTCGGGACGGCCTGGACGCCGGCACGATAGACCACGGAAAATCCCACGAGATCGTGCGTAAAGGGTCCCACACTGCCCTTTCATCCTTCTCTCCCTCATCCCCATTCCCGATCCCGACGCGTTCGCCGAGAAGAAGCAGCTCGTTGAAGCGGCCCTCCGTCTCCGCAGAGAGCAGGAGGCGTCCCTGACCGTCTCGGAGGTGTGTGCCGACGCAGAGGTCGAACGGGCCGTGTTCGAGTCCCACTTCGAGACGGTCGACGAACTTCCTCCCGCCTTCTACGACCTTGCGCTTGAGCAGTACCGGATGCTCACGGCGGCCACCACCGGCTACGAGGACTTCTCATTCGAGGAGCGCCTGGCGTCGTTCTACTACATTCTGCTCGACGCGCTCGGGGAGCAACGCGCATTCGTGCGGGCCACCTTCGACGACCAGGTCCGCTACCAGTCCTCATTCCGGACCGGAGTGCGGGACACCCTCCGCGGCCTCTTGACGGAGGACGGCCTCGTGCCGGGCACAAATCAACTCGTCACGGGGCTGTGGCCGGCACACGAGGTGCTGACCGAGGTCACGTTTGCCCTCATCCGCCACTGGACTCGGGACGAGACCGAGGACCAGGAGGCCACCACGGCGCTCGTCGATAAGCTCGTCGCGTTCGTCGCCGAGCTGGTGACCTTTCGCGGCGTGTCCAGTGGAGTGAATCTTGCCTGGCATATCGTGCAGCACGATTCGCTCGGAATCGGGCGGCTCCCGGTCGTAGGACGGTTCTTTCCGGGGCGGTAGTGCCCAGTCGCAGAAGCCCCGTTTCCGGCCACACGGGCGACGCCACGCAGCGGGTCGTGCGCGGCTGAACTTTGCATCCGGGGGGCATCGTCCTCTGACCAGTCTCATTGCTCTTCCGCAGTACCCTCCATAGACCTCAACACAGCATGAGCACCGATGACGCCCCCGACGACTTTCCCGCCTCCAAGCTGGAGCGGAGCGGCCTCTTTGCCAAGACGGGGCTGAAGGTGGGGAAGAACTACGCCCAGTACCTCATGGACCGGGCCACTGGCGCGGACGACCCGGAGGCGCGGAAGCGAGAGCTCAACGCACAGAA
The DNA here is from genome assembly GCF_947077765.1 of Salinibacter grassmerensis. Classification (NCBI taxonomy): domain Bacteria; kingdom Pseudomonadati; phylum Rhodothermota; class Rhodothermia; order Rhodothermales; family Salinibacteraceae; genus Salinibacter; species Salinibacter grassmerensis. The sequence continues at coordinate 966,112 of NZ_CAMTTF010000001.1, read as the reverse complement.
CGCCCGCGATCTCTTTGAGGAGTTTACTCGGCTCCGCGGGACGGCCCTCAAGCTCGCCCAGTCGATGAGCATGGACACCGGCCTGCTGCCGGACGAGTTCATGGAGGTGATGGCGGAGGCGCAGTACAGCGTGCCGCCGATGAACAAGGCACTCGTGCGCAAGCGGATTCGGGACGGGCTCGGGCGCTTTCCGGAGCTGATCTTCGACGAGTTTGAGCCGGAGGCGATGGCCGCCGCCTCGCTCGGCCAGGTCCATCGGGCGCGCCTGGACGACGGCCGTGACGTCGCGGTCAAGGTGCAGTATCCCAACGTGCGGGAGACCATCGAGTCCGACCTGTCGGTGGCCCGCACGCTGTTCGAGCGCCTGATCCAGGGCGACGGGGTCGACGCCCATTTCGAAGAAGTGAAGACCCGGCTCCAGGAGGAAACGGACTATCTGAACGAGGCCCAGAACATCGACCACTTTGCAGACCAGTACAACGGGGAAAAGCTCGTCGTCCCCCGCCCGGTGCCCGACCGGACGGCCGAAACGGTCCTGACGATGACACACGTGGACGGTCAGCATCTCGATGCCTTCCTCGAAGCGGACCCCAGTCAGGGCGAGCGCGATCGATTCGGGCAACTGCTGTGGGACTTTCTCCACGAGCAGGTGGCGGGCAATGCCCGCACCCTCCACGCCGATACGCATCCCGGCAACTTCCTCTTCCGCGAGGACGGGCGGCTCGGTGTCATCGACTTCGGCTGTGTAAAAACCTTCCCTCAGCAGTTCCGCGACGACATGCTGCGCCTGTTTCGGGCCCGCATGGCCGACGACGAGGACGCGATTACGCACCTCCTCCACACCCTCGACATCCTCCACGACGACCTGCCCGCGGATACCCAGGAGGACCTGCGTCACTTCTTCGACGAGTACGGCTCGCTCATCGTGGAGCCCTACAGCCAGGCCTCCTTCGACTTCGGCGACCCGGCCTTTCGGAATCGCCTGCAGGACTGCTTCGAGCAGGCCTCCCACCTCCGCGCCGCCACGGGGTCCCCGCACTTCATCTTTCTCAACAAGGCCCTGGTCGGCCTTCTCAACCTGCTGACCCGGCTCGGGGCCCGCGTGGACACCACCGAGAGCCTGTCGCTTCTGAACGAGTCGCTCGAGGGGCTCGGCTGCTCCGCGGTGGGGCGCTAGCGCCGGGGCACAGGACACTGCTCCTGGTCCCCGAGGCCTCGCCTCCACACGGGAAAACTTTATCTGTGTCCGGTGTGGTCGACCCGGGCCCAACCGGCCTGCCGTGGGCCACAGTGGCTCCTTCGTGGGATCCCCGCCCAATCTTCATGGCGCGTTTCCCAAACGAGGCGAACGACCCGCCCCGAGAGTGACTACATAGTCACTCGTTGACTCGACGGTCATATTCTGACTTTTCATCCATCCGGGCGCTCTGCTTCATGGCCAACTCCTCCAATCCGTCTCTGTCTCGTCGCGAGCGCGAGCGAAAGCGGCGACGCCAGGCTATGCTCGACGCCGCACGGGCCGTTTTCGCGGAGGAAGGATACGCCGACGCCACGCTCGACGAGATTGCGGAGCGGGCTGAATTCGGCAAGGGCACGCTGTACAACTATTTTGAGGGCGGAAAGGAAGAGCTTTTCCTCGCCGTCTTTGACAAGGCCTCCCAGGAGCTGGAAGGGCTCATCCGAACGGTCTTCCACGCGTCCCCCGACGGCCGCCCACTGCGGGACACGGTCCACGAGTTCGTGGTGCGCTACTTCGAGATGGTCCGCGACCAGCAGGACCTGTTTCTCGTGCTGGTGAAGGAGATTCACACCATTGCGTTCAGTGACGAAACCGGGCGCGTCGAGTTTTTTGAGAAGCAGCAGGAGCGTGTGCTGGGCACCTTTGTGCCTGTGCTCCGCGAGGCGATGGACCAGTCGGAAATTCGACGCCTCCCCCCCACACTGGTGGCGAACGTTCTGTTCACGAGCCTCCGGAGCATGGGAACGCACCACATTCTCGAAGGCGAACACGCCCTCGCCGACACGTCCTTCGGCGCGGTTCGTCCCCTGGACAACCCCGACCGGGCGGCCGACGTTCTAACGACCATTCTGTTCGACGGCCTAGCGGTCGGGGATCCCTCTTCAGCCTCTGCGTGACGTGTTCGATCCTCCATCCGACGTGACGACGCCCTTCATGCGTGCCTTCCATTCCTCGTTTTTCGTCCTCGGGCTCGCCGTGTGCACCTGCGCGGCGCTCTTCACACCGTCGGCCGCACCGGCCCAGCCGGTCGAGCCGCTCTCAACTGCGGATACCACGGCCCGCCCGGACACCTCTCGGGACCGGTCGCCCGCGCGTCGCCGCTCGGGCACTCCACTCTCCGTCACCGACGCCATCCAGGTCGCTCTGGAGGAGAGCTATTCTCTACGGGACGTGCAGCTCGACGTGCGCAATGCCGATGCTCGCATTCAAAGTGCGTGGGGACGGCTGTACCCTCAGCTCGACGCCACCGGCAGTTACACCCGCAATATCAGGACCGCCAATCCGTTCGCGGGCAGCGACGTGACGGGGCTTTTCTCGGGCGGCGGCGCGTCGGAGTGGGTTACGTTCAACGAGCAGGCCCGGACGGATGGTGACTCGAATACCGATCCCATCACCATTCAGGAGTTTCGGAGACGCCAGCAAGCCGGGCGCAGGGAGGCCGGAATCGAGCCGGGCAGTGGGGGAGGAAACCCATTTGGGGTGGCCAACCAGTTTACCGGGGCCCTCAGCCTCCGGCAGACGCTCTACAACGGCCAGGCCATTGCGGCGGTGCAGGGGGCCAAGACACTCAAGGATTTGAACCAAACAGCCCTCGATCGGCAGAAGCGGGTGCTCGTCAACGAGGTGCGGCAGGCCTACCACGACGCCCTCCTGGCCCGTGAGCAGATCGACGTGGCGCGGCAGGGCCTGCAGCGGGCGAAAGAGACGTTTCAGGAGGTGTCCCAGCAGGTCTCGGCCGGCACCGTGCCGAAGTCCGAGCGCCTGAGCGCGGAGGTGGAGCGGGCCAACCGGGAGACGCAACTGGTGCAGGCCCGCTCCGACTACGCCTCGGCCCTCGATGGGTTGAAGCAGACCATGGGAATCGACGCCGACGCCACAATCCGCCTCACCGGCGACCTGGAGGCTAACCAGCGCGACCAGTACACCGAGGTCGCGGTCCAGAGCGCCGTAGATCGGGCCCTCCGGAACCGGGCAGACCTGAAACGGGCCCGCCTCAACGCCGAACTCCAAGAGGTGCGCAAAAACACGGAGCAGGCCCGCTATTTCCCTACCGTGTCGGCGGTGGCGAACCTGTCAATGTCCGGGCGCGTCCCGAGCAACCGGACCTCAGTGATTTCGGACCCGACCGATCCGTTCGAGTTCGACAAACGGGCGCAGGGCTTCTTCGCGGACTCGTACTGGAACCCCTCTCTCAGCGTAGGCCTGGAGTTGAGTTGGAATATCTTCGACGGCTTTCAGCGGCGGTCAAGCATTCAACAGGAGGAGGTAGCGGTGCAGCGCGCGGAACTGCAGGTGTCCCAGCTCCGCCAATCCGTCCGCATTCAGGTGCAGCGTGCCCTGCGGAATCTGGACGCGGCGCGCCAACGGATTCAGTCCCAGTCTACGAACCTAGAGACCGCCCGCACCAACTACCGCTTCGCTCAGCAGCGACTCGGGCAGGGCGTCTCAAGTCCGTTTCGGGTGCGCGAGGCCTCGCGGCAGCTCGACCAGAGCCGCCTCAACTACCTGCAGGCCGTCCGGGACTACATGAACGCCAAGAGCGCATTCGAAACCGCCGTCGGACAGCCTGCCGGGGTGCCGGACGCCGCTTCCTTCGAGACCGCTCGTCTCGAATAACCCGGGGTCTCCGCTCCCACCCCGGCGGTAGGCTTCGGAACGGTTCCTTCTCCCGCGCGACATGCCTTTCGGCCCTCTTTCTACCCCGACAATCTCCACTCGTTTCCCGATGAACCGGCCTACGTTTTCCTCCCTCTCCTGGTCGACACCTGTCGCGGCCGCACTGCTCGTCGGCCTCCTGGCGGGGACAACTGCGTGTACCAATGGCTCCGCCTCGGATGAGTCCGACGAGGGGCGCGCGCCCCAGGCCTCGCGGGTGGAAACCCTCGTCTTGTCCTCCACCTCATTCACCGATGTCATCAGCCTGACCGGCAGCGTGGAGGCCCTCGACGACGCTACGCTCTCGTCCCAGACCAGTGGGCCCGTAACGGTGCTCCGTGACCTGGGCACGCGTGTGGAGGCCGACGAGGTGGTGGCCGAGATCGACGCAGAAGAGGCGGAGGCGGCCGTTGAGCAGGCACGCGCCCGGTACGACCTGGCCCAGGATCGCTTCCAGCGCCAACAACCGCTCTACCGCGACTCCGTGATCAGTGCGCTGGAGTTCGAGCAGGTGCGCTCGGAGCGCAACCAGGCACAGGCTGCTCTTTCTCAAGCCCAAACCCGGCTCAACAACGCACAGATCCGAGCGCCCTTCGCCGGAAGCATCGAAGAGCGGTTTACCGAAGTGGGCGAGCAGGCTTCGCCGGGCACTCGAATCGCCCGCCTAGTGAATACCCGACGGGTCAAGGTGACCGCCGGCGTTCCGGAGCGCTACGCCAACGACATTCGGGTGGGCACCCCCGTACAGCTCGACTTTCGGCGCTACGGGGCGGGGGTCCGCACCGCCGAGGTCACGTTCGTAGGGAACACAATTGACCCTGAGAGCCGCACCTTCAGCATCGAGGCGACCGTGTCGAACGAGCGCGGCACACTGAAGCCCGAGATGGGAGTCAGTCTCCGGGTCACCCGTGCCGTCATCGACAGCGCCATCACGGTTCCCCGCTCGGCCGTCATCCGTGACGAGTCCGGCACGCACGCCTATGTAGCGGAGCGGACCGATTCGACGGGCGTGGCCCGGAAGCGCGACCTTGTCCTCGGTTCCTCCAGCGGGGAACTCGTAGTTGTAGAATCGGGCCTCTCCGCAACCGACGAGGTCATTATTGTGGGGCAGAACGACGTGTCCCCGGGCGCCCCGATCAGCATTGCCCAGCAGTACGACAGCACCACGGCGGCGGGCACGCCGTACGAGGGCAGCTCGTCGCTTCCCACCCCTCCGACCGACTGAACAGGACGGCCTCACAGTGGCACGGGGCAACGCGCTGCCCTTCCGACGCCGGCGTCCCGTCCCTCACAGCGAACGCCCGGGATCGCTCCTGCTGGCTCGTCCCCCACGCGCCGATAGACACTCTGCCTTGTACCATCCGCCCCCTCCGCGATGAAGATCACCAACCTCTCGATCAAGTACCGCACGGCGATCGCCGTCTTCACACTGATCCTGGCGGTCGGCGGCCTGGCAAGCTACCTCACAATCCCGAAGGAGTCCAACCCGTCGATCGAGTTCCCGCAGATCGTCGTGACGTCGGTCTACCCGGGCGCTAGTCCGAGCGATGTGGAGTCGACCGTCTCCCAGGTGGTGGAGCAGGAAATCAGCTCCATCAACGGCATCGACGAGATGAACTCCACCTCCTCAGAGGGGGTCTCCTCAATCGTCGTCGAGTTTACGCCGGACGTGAACACGGACAAGGCCTATCAGGAGGTGAACCGGGCCGTGGACCGCGCCCAGCCCGACCTGCCCGAGGCAGTGGAGGAGCCGCTGGTCGACGAGATCAACACCGACCAGTTTCCCATCATGACGGTCAACCTCTCGGGGACCTATTCGCTGGCGCGGCTGAAGACCGTGGCCGAGGACCTGCAGGACGATCTCGAAGGCATTTCCAGCGTGCTGGAGGCCAACCTGATTGGGGGGCTCGCGCGCGAGGTGCAGGTGAATGTGGACCTGGCGGCCCTCAAGAACTACAACGTCTCCTTCAACAGTCTGGTGAACACCATCCAGCAGGAGAACACAAACATTCCGGGCGGCTCCATCGACGTGAACCGCCTGAACTACCTCGTTCGGGTTGACGGCCAGTTCGACCAGCCTGCCCAGCAGATCGAAGAACTGGTGGTCAAGACCACCGCGAATGGTCGCACCGTGCAGGTGAAGGACGTCGCGGACGTGATTTTCGGATTCAAGGACCGCACGTCGTATTCGCGCCTCCGTGTCTTGAAGCAGGAGGGCGCGGACGGCGAAACCGTGTCTGTGCCCACCTCGGAGCAGCGCACGGCTCAAGTCATCTCGCTGAACGTCACGAAGCGGCCCGGCGCCAACATTCTGGAGACCTCCGACGCGGTGAAGTCGACCCTCGATGCGTTCAGCTTTCCCAGCGGAACGGAGGTATTGCTCACGGGCGATCAGAGTGAAAACGTACAGTCGCTGGTGACAGACTTGGAGAACAACATCATCAGCGGACTTATCTTCGTAATCGCTGTCCTGCTGTTCTTCCTAGGAGTGCGCAACGCCACGCTCGTGGGCATCGCCATTCCGTTGTCCATGTTCACCAGCTTCCTTGTTTTTCAGGCGCTGGGCTACACCCTCAACTTCATCATCCTCTTCTCCCTCATCATCGCACTGGGGATGCTGGTGGACAACGCGGTGGTGGTGATCGAGAACATCTACCGCTTCCGGGAGCAGGGCTATTCACGATGGGAGTCCGCCCGCCTGGGCACCGCCGAGGTTGGGGGCCCGGTGGTTGCCGCCACCGCCACGACGGTCTCGGCCTTCGCGCCGATGCTTCTCTGGCCCGGCATTATTGGGGAGTTCATGAGCTACATGCCCCTCACGCTCATCATCACGCTTACGAGTTCGCTGTTCGTGGCCCTCATCATCAACCCGGTTATTACGGGCTTCTTTGTAGAGGTGAAGGGCCGCTCAGATGGCGATGAGACCGCGTCGGGGTGGCCTGCCCTGGCACGCTACGGCGGTGTGGGCCTCATTCTGCTCCTCGGCGTGACCCTCGGCATCGCGAACTGGAAGACCCTCGTCGTGGTCGCGACAGCGGTTCCGGCGCTCTACCTGCTGCACGTCTACGTCATGTCCCCCATCGGCGACCGGTTCGTCGAGAGCGGCCTGCCAAGCCTGATCCGCTGGTACCGCAGCTACCTTCAGCGGATGCTGGAGCGCGACTACTCGGTTCCGTACGCCTTCCTGCGCAACACAGGCGCGCTCTCGGCCCTCGCAGGGGGCGGGCTGCTGGCCGCCGGGGGCGGCCTGATCACGATGGTGGCCGGCCAGACGGCCGGCATGCTGCTGCTCGTGCCCGGCGGCGTGCTGGCGGCCCTTGGCGCCCTCGGCGTTCTGATACACACCCTCGAAAGCATCTACCTGGGCGGTTGGACGAGCGTAAAGGGGGGCGCTGGTCTCCTCGCCGTGATGCTCCTCGTGCTCGGGCTTAACTACCTCGCCGGTGGCATTGGCCCCGGCACCATTTTTCGCCTGGCGGCGGCCCCTGTGTTCATCGTGGGGGTGGGCCTCCTCGGGGCCCTCTTCAACGCCCGCGACCGCCTTCTGCTCACGGATACCCGGGCGGCGCTGTTGAATAGCTCGCTCGGCGGCCTCGTGCTCATCGCCGGGCTCTACCTTGTCGCCCCCACCGGCCAAGCGTTCTTTCCCGACACGGACCCGAACCGGGTGCAAATTACGGCTGAGGCGCCGCTGGGCACCAACATCGAAGCCTCCAACCGCGTCGCACAAACGATGGGGGACCGCATCCTGAAACTGCTGGATCAGAATCCGGACTCGGAGGCCAACATCGAAAATCTCTTGATGAATGTGGGGGTGGGCGGGGACGCTCAGTTCGGCGGTGGGGCCCAGCAGCCCGAACGCTCGCGGGTCTCGCTCAACATGGTGGACTACGCCGAACGGCCCGAGTCGTCGACCCGCACCCTGGAAAAGCTGCGCGCCCAGCTGCAGGGCATCCCGGGCACTGAGATTGAATTTACGCAGCAGGAGCAGGGCCCCCCGACCGGCCCCCCGGTCAACATTGAAATTTCGGGGCCGGAGTTTGAGCGGATTGTTCAGATCTCGAACGAGGTAAAACGCCAGCTTACGGACGCGGCCCAGAGCGGACGCCTTCCCGGCCTCGTCGACGTCACCGACAACCTGAACACCGGACGGCCCGAGGTGCAGGTCGACGTGGACCGTGCCCAGGCGGCGGAATATGGCCTCTCGACGAGCCAGATCGCCCGGACGGTGCGGACCGCCATCCAGGGCACGGAGGCCGACACTTATCGCAGCGGGGAGGACGAGTACGACATTACCGTACGCCTCCGCGAGCAGGACCGACAGAGCATCGAGAGCCTTGGAAGCCTGACCGTGACCAACCCCCGCGGCCAACAGATTCCCCTCACCTCGGTGGCCAACATTGAGGAGGGCACCGGCTTCGGGTCCATCACCCGAATCGACCAGAACCGGGTGGTGACCGTTTCCGGCGCCGCCGGTCCCGGCTACAACGGCCCAGAGGTGCTGACCCGCGTACAAGACGAACTCTCAGAATACCGTCAGGGCCTGCCTCAGGGCTACACGATGGAGTACACAGGGGGCAACGAGGACCAGCAGGAGTCCTTCGGCTTCCTCACGACGGCACTCCTGATCGGGGCCTCCCTGATTTTGCTGATCCTCATCGTGGAGTTTAACTCGATCAGCGCCCCGTTCATCATCATGGTCGCCGTGGGCCTGAGCATGATCGGTGTTCTGCTGGGCCTTATTCTCACGCGCACGCCGTTCAACCTCTTCACGTTTATCGGCATCATTGCCCTGGCCGGCATCGTGGTGAACAACAATATTGTGCTGGTCGACTACATCATGCAGCTCCGTGGGCGCGGCCAGGACAAACAGGAGGCCATCATCGAGGGCGGCGCGACGCGCCTGCGCCCGGTGCTACTCACGGCCCTCACGACCATTCTCGGCCTCGTTCCGCTTACCTTCGGCATCAACATCGACTTCGTGGGCCTGCTGGCCGACTTCGCCCCGAACTTCCAGTTCGGAAGTGAAAACACACAGTTCTGGGGACCGATGGGGACGGCCATCATCTCGGGGCTCACCTTTGCCACGTTTCTCACCCTCGTCATCGTGCCCGTGATGTACTCGGTGTTTGATTCCGCAAGCCTGCGCCTGACGACAGCCTTCGGCGGCAGTTCGGACGACGCCTCAATCGTCAGCGAGACGGTCGTGACCGACAGCCTGCTCGATGACAGCTCTCCCGGCGATGGGGCCCCGTCAAGCGACCCCTCGACGCCGCAAACGGATCGCCCCTCCAAGACGTGATGGGGAGGGGAACGAACCCTTCCCTTCCTCACGGACACATCGGGTGCGGGAGGCTCCTCCGTCAGCCCGGACGCACGCACAAAAATCGCGCATTGCACTTGCGTTGCCGCGTGGGAGCCGTCGCGAGGACCTGGAGTTCCCCGGCCTCACGTCCACCGCTCTTGCCTCATCGAAGAAACCGAAGGAAACCATCCGCATTTATGAGGGGTCCGTTTGCAACATGACCCGAAGAATGCCTCGGGTACTTTGCGGACGCCCGGGTGGATCCGTTCTTTCGGCCCTGCCCACCTGACTGTTCTCGAGAGCTCCGTTGATCGCGAATGGGATTACTTCTCCTCTACGTTGCGCTGGCGATCGGGGTCTCTTTCCTGTGCTCCGTGATGGAGGCCGTCTTGCTGAGCGTGACGCCCTCATACGTGGCGGCGCTGGAGCGCGAGGGGGGCACGGTCGGCAAGCGGCTGCACCAGTTCAAGGAGAACGTCGACCGCCCGCTGGCGGCCATTCTGAGCCTCAACACAATCGCCCACACGGTGGGCGCGGCGGGCGTGGGCGCGCAGGCTGCCGTCGTCTTTGGGGAGGCCTACACGGGCATCATCGCGGGCATCCTCACCCTTCTCATTCTCGTCTTGTCGGAGATCATCCCGAAGACGCTCGGGGCCGTCTACTGGAGAACGCTTACCCCCGTGCTCGTTCGTCTACTCACGGTGACAATCATCGTGATGTGGCCCCTCGTAAAGCTGTCGCAGGGCCTCACATACCTGCTCTCGCAGGACGAGGACGAGGCCGCCTTCAGCCGCGAGGAGTTTACGGCGATGGCCGAGCTGGGGGAGGAAGAAGGCGTCTTTGAAGAGAAGGAGTCCCGCATCCTGCGGAATCTCTTCCGCTTCAACTCCCTGCGGGTGAAGGATGTGATGACCCCCCGCACCGTCATCTTCCAGATGCCGGAGCACAGGACGATCGGCGACATGGTGGAGGAGCACGACGAGTTCCGATTCTCCCGCATTCCGGTCTACGACGACGACCCGGACGACATCACCGGCTACGTGCTGAAGGACGAGATGCTGCTCCGGGCCGCCCAGGAGGAATTTGACGTGTCCCTCTCGGAGATCTCCCGTGACATTCTGGTGGTGCACGAGACCCTGGCCCTGCCCGACCTGTTGGAACGCCTGCTCGACCGCCTGGAGCACATCGCGCTCGTGGTGGACGAGTACGGCGGCGTGGCGGGGGTCGTGACGATGGAGGACGTGGTCGAAACGCTTCTCGGACTCGAGATCGTGGACGAGGCCGACTCTGTGGAGGACATGCAGGCCCTCGCCCGCAAACAGTGGTTCAAGCGAGCCCGTGAGCTGGGCATGGTCTCCGACGAGGCGTTGGAGGCCCCCGACAACGCCGAGTCGGAGGAATCGAGTGAGACCGTTCTGCAGGACGACACCACCGCCGAGACGGAATCGCAGGTGGCCGCCGAAATGGCGCGGCGGTCCTCGTCGGAGTCTCCGTCGGAGGAGTAGCCCCACCGACCGCCCATGATGTAGCGCCGTATGCCTCGCCCCATCGACGACCTGCCGGACGCGTCGCTCCGCCAGTTTTCACGCCCCGACGTGCCGCCGCCCGCCCAGATCGAGGAGGTTCACCTCATTGGCATCTGCGGGACGGGCATGGGCGCCCTGGCCGGCCTCTTCCACCAGGCTGGGCTTGACGTGCGGGGAAGCGACGACGGTGTGTACCCGCCCATGAGCACCCATCTCGCCGAGCGCGGCATTCCGGTCCACGAGGGCTACGCCCCGTCGCACCTCGCGCCCCCTCCTGACCTGACGGTCGTGGGCAACGCCTGCACCCCGACCCATCCGGAGGCCGCCGTTGCCCGCGAGGAGCGCCTCCCGCAGCAATCGTTTCCGGAGGCCCTCGCCCATCACTTTCTGCGGGACCGGCGCCCCCTCGTCGTGGCCGGCACGCACGGAAAAACCACTACCACAGGCCTGCTCGTGCACCTGCTCCGTCACGCCGGCATCGACCCCGGATTCCTCATCGGAGGGGTCATGGAGGACACGGAGCAGAGCTACGCACTCGGCTCGGACGCTCCCTTCGTGGTGGAGGGCGACGAGTACGACAGTGCCTACTTCGACAAGCGGTCCAAGTTTTTGCACTATCGCCCTCAGTCGGCAATCGTCACCTCTCTGGAGTTCGACCACGCGGACATTTTTGTCGACCGGGACGATTATCGAGGGGCCTTCGAGGACTTCGTCGGCCGCCTCCCCCGCGACGGACAATTGGCGCTTTGCGGCGACCTCCCTGCCGTGCGGGCCCTCGCCGACCACACCAGTGCCTCGGTCCAGACCTACGGGCTCGGCCCCCCAAACGACATTCGTGCCGAGGCCCTGACGCCCACCGGACGCGGCCTGTCGTTCACCCTGCGCATGGGCCGGCACAGTGAAGACGTGCACCTTCCCCTCCCTGGGCGTCACAACGTGCAAAACGCGCTGGCGGCCGCCCTGCTCGCTCATCGAGAAGGCGTATCTCCGTCCACCATAGCGGCGGGGCTCGAATCGTTCGGGGGCATGAAGCGGCGACAACAGGTCCGCGGCCGCCCCAACGACGTACTCGTGGTGGACGACTTCGCCCATCACCCCACTGCCGTCGAGGCCACCGTGGAGGCCCTCCGCACGGCCCATCCGGACCGGCGGCTCGTCGCCATCTTCGAGCCCCGGTCCAACACGAGCCGGCGCAAGCGCTTCGAGGCCGCCTACGGGACCGCCTTCGACGCCGCCGACCGCGTGTTTCTGAAGGCCCCGCCGGTGCGCCACAACGACGACACCGACGCGATGCTCGACCCGACGGCCGTGGCCCACACGATCCGCGACCGCGGCATTCCCGCTGAGGTGTTCGAGGACGTCGACGCCGTGCTTCCCACTCTCACAGACACGCTCCAGCCCGGCGACGTGGCTCTCCTCATGAGCAACGGCAGCTTCGGCGGTCTGCCCGAGCGTCTGCCGGACGCACTGGCACGATCGGGGTGAGTTACACCGAGAGCCCGAGCGTCTGCCGTGCCCGCCTCGTCCCCTCCACTCGCGCTTCGATCTTGTCGAACGCAGTACGTCGGGCGGTGGACCGGTCGTCCCCGAACGGCGAAAAGCCACAGTCATCGGTGGTCCCGAGCCGCTCCGGCGCAAGATGCTCCGCCGCCTGTACGATCGTGTCACAGACCTCCCCGGGCGATTCCACACGCGGACGGGTCACGTCGGTCACGCCGAGGAAAATCGTCTGGTCGTCCGTGCTGTGCTCGCGCACAGTGTCGAGCACGCGCTCGGGCTCGTCCTCACTGGCAAACTGCATGTAGAAGCGCCCCACGTTCAGGTCGAAAAGCAGGGGCAGAAGCTCCGCGTAGTCCACGTCGGCACTGTGGGTCGAGTCCTTATCGCCCCCCGGACAGGTGTGAACGCCGATCCGTTGGCGCGCCTCGTCGGAAAAACGGTCGAGGACACGGTTGTTAAGCGCCACAAACTCGCGAAGCAGTTCCTTCGAAGGATCGAGTTTCACCGCGAGGCGGCCCTCCGTAAAGTCAATCTGGACGGCGTGCGCACCGGCGTCGAGGCATTGGCGAATGTCGGTCTCCACCTCATCGACGAGGTCCTCAAGAAACGCCTCCCGTGAGTACCCGTCGAGGCCGTCGTCCGGGTAGAGGAAACTGAGGGCGGAGGCTGAGATGACGCTCTGCTTCACCGGCACACTCGCGTAGGCCTGTGCCCGCTCCAGGTACTCTGCCGCGTAGGTCTCGTAGCGGAGGGGCCCCTCGGTGAGCCGGGGCAGGGTGCGGGTGTGTCCCGCCTCGAACGGAATCTCGACACCGCCGGGCGCGACGTTGTCGGCCCCCTCAATCGGATAGGTCAGGAAGCTGGGCTTGGCCTGCTCCCCGTCCGTGATGACGGGGGAGCCCGTGTCTTCGAACGCGCCGACGGTGGCCCGCAGGGCGCGGTCGGCAATTCGGTCTAGGGCGTCCTGGCTCAGGTCGCCACGTCGGTACGCCTCCAGTCCCTCGATGACCTCTTCGGGCCGGGGAATGCTGCCAATGGGCTCGGTGGGAAGGGACATAGATAGGACAACTTGGTCAGTGGATGTGGACCGGCCACACGTCCCAGACTCCAAAACGATTCCTTCATCCAGGAACCAACCTGGCTCAGCCCGTCGTTTTGAGGGATCCAGTCTTTCCACAGCCTATTTTCTCAATGCCTACTGCCACCGACGCCCGCGGTCACACCATCGCGCTCGACCACCGGCCCCACCGGATCCTCTCCCTGGTGCCCAGCCAGACCGAGTTGCTGGCGCACCTGGGCCTGGCGGAAGAGGTTGTCGGCATCACCCGCTTCTGTGAGCGGCCCGAACACTGGCGCTCGGAGAAAACCATCGTCGGCGGCACGAAGCAGGTCGATTTCGACACCGTCCGTAGCCTAGACCCGGACCTCATTCTCGCCAACCACGAGGAAAACACAGCTGAGGACGTCGGGACGCTCGACGAAATTGCACCCGTATTCGTCACCGAGGTCAAGACTGTCGAGGAGGCGCTCGGCATGGTCCGGACGGTGGGGACGCTTACCGGAACGTCGGACCAGACGTCCACTCTGGTTGGCAAGATCATTTCCCGCTTCGAGTCCCTGCCCGATTTTGACTCCCTTCGTGCCGCCTATCTCATCTGGCGCGACCCCTACATGACCGTCGGGAGCGATACATTCATTCACGACGTGATGCACTGGGGCGGCCTCAAGAACGCCTACGGCGATCAGACCCGGTACCCGGAGGTGACAATCGACGAACTTGCCGAGCAGGACCTCGACGTCGTTCTCTGTTCCAGTGAGCCCTTCCCCTTCCACGAAAAGGACGAATTCACGGCCGACCTCCGCGAGGCACTCCCCGATACGACGATCGAGATCGTGGACGGACAGCCCTTCTCGTGGTACGGCCCACGGCTCCTCGACACCCCGTCGTACCTGACGACCCTGCGCGAGCGCCTGCCGACCCCTGTCCCGCGTGGTTGAGCCCCTGCGCTCCCTGTCCTCCTATCTTCGGAAAATTCCTCTCTCGCCCCCGCCTTCGTCGTGCCGGCCCCGACCTCTTCCTTGATCGTCGTCTCCTTCGTGCTTCTTCTGATGGGGAGCCGGGTCTCGCAGGCGCAGCCAGCCGCCTCGATCGACGCCCGGGCCGATCGTCTCGTCCAGGCCTCCCTCCTGGTGGACGGCCACGTCGACCTTCCCTACCGCCTGAACGACTTCTACGAGAATCCGGCCGACTCTACGGTGGGGGGCGACTTCGACTATCCACGAGCCCGGGCCGGCGGCCTCGACGCGCCCTTCATGTCGATCTACATCCCCACGTACCTGCAGAGCAACCCCGCCGCCGCGACGAACCGGGCCGATGCCCTTATCGACTTAGTGGAAGAGATTGCGGCGGCGCACCCCGCCAAGTTTGCGCTGGCAACCTCGCCGGACGACGTGCGCCAGATTTCCAAGACGGAGGCCGTAGCTCTTCCTTTGGGGATGGAAAACGGCGCCGGCCTCGGCGGCGAGCTCGACAACGTAGAGCACTTCTACGATCGGGGCGTCCGATACATCACCCTCACGCATGGCACGCACAATCGCCTCGGGGACTCCTCCTACGACGACTCTGAGCCACGGTGGAATGGGCTGAGTCCGTTCGGGGAGCGGGTGGTAGCGGAAATGAATCGGCTCGGCATCATGGTAGATGTCTCCCACGTCACCGACGCCACGGCCATCGACGCCATCGAACAGTCGAACGCCCCAGTCGTCGCGTCCCACTCTTCGTGTCGCCACTTTACGCCCGGCTGGAAGCGGAACGTGAGTGACAACCTGATCAGGGAGATTGCCGGCACCGGCGGGGTCGTGATGATCACATTCGGCTCCTCCTTCCTCCGCACTGCGTACCAGGACCGGGACGATCCCATTCGCAACCGCATGAATGCCCACATCGACGCGATGGGCTGGGCAGAGGACTCGCGCGAGGCAGTCGTCTACGAACAACGGACCCGCCGCGAGCACCCGATCGGCACCGTGCAGGACGTGGCCGACCACATCGACCACGCCGTGGACCTCGTGGGCACCGAACACGTCGGCCTCGGCTCCGACTTTGACGGCGTTTTTGTGCTGCCGGAGGGCCTGCAGGACGCCTCCGGCTACCCCGCCCTCGTCGCTGAGCTCCTCCGCCGCGGCTACTCAGACACGGAGATTCAGCAGATCCTCGGGGAGAATCTGCTCCGCGTGTGGACGGAGGTCGCGGCCGCCGCGGAGCGCCCCTCAGAGTAAGGAGGCCCCACCACGGGTCGCTGTATCTTACGAAACGCCCCCGTCAGGGGCGTGGCGGTAGTGAGGGCGTGTCCGTCTGGGCTCGGCGGTCCTTCGGCATTGCGACGGGCCGCGTGTTCTCCTCTGTGGCAGCAGGGACGGCTTCAGTGGGGGCTCTCGTCCGCCCCCGCTGATACCAGGCTACGGTCCCCGTGACCGATAGCACGGCAGGCGACAGCCCCAGGATCACGTATCGCCACTCTACGACGAGACCCCACGGCCCCGACGTGGAGCGCCCGCCGCATATGCTTCCACCGTTGAGGATGCTTCACCCGACCTAAGTGCTTCTGAGTAGCGGCCCTTACACGAGCAGTGCAAGCCGCCGGGAGGGGCGCGTGACGGCCACGTAGAGAAGTGCCCCGCGCTCTTCGCCCCGACACACACGCAGGTCGCGGTGGTCCACGAACACGGTGTCGTAGGTGGACCCTTGCGCCCGGTGTACGGTCGTGGCGTACGCGTAGTCGACACGGGCGAAGCGCTCGCGGAGCTCGAAAAACCGATCCCACTTGGAGGGATCGTCCTCGGCCTTGGCGCGCCGCCGTTCCAGGTCGTTCTCGTATCGGTCCCGTTCGTCCTCGTGCAGCACCTGGATCGTGCGCGTGAGGCCGCGCCCCGGTGTGCGCACCTTCAGTTCCCAGACGGTCCACTCGCTCTGATCGTCGGCCTCAAACGTCTCAACGTCCGCCCGCTTAACGCGCACTTCTTCGCTGTTGGTCAATCGCTGCGCCCCATCGTAGTACCAAGTTTCGGTGCCGACCAGCCACTCCCCTTCCACGAAGCGATCCGCGTCCGCCCCGTACCGCTCGGCACGGATCTCGCGGTTGTAGCGGCGCACTGTCTTGTTGCGGTAGGCGAGCACACGAGCATGGGTCGCGTCCTCCGCGAACGCGTCGGCGTCGAAGGCCCGGAGGATACTGTCCAGGAATTCGTCCCGGTTGCGCGTGACAGCCACGCCCTTCCCGTCCTCGAAGGTGCTCCCAAAGCGGCCGTCGGCCCCGGTGCGGATTTTGGTCGCGAGTTCGAGGATCGGGTTGTCGGCCGCCTGGCGATGAATGGTTTCCAGGGTGGGGCCCGGCACGTCGAGCGCGGGCGACGGGTCCTCGTTCACCGGGGGCAGCTGCGCCGGGTCGCCCACGAAGAGCCATTGCACCCAGAAGGGCGCATCCTGGATGTGCGACCACTCCTCACGGCCAATCATGGACGCCTCGTCGATGATGACCACCCCTTCGGCGAAGTCGCGCTCCTCCTCGGCCACCAGTTCGTACTCCCCGTCGTCCTTCGGCCGCAGCCGAAGGCCCAGGAAGGAGTGGAGCGTCTGCATCTGCACAGGGGCGTCGCCGAGTTCGTCGCTCAGCACCTGTACCGCCTTGTGGGTCGGGGCACAGACGGTCACCGTGCAGTCCTCGTCCAGCAACTGCTCCACGAGGCGACTCACAAGATACGTTTTCCCGGTGCCTGCGTACCCACGCAGCCCCGTAAACCGCTCCCCCCGCGCAAGGCGGTCGTAGACTTGGTCGTACGCCTCTTCCTGGTCTTCGGTAAACGGCGCGTCGGCAAAGGTGGACATCGAAGGGCAAAACGGCCCGACCGGATCGGGCGAGACAGGGTTCGTGGAACAGAGCAGAGCGGACGAGGCCTACGAGGAAGGCCCGTGGAGGGCGGACGAGACGGACGCCGTCTCGGACTGCCGGTGCGTGAGGCGCTCCAGGTGCTGCCCAAAGCCCCACATCACCACGAGGTGGGCGAGCGCCTGCGTGCTGTTGTAGACGTACCACGGCAGCCGAGGCGAAAAGTCGTGGATGGCGGCCAGAACGGCCCTCCCTCCCAGCACCTTCCGAAATTCAAGCCGTCCGGAGCGCTCGCCTTCGCCTTTCGCCAGCAACCCGCCGGTCACGAAGAAGAGCTGTCGCCCCTCCGGACTGCGGTCGGCCGCAAACCGGAGCTTGAGGAGGGTTCCTACGGGACGCAGCTCGAAGCGCGCCATCCGCTCCTGCTCTACGTCGACTTGAAGCATAGGCCATCCCAGGCGGGGCAACCATCGCATGTACTCGTCGGCCACGTCCCGCGCCGTAAACTCTGGGGGACACGGCATGCGCTGCACCGAACGGACCACACTCTGGTCGCGGATCACGGCGTCTTCTCGCTCTCGCAGATCGTCTCGCGGGTTGGGCAGGGGATGCCCGCGGTCGTCGACCGAGGCCTCCAGGGCCCCCTCAAACGACAGGGCGTCGCGTTGGAGCCATCGGTGCATTTCGTTCGATTGGATGCGCGTCTGAAACCGCAGGCTGTCGATCACGGGCGTCACGAGGGCCCAGGGCACGCTTCCGAAGAGCCACACCCAGAGCTTCGAGAGGCGGGGCGACTCCATCGGCACCGTCGTGGTGCGGCGCTGGAGCCCCAGCACATCGGCGGTGCGCAGCAGCATCTCGTGGTAGCTCATCGCCTCGGGCCCGCCCACGTCATAAGTGGCCTCGTAGGTCCGCGGATTGCCCAGGCTTTTCTTCAGTCCCCGCACCGCGTCGCGCAGGGCAATGGGTTGGGTCTCGGCCCGGGTCCAGGACGGCAGGACCATGACGGGGAGCCGCCGGACGAGGTTCAGCAGCATGCTCAGCCACGTGCCGCCCGCGCCCACAATCAGGCCGGCCCGGAGCGTCGTGAGGGGAACGGACGTGGAGCCGAGGACCTGCTCCATCTCAAGCCGGCGACGGAGCGGAGACGGCAGGGGGCTCTTGTCATCCGGGATGAGCGCCCCGAGGTAGAGAATCTGCTCGACGCCTTCCGCTTCGGCCGCCCGTGCAAAGTTATCGGCCTGCAGGAGGTCGAGGTCAGCCACCTGTCCCTGCGTAAGCCGGGACGACGGGAGCATGGAGTGGACGAGGTAGATGGCGTAGTCGGCCCCCTCCAGCCCATCCTGCACCGCGTAGGGGTCGAAGAGGTCGGCGTGCCGCCATTCCTCATCGGAGCCTGAGCCCGCATTGGCACGGGCCCGTACCGGCGACCGCGTGAGCCCGACAACGTCGTACTCGTCCCGTAGCGCTTCCCGCAGCGCCGTTCCCACGAAGCCCGTGGCTCCGGCGATGGCAACGGTGGGACGGCTGGACATAGACTCGGCCATCAAAGAGGGTCATCGTGAGGAGCGAGCCCACGCAGAACGAAGAAGGCCCGAAAAAGAAAAGGCCCGTCCCGACAGGATCGGGACCGGCGCGGACAGCGGAGAGGGGGGGATTCGAACCCCCGAAACGGCTCATCACCGTTTACTCCCTTAGCAGGGGAGCGCCTTCGACCGCTCGGCCACCTCTCCGTCTTCTACCGTTGTAGTATGGTGCGCCGCGGACAATGTTGCACGGGTGCGGCAGCCCCGCCGCAGACGGGTGGTGTGCCCGCACTTCCTCCCTACCTGGACTCTTCAAGGGCCTCCGCCCCACTGGTGATGTCCAGCAACTCGCGGGTGATGGCACTCTGCCGGGCCCGGTTGTACTCAAGGGTAAGGTCCTCGATCAGCTCCTCGGCATTGGACGTCGCGTTGTCCATCGCCACCATCCGTGCCCCCTGCTCGGCCGCGTTCGACTCCAGAAGCGCCCGCCACACCTGGTAGTACAGGTAGCGTGGCACGAGTTCGTCGAGTAGCTCGGGCGCCCCCGGCTCAAAGACGTAATCGATGGCCCGGCCGTTCTCCGGAAGGTCGAACCCGTCGGCCTCTTCCTCCATCACCGGCGTCTCGAACCGCTCTTCCGGAATGGGGAGCAGGGGCTCCACAATTTGATTCTGGACGATGGTGTTCTTGAACTCGTTATAGACAACCTTCACCTCGCTCCAGATGCCGCGCTCGAAGCCCTCCACGGCGTCCTCAACAATCTCCTGTGCCAGGTCGAAATTGAGACTGTCGAAGACGCCTCTGTAGTCTCCGACGAGGCGGTGGTCACGCTTCTGGAAGTGCTTATGCCCCTTCTTCCCCACACACAAGAGAAACAGGTCGTCGGCCGCCTGCGTCTCCGCGTAGGAGGTCTCAATCAGGTGCTCCGCAGTCTTGATGGCGTCGCTGTTGAAGGATCCGCACAGCCCGCGGTCGGCCGTGATCACGATGACCAGGGCACCAGAGGACTCATCGGGCGCCTGGAAGAACGGGTGGGCCGTAGGATCAAGCTTCTGCTTGAGGTGATTGGTCAGCTCCCCAATCTTGTACGCGTAGGGCCGCGCCCGGAAGATCTTCTCCTGGGCCCGCCGCAGCTTTGCGGCCGCCACCATCTTCATGGCCCGGGTCACCTGCTTGGTGTTTTCGATCGAGTCGATCCGGTTCCGAATGTCGCGAAGGTTCGCCATGGATCAGGCAGGGGGATCATCGGGCAGGAGTGGGAGTGAGAACGGCCAACCGGCGGTGGGAATGCCTCTTCCACAGCCGAGGCTGCGGGCTCGCCAAACACCGGTTGGGCCGAACCGCCAGGCACTGAAGGGCTCAGCCGAGGGTCACGCCGTTGCGCCTTCGTCCGCGAGCACGTCTTCTTCGTCTTCCTCTTCCTCCTCGGCGTAGACGTCGGCCAGGTCCGCGGCGACCTCCTCAAAGGTTTCTTCGGCCGTGTCGGTGAGCTCTTCGGTCTCGCGCACCTCAGCAAACACGTCTTCGTGGCGAAGGCGCAGTCGCTCCAGGTATTCCTCCTCGAAGTCCCCGATGTCGTCGACCGGCACGTCGTCGAGGTGGCCGTTGATGGCCGCGTAGATGATGGCAACCTGTTCCTCCACCGGCACCGGCGAGAACTGATCCTGGTTCAGAATCTCGACGAGCCGCTCGCCCCGGTTGAGCTGACGCTGTGTGGAAGGGTCGAGGTCGGACCCAAACTTGGCGAAGGCCTCCAGCTCCCGGTACTGCGAAAGGTCGATTCGGAGCGTGCCGGCCACATCCTTCATTGCGTCCACCTGCGCCGAGCCGCCCACGCGAGAGACCGATCCCCCCACGTCGATGGCCGGCCGGATGCCTGCGTTAAAGAGGTCGGTCTCCAGGTAGATCTGGCCGTCGGTAATCGAGATAACGTTCGTCGGGATGTAGGCGGACACGTCGCCGGCCTGCGTCTCGATCACCGGCAGCGCCGTGAGCGATCCCCCGCCTTCCACCTTGTCCTCGAGCGTGTCGGGGAGCCCGTTCATCTGGGACGCCACCTCCTCATCGCTGATGATCTTGGCGGCCCGCTCGAGCAGGCGGCTGTGGAGGTAAAAGATATCGCCCGGATAGGCTTCACGGCCGGGCGGGCGGCGCAGCAGAAGCGACAGCTCGCGGTAGGCCACGGCCTGCTTCGAGAGATCGTCGAAGCACACGAGCGAGTCCCGCCCCGTGTCGCGGAAGTATTCACCGATGCAGGCCCCGGCGAACGGAGCGACGTACTGCAGGGGCGTCGGCATGGAGGCGGAGGCGTTCACGATCACCGTATGCTCCAGCGCGCCGTTGCGCTCCAGGTCGCGCTGCACCTGCGCCACCGTCGAGTCCTTTTGGCCGACGGCCACGTAGACGCTGTAAACGGGATCGCCGCTGTTCGTGCCCTCCTGGTGGGTCTTCTTCTGGTTGATGATGGTGTCGGTTAGGACCGCCGTCTTTCCGGTCTGACGGTCCCCGATGACCAGCTCCCGCTGGCCGCGCCCGACCGGGATCATCGAGTCGATCGCCTTGATGCCCGTCTGCAGGGGCTCCTCGACTGGCTCCCGGTAGATCACACCGGGCGCCTTTCGCTCCAGCGGAAGGACTGTCTTCTCCCCCTCGATGGGCCCCTTACCGTCGAGCGGGCGCCCCAGCGGGTCGATGACGCGGCCCAGCATGTTCTCGTTCACGCCGACCGATGCGATGCGTCCGGTGCGACGCGCCTCGTCGCCCTCACTCACCGCGTCCACGTCCCCGAACAGGATGACGCCGACGCTGTCTTCCTCGAGGTTGAGGACCATGCCCTCCACGTCCTGCTCGGGAAACTCCACGAGCTCACTGGCCTGGGCGTTGCTCAGGCCGTAAAGGGTTGCGATGCCGTCACCGGCCTCAAGCACGGTTCCGGCCTCGTACTCTTCCGCCTTGGTTTCAAAATCGCCAAGTTCGCGGCGGAGAATGTCGGTGACCTCGTCGGGTCGGATACTACCGTTGGACATGGAAGGGTCGAGAGATCAAATCGTGAAGAACAAGTGGGACGGTGGCGGGCCGCGGACGGCTACGCCACGTCGTCAAGGGCATTTTCCGAGAGGGTCGTATCACGGAGCCGATCGTGGAGGGCGCTAAGCTGACTGCGCACACTGGCGTCGAAGACTCGGTCCCCGATTCGAACCACAAGTCCCCCAACCAGGTCCGGATCCTCATGTAGGTGCAGGCGGATCTCCTTGCCTGTTTTCTCTTCAAGCACGTCCACCAGCGCCGTACGGTCTTCATCGGTCAGGGAGCGGGCCACCGTGACCTCCGCGTCGACAATGCCACGCTGCTCGTCGCGGAGGGACTGGTACTGATCAAGAATATTTTCCGTTATCGTCTCGCGGTCCTTTCGAATCAGCAGTCGCAGGAACCGCATCGTCAGGCCCTCGACCCGATCGTCCAGAAGTTCGCGAATGATCGAGTCCTTCTTGTCCTGAGGGATCACGGGACTTTCGAAGACCCTCACCAGCGGGGGGTTGGAGTCAAGGTTCTCAAGAAGCATCCGGACATCCTCGTCAACGGCCTCGAGGACACCGTTCGCGTCGGCTTCTTCGTATAGCGCGGCGGCGTACCGCCGTGTGACCGTGCGCTGGCTCATACGGGTATTCGGGATAAGGAGTTGGGCGCGGGCCGGAGCCGTCTTCTCCGGGCGCTAATTCGTCGGAAAGTCGTCGAGGGCGTCGTCCACGAGCTGACGGTGCCGGTCGGCATCCAGGTCTTTCTCGATGATTTTCTGGGCCGCCTCGATGGCGAGGTCGGCCACCTCGTCTCGAAGCTCCTGGAGTGCCGCCTGCTTTTCACGCTCAATGTCGGCCTGGGCCTGCTCCTTCATCTCCTGAATCTCACGGCGCGTCTTGTCTTTCTCCTCCTCGCGGAGTTCTTCGGCCGAGTCGCGGGCCTCGCGAAGGATTTCTTGGGCCTTCTGCTCCGCCTCGCGACGGGCCTTTTCATTCTCGGCCTGTATCTCCTTGGCCTCTTCGAGGGCCTCTTCGGCCCGCTGGATGGAGTGCTCAATTTCCTCCTCCCGCGCCTCCAGCGACTCGGTGATCGGCCCCCACCCAAATCGGTAGAGGAGATATAGGAAGATGAGGAACGCGACGGTCTTCCAGAAAATGAGTCCAACCGACGGGGTGACGAGCTCCATAAGCAAGCGAAGAACCAGACGATGAATTTAAAACCGGACGATGAGCCCAACTGTAGAGAGCGGACACAAGTGCGGTGTCGTGAAGGCCAGTACCTCTCGCCTCCGCCCAAAAAGCTTCAGGGGGGAATCGGAAAGCTGCGACTGCTGCGTCAAAGACCTGTTCTCTTTGAACTATCGCGCTAGAAAAAGCGCACCAGGTAGTCGAATGCCTTCTCCCAACCGGGACGTGAGAACCATAGCACTGGACCCTACCCCCGCCGGGTCTTCAGGCATGCCCGACCCGGTGCAGGGTGAACCGCACTTGCGCCCTCTCGGTCGGTTTCAGTATGGCCGTTAGACGAAGAGAACCAAAAGGAGGCAAATAATGAGGGCAAACAGGGCCACACCCTCAATGAGACCGGCAGAGACAATCATCAGGCCTCGAATGTCTCCGGCGGCTTCGGGCTGGCGAGCCGCCCCGTCCATCGAGGAGCTAGCCAGTCGACCAATTCCGATCGCGGCGCCAACGGCAGAAATACCGGCTCCGAGACCGGCGGCGAGGTATGCAAGAGCAGCGGGGTCCATAGTGTTCTTCTCCGAGTGTGATGTGTACAGTATGCGAAGTGGTCATGCAGCGGTCGTATCGGTACGCAGCCTCACGGCGTTTTCCGGGAATCACTCCCGGGGCTAGGCCGTCGTCGGCTGTACGCGTTCCTCCATCTTGTCTTCCACAGCGTCGAGGCGCTCCTCGACCCGGCCGTCAAGGCCGACGTCGGGCTCTGTCTCCTCCTCACCAGCAGAATGATGTTCCTCTACGGACATCCCGATAAAGAGGGCCGAGAGAATTGTGAACACGTACGCCTGAATGAAGGCAACGAGCAGCTTAAGCAACAAGATGAAGACGGTGAATCCTATGCTAATGACGGTGGTCGACCAGGCCGCCGCCTCCCCCATGATCACGTTCATCATGAAAACCAGCCCGATGAGGCTGAAGATGATTAGCGACCCGCCCATCATATTTGCAAACAAACGAATTGCGAGGGCGAGGTGCCGCATCACGAGACCAATGATCTCAATGGGCACCAGGATGATCCGAATGGGAACCGGGGCGTCCGGTGGGCCCGTCAGCAGTTCCTTGTAGTAGTCGGACGAGCCGTAGAGGAGCACGATGGAGAATGTCATGATGGCCATCACCCCCGTCACCGCGATGTTGGACGTCGCCGCCCCCGCAAACGGCACGAGCCCCAGAATATTGGCGACGAGAATGAAAAAGAACGCCGTCAGCAGATAGGGCAGAAATGTGCGCCACTTTCCGTCCGGAATGTTGGGCTTCGCAATTTCGTCGCGGACGAAAACGACAAGCACCTCCATCATATTCTGAAAGATGCCTTGAGGGGCCTCGGGGCGGTCGTGGGCCTTCTTGTAGCGTTGCGCCAGGGCAATAAAGATCCCCAGCACGATGAGCATCGCCAGCAGCCCAAAGATAAGGTGCCGAGAGATAGAGAGGTCGGCGACGACTTCCCCACTGGTTCGGACCGCTGCGCTGTGGAGGTGCTCTTTCGCCTCGATGGCTTCCGCAAGCTCCGCCGATCCTGTGATTGGACTGGCGTGCCCCTCTCCCTCATCCCCATGGGCGGCGAGGCCGTACGGTCCGTTCTGTAGAAGCCCCTTCGTACTTCCGTAGGCTTCGAGGGTCAGTGCTCCGTCCGCCGTGCGGACGATCATGATGCGCGGGAGTTCGACCTGCGCAAACGGCTTGAAGTTCAAGTAGTAGCCGTCCTTGGCGTGTCCAAGGATGGTATTGTTGACGATGCTCTCAAGAGTCACCTCTCCGTCCGCCGCCTCTGCGGGCGCGGCGGGTAGTGCCAGACTCATTCCCAGCACGAGGAGGGCAACAATTCGCAGAGGACGAACCCGACCGATCATAAGGTCTGTATCTGTGCAACAGCGATCACGTGCGCGCCGGAGTGGCAACCGTTGGCTTCAGGCCATGAGGCCATCTTGCCTCATCCGGCGAACAATCATCCAAATCTCGGAGGCAATACTCACGAATAGCAGCCCGAGGAGGGTCCCCACGTACGTCGGTACGTGGACCGGAGCGTACAGGAGAACCAGAATCATCACCACGAACACGAAGCCCATTCGTCCGCCGAGCCCGCCCAGCTCGATGACCAGGAACGTTTTTCGATCCGATGCCCGCAGAGCCGCGTAGTGCGTCAGCACGCGAGCAAGGACGTGGATTCCCACCGTTGCAATCCCTCCTCCGAGGCCCAGCCACAGCCCAGTTGTCATCGTGGTACCGACGGTTGGTCAATGCAGTCGACAAACGAGCAGTGTGGGAAAATGCCCCGCTTCACCTATATCGACTTTCCTATACTGACACTGAAGCTACGCATCGGGGCAGTGCAGGACTTATGAGAAGCGGTGAATCATGCATGAAAGAATCTCGGAGAGCGCTCCAGGATCTGACGCGCTCGTTACGGCGGCCCGCTGCGACGTTCAGGAGCGAAATTCTTGCTGAAGCCGCCGGAGCTGGAGCCCGGCCCCCACGAGGCCGATCGCGGCCCCGATGAACAACCCCCAGGGGGTGGTCTGGAACTGCACGTCGATGCCCGCTCCGATGAGAGGTGGAAAGGCGGCCACCCCTGCAAGGCGCCAGCCCAGGTCGAGATACGGGGCAATGTCACGAAGGGCACTTCTCCATGGTCCCGCCCCCTCCAAGGAGTTCTCTTGGTCAGGCGGGGGAGCATCGGGGTGGTTGGTCGATGACTCGCCCGATTCAGCGGGAGCCTGGTCTTCTGCATGATTCATTGTCAGCGTGCACCGATGGCCTGGACGGCACGGCCCGGATCGGCCCCGTGCCTACGCCTCAGTCGCTTCCCCGGACGGCTCCGCCTCCTCAGCCCCAGATCGCTCGGAGGGCACGGAGTCGCGCCCCCAATTCTCCTCACCAGAGGGCACCTTGCTTTCGGAGAGGGTCGTGCCCATCTCGCACTCGCCCGAAAACTCCGCCCCCTCTTCCACGACCAAGCGATCCGTCTCAATCGTCCCGTCCACCTGTGCGGTGCTTTTGAGGACGAGGCGCTCGTCGACGTAAATTTCCCCCTGTACCTGACCAGCAATCTCAACATTGGTCGCGATGATCTCCCCCTCGACCTCCCCCTCTTCGGCGATCATTGTTTTGCCATCGACCTCAAGGGTCCCCACGATGCGGCCGCTGGCGCGGACATCACTTTCCGCTCGCACGGTTCCCTCAAAGACGGTGCCTTCCCCGACGAGATTGACCTGATCCTGAACGGTACGTGTCTGGTTAGCCATGGAGGATGAAGCGTCGTCCGTTTGCGAGTTGGCGAAGAGGCCCATTAGCGAAAGGTAGAGGTCCAAAGGGGATGTGGTCGTCGCTCTGGCGTCAGCTACCAGCCTGCAATGTAGGAGTTCGGCCCCTGAGCAAGGCCATTCTGCCAGAGCTCAAAGTGCAGGTGCGGGCCGGTCGTCACCGCGCCCGTGTTTCCGGTCACCGCGAGCGGCTCCTGCGCCGTCACCCGATCGCCCAGTTGCTTGAGCAGGCGCTTGCTGTGTTTGTAAACTGAAAGGTATCCACCGGCATGCTGAACCGCAATCGTGTAGCCGCCATCCTGCGTCCAGTCAGCCCAGACGACGTACCCGGCCCCGATGGACCGAACGTAATCGCCCTCGGACACTGCTACGTCAATGCCGTAGTGCCCGGTCTCTACGTCGAAGCCGCGGGTGGGAAACCCGTTCGCGATCGGAGGCGAGAGCGGAAACGAAAGCCCCACAAGGGCATCCGCGGCGGCGGCCGAGCTGGTGCTCGGCGTGAAGGCCGGTTGCTGGTGGACCTCGCGGGCAGCCTCCCCGGTGCCTCTACCGGCCGTCGACGGCTCCGGCCCCATCGGCGCTCCTGTCTCAGCTCCTAGCCCAGATTCCGAACGGGCCCCGTCCGAGGGGGGCGCCGGGTCGACCCGACCGGTGATGAGTCGACGGAGGCGCTGAATGTAGTCCCGCTGGGCAGAGAGCGAATCCTGAAGCGCCTGCACACGGAGGGTGTTTAGGCGGGCGTTCTCCTCCATTTCCTTCGTTCCGTAGCCCGGAATCTGGGTGCGCAGCGGTGTAAAGACGACCAGAAGGGCCACGAGGAGCCCGGCCCCGACTAAGCTCCCGCCCCACATCGTAATCATGCGCGACGGGCGGACGTGGTAGCGCCGAGTCTTGCCCACCCCTTCCGCGTCCATGACGACGATGGTGTGCTCGGTGCCCACGTTTCGAATGAGGTCCGCGAAGAACGACCACATAACACCTCTTCTTCTGCCAAGTGTCGGATATTAAAGACGTGAAACACCGGTCCAGTCCTGTCACCGAGCAGCCTGAGTGTCGGGGCTGGAGGGAGAAAACAAATCTTATTGGTGAGGAACGGACCACGGGGGTTTCGGTTTCTAAACCGTTATCCAAAAGAAACATCTTTGAACCCCGAGACGACTCGCACAATCTTCTACGGGCGTCAGGAACCCGCCGGCGGCTCGAGCGATGCGTCCGAGGCAATCCTGACCGCCACTGACCACTACTCTCTGCTCACCTACCTCCATTCCCCCAGACCATGCCCCGACACGAATCCGCAAAGAAGCGCATGCGACAGAACGAGAAGCGCCAAAAGCGCAACAAGTCGCAGAAAAGCCGCGTCCGCACGAAGATCAAAGAGCTGCGCTCCCTGGACGACAAGGAAGAAGCCGAAGACCTGCTCAACGACGTGAAGGGCGACCTGGACCGTCTTGCCGCCAAGGGAGTCATTCACAAAAACAAGGCCGCCAATAGAAAGAGCAAGCTTGAGAAGCACGTAGATGCCTTAGAGTAGCATCTTCTTTTTACTCCCCTTTTCCTCTCTCTCGTCAACCCCACGGACACGGACGCACCGCGGGACCTCAGTTCTCGCCCTTATTCGGGACAGAATTGACGCTTCTCCCTGCGGGCGTCGTTGCCCCCCATTTTGAAGGAGAATCGCCGGCTCTATTTCATGGGTGGTTTCTTCTTGGAGACCTCGAATTTATTCTCGGGGAAGCAATTGCGTGTCCGAACCGCGTTCTGTACATTCCTATCGTATGGCAGAACCTGAACTCTCCAGTGGGGGTGGCCCTGGGGAGCCACTGTTTCTCTTCTCTCGGCCTTTACTTCCTCTAAAACACCATCAACCCTATGACGAACCCCAATATCTCTTCGAGCGCGCAATCCCTCTCTTCACTCTGGGCCCCTCTTCTTCTCATTGTCGGAGGGCTGTTCCTCGCTGGTTGTGGATCGACCGCTCCCGTCGTACAGTCGGTGAGTGGCCCCGACACCCTCGAGACTGATGAGACCGGCACGTTCGAAGCCTCAATCAACGAGGAGGAGGCCGACGACCCTCTGACCTACACCTGGGAGTTCGGCGACGGCTCGACGGGCTCCGGGCTGCTGACAAATCACAGCTACAGCTCGACGGGGCAGTATGCCATCCGGTTTCAGGCGAGCAACGAAGGGGGCTCCGATTCGGACACCATCTCCGTGCGTGTAGTCCCGCCGCCGCAGCCCGCCTCCATTACGTCGATCAACGCGACGCCCAATCCCGTCGATGAAGGCGAGACGGTGCGCTTCAGAAGCAACGTGCAGGGGGACTCGCCCATTTCACGGAGCTGGAGCTTCGGAGACGGATCTTCGTCGATGAGCCAGTCGCCCAGACACACCTACGAGGAGCCGGGCCAGTACACCGCACGCCTCGAGACCTCCAACGACGTAGGAGAAGACACCCGGACGGTGACCGTTCGCGTCAACCGCGTGCTTCCGGAGGTTTGCACGACTGTGAGTGAGATGAACTCGGCGTTCTTCGACCGCAACTCCAGCACGCTGACCGAGGAAGGCGAGGAAAGCCTTCAGGAAAACGCTGACATCCTCTCCGACTGCCCGAACCTGAGCGTACAGGTTGAGGGCTTCGCCGCCCCGGGCGAGCGCAACGTGCAGTCGCTTTCGGAGGACCGCGCCGAGGCCGTATCCAGCTTCTACCAGAACAACGGCGTGCCCGGCTCCCGCATCATGACCGGTGGCCAGGGCCGGGTTGAGGGCGTAACCTCAAAGAAGGGCGGCACGCGCCAGTACCGCCGTGCCGACTCGCTGCCGCAGCGTGAAGACGACGGCATGTAGCTCCTTCCGCGTCCATTCGGACCGCCTTTTCGGGCGGATCCCCTGTCGGGGGTCCGCCCGTTTTTTGTTGGGGCCCACCGGACGTGCGCTCATTACGGGCACCACATGGTTCTGATGGCTGGCCTTCTCGACGGACTCACCGGGGCTCGGTCGGCACCGCACCTCCTTTAGCAGACAAGCGCGAGCCATCTTGGCGAGGGACATCCGGGCGCCCAGGCGACGCGCTCCGCACGCTGACGTGCAATGAGCACCGCGTCGCCTGCGCTGCCAACTACTGCTCGGGGCGGAGGAGGGGAAAGAGAATGACGTCGCGGATCGACTCTTGACCGGTAAGGATCATGGTGAGGCGGTCGATGCCAACACCCAGCCCGGCTGCGGGCGGCATCCCGTACTCCAGGGCCCGCAGGTAGTCTTCGTCGATGAGGGCTTCGGGGTCGACGTCCTCGTCAACCTCCGCGGCACGCTGGCGCGCCTGCCGCTCAAATCGCTCGCGCTGGTCCTGCGGGTCGTTGAGCTCGCTGAACGCGTTGGCCACCTCACGCCCCGCGACCACGAGCTCGAAGCGCTCTACGAGCCCCTCCTTCTCGCGGTGCTTCTTGGCGAGGGGACTCAACTCGATCGGATAGTCGGTCACGAAGGTGGGCTGGATGAGCGTCGGCTCCACCGTCTCGCTAAAGATTTCGTCGAGGAGCCCTCCAAGGTCCATGTCGGCCTCCACCTCCTCCAGCCCCAGCTCATTGGCCGCCACGTCGTAGACCCGATCGGCGTCGGCCTGATACAGATCGAAGCCGGTCGCCTCCTCAATGGCCTCGAAGAACGGAATGCGTGCCCAGCCCTCCCCGAAGTCAATCGTGTCCCCCTCAAACTCCACCATGGGCGTGTCGTGCAGCGCGGTGGTGGCCGTGCGGAGAAGGTTCTCCGTCAGGTCCATCATCCACCGGTAGTCCTTATAGGCCACGTAGCACTCCATCATGGTGAACTCCGGATTGTGGAACCGGCTCAGGCCCTCGTTCCGAAAGTCCTTCCCGATCTCGTAGACGCCCTCGAAGCCCCCCACCAACAGCCGCTTTAGATAGAGCTCATCCGCGATTCGGAGGTAGAGCGGCATGTCGAGCGCGTTGTGGTGCGTCTTGAACGGAGAGGCCGACGCCCCACCGTACACGGGCTGGAGGACAGGCGTCTCCGCCTCCAGGCACCCCTGCTCGTCCAGGAAGCTACGCATCGTGGAAATGAGCTCGGACCGCTGCCGAAAGACGTCCCGCACGTCCTCGTTCACTGCGAGGTCGACGTACCGCTGCCGGTATCGAAATTCTTTGTCCGTCACCTCGTAGTAGGTCTCTTCCTCGGTCTCCTTCACCACCGGCAGCGGCCGCAGGGCCTTCGCGAGCAACTGAAACTCGTCGGCGGCCCGGACGGTCACCTCCCCCATTCCCGTGCGGAAGACAAATCCCTCGACCCCCACGATGTCTCCAATGTCGAACAGCTCCGTAAAGACCTCGTCGTAGAAGTCTTCGCCCAGGTCCTGGGAGCGCACGTAGACCTGAATCGTGCCCGTCTCGTCCCGAAGATCGAAAAACGCCGAGCCCCCCATTACCCGAAGCCCTGTAATGCGACCGGCGATCGAGACCTTGTATCCTCCGACTTCTCCGTCCTCCGGCTGATGCAGGTCATCGTCGAACGTATCGAGAATCGCATCGGCATGGGCATCCACATCCCACGCGTAAGGGTAAGGGTCGATGCCGCGCCGTTCGAGTGCTTCGCGCTCTTCACGTCGGCGCTGTTCTTGTTCGCTGAGCTCTGAGGATGCGGAGGACATTCGGAAACTGGATCGTCAATGGAAGAGAGCAAACGTACACGAGCAGTCGGACGAGGCACTCGGCCACGGGAGGTCTTCCCTTCGACGACGGGCCGACGACCTCCTCTAAGGACATCGCTCCGGACGGAGCGCCAGGCGTCTCTACGAGATCCACCCTTCGGCCTCCAACAGCAGTGCATCGTGGTGGCTCCGGAGGAGTTGCGCGATGAGTTGACTCAGCTCGCGGGCGGCACTGCCCGGTGACTGGCCCGTCGTGAGTGAGGTCATCTGGTCGGTGCCCTGCTCCAGCACCTCCAAAGCACTGGACAGCGTGAACCACCAGGGCTGGCCCGCGTCGTCGGAGGCCGTCGCCGGCTCGGTCGGGGACTTCTCGGTGCACAGGTGCATCACCTTGTGCCCCTGTGCGGTAAGCGTGTCGCGCAGCACCGATACGGCCCGCTCCGCCGTTTCCACCATGGACCTCATCTTCTCCTGCTGCCCAAGGGAAAGGGCCGCGCTCGCCGCTTGCCGCTCGTAGCGAAGGGCCTTCTCCAGAATCTGTACGGCGGCCACGGCCACCGACTGGTATGGGGCACACTGGCAGTCGGCCTCCTCCACGAGGGTGCGGAGGGCCTCCACGTCCGGATTCGGCACCTCAGACGGCGCGTCTTCGGCGTCCATCAGCAGAAGCGGCCGCCCAGAGAATTGCTCGGGGCCGGCCTCTTGTCCCTCTTCGGTCGCCGTCGATCCGGATTGATGCTCGTGTGCCTCGTTACTCATGCAGAATATCGCATTAGGAAACAACAGTGGGGGATGCCCATGGCGGCACCTACGGCGTCCCCAACTGGCACTTAGGGGACGCTCGAAAACAGGCCCGCATAAAATCACAGGGCGGATGCGGGTTCCAAATTTCGCGTGATGCTTGTCAAGAAAGGTTCAGTCTCTCAAGCGCCTAACGCGAACAGGGGGACGACCTTTCCGAGTCGGGGTCCGCGACTGTTCTCAGAGAGGCGAGGAGCGCCTCTGCCTGATCGTCGGACAGGTGCCCCCCTCGTACCGCCACGCGCACCATCTCTCTGGAAAGGGCTGCGTAGACGGGCACAAGGTGCGGGGTCTCACTCTCCAGCGCGTCAAGGTGCGCCTGAACAGTGCCCTTGTCCCCCCGCATCACAGGTCCTGTGAGCACCTCCTCCGGGCGCCCCTCCTTGAGGTTGGACCACGTGTGCTCCACGAGGGGCGCGACGAGGTCGGCGCCCGACGCCGAAGCGGCATTTTCCTCCAGGCCCCCGAACACCTCCTCCACGACGGCCAGAAGCGCAACGAGGCCGTTGGAGGCGAGAGCGGCGGCGCAGTGGTACCGTGCCTTCTCGTCGGGCGTGAGCCGGAGGGGCTGCGCTCCCAGCACGTCGGCCAGTGCCTCCCCCACGGCAAGGGCCCGGTCCTGGCCTTCGAGCCCCACGACGATCCCCTCGAACGCCTCGGGGGGCGTCTCCCCCGCGAAGGTCTGCATCGGATGGAAGCTCATGGTCGCGGCGCCCTGTCGGGCGAGGGGATCGAGAACCGCCGCCCTTTTCGCCCCGGACGTGTGGCCCACGACGGTGTCCGCCCACGGATGATCGTAGCGCCCAAGCGCCTCCGCCACGTCCTCGATTGCATCGTCCGGCACGCAGATCAGCACGAGCCGGACGGTTTCCGGCAGCACCGCCCCCGTCGCTCCTGCCACGGACGCCCCGACCCGATTGGCCAGCGCCCGGGCGTCTTCTTCGTTCCGGCTCACCACTGCCTCAACCTGTCGCCCGTTTTCTGAAAGCCCCCGCGCAAGGGCCGTGCCCACGGCCCCAGCCCCAACGATGGCGATTGGACCGATCGGGACGACGCTGGACATCTCCTAGACGGAGGGATCGATTCGGGGGCTGATGGAAGTCCGAACATAGGGGCCGGGATGGAAAAGGTCTACTGTTTCACCGCTCCGGTGATCGTCTCCTGCGGCCGAGAGGGGATTTCCCCATTCCCACTTGCCATCTCGCCCTTGAGTGTGCAAAAGCGATACTGCTTTCATAAGTTGAATCGTTTGCACACCTAATGTCCGAATTTTCGGGCGTTTGTACCCCGAACTAACTGTACCTCGCGGCCCACCCATCTACATGGAGATTCCTTCTCTACAGCAGGGCTTTGAGCGTGAGCGTGGCCTCATGACCCAGGAGAAGCCCC
The DNA here is from genome assembly GCF_947077765.1 of Salinibacter grassmerensis. Classification (NCBI taxonomy): domain Bacteria; kingdom Pseudomonadati; phylum Rhodothermota; class Rhodothermia; order Rhodothermales; family Salinibacteraceae; genus Salinibacter; species Salinibacter grassmerensis. Next base: position 933,105 of record NZ_CAMTTF010000001.1, on the reverse strand, counting down.
TCAAGCAGGACGACGAGCAAGAGTCTCTCCGCATTGGCGTTCCCCGGGAGGTGGGCAACGAAGAGCAACGCGTGGCCCTGGCCCCGAGTGGCGCAGGGGCCCTCGTCGCCAATGGGCACGAGGTGTATGTGGAAGAGGGCGCCGGGCACGAGGCCCATTTCCAGAACGACGAATACGTCGACGCCGGGGCCGAGCTCGTGTCGGCCCCCGACGACCTCTACGAACGGAGCGACCTAATCGTGAAGGTCGGGCCGCCGGTAGAGGACGAAATGGACCTTCTTCAGGAGGGTCAGATTCTCCTCTCGGCGCTTAACCTCGGGGGCACCACCCCCGAGTTTTTGCATCATTTGATGCGGCTGAAGATTACGGGCATCGGGTTTGAGTTCATCCGCGACCCGGACGGAACCTTCCCCCTCGTGCGGATGATGCACGAGATTACCGGATCCATGTCGATTCAGATCGCCGGGCGTTACCTAGAGAGCAACGAAGGAGGGAAGGGCGTCATGCTCGGGGGCATCTCGGGCGTCCCCCCCGCTACGGTAGTCATTCTGGGGGCCGACGTGATCGGCCAATGGGCCGCCCGCACCGCCCTCGGCTACGGGGCACATGTCATCGTGCTCGACACCGAGCTCGGCTCTCTACGCACCCTGGAGAACACGCTGGACCGCAGCGTCACCACCGCCGTCGCCAGCGAGCACTATCTCCGCCGGGCCGTCCGCTCGGCCGACGTGGTGGTGGGGGCCATGGTCACGGGCGGCGAGCGCTCGCCCCTCCTCGTAACGGAGGACATGATACAGTCCATGGCTCCAGGGGGCGTCGTCGTGGATGCGGTCATGGACCAGGGCGGCTGCATCGAAACGAGCCGCCCCACCACTCACTCCGACCCCACCTACCGACGGCACGACATCATCCACTACTGTGTGCCCAACATGCCCTCCAACGCCGCCCGGACCGCCTCGTACGCCCTCACACACGTGCTCGTCCCCTACCTTCTCCGCATCGGCGAGGCCGGCTCCATCAACGAGGCCCTGTGGCACGACGAGGGACTGCGCAACGGCACGTACGTGTACCGGCAGCACCTCACGAAGCAGAACCTGGCCTCGATGTTCGGCATGAGCCACCGCGACATCGAGTTGCTCATCGCCTCGGGCATCTAGTCCAGTCTCGCCGATGGCCCTTTCCGTAGCCCTCCGGAAGGTGGACGAAACCCCGCGCTACTGCCTCTACGATCTGGGCGCCGAGGACGCAGTGGCCGGCCGCGTGAAGCTATACAAGACCTCTGGCGATATGGAGGTGGTGCACCTTTCGGACGAGGGCGTGCCGGCCCGTCCACCCTTCTACCTCGCGCAGGGCGTTCCTCGACTCCGGACGTACTGTGAGCGCGGCCGGTACCCGGACGAGGACACGTGGACCGCGTAGGTCGCCTCATCGGGTTTCTGTTTTCCATGATTTTCCGTGGAGAGGCGCTCTCCGCCCATCGTTCGTCGTTGTGTTCAGGGGGAGCACCCTTTATCTTCGCGGTCTAATTGCCTTGCTTCTTCCGGGCACTCCCAGCCTGGTAGGCCGCGCTCGGCGCGGCGTTTTTCTTCGTTCAACCGCCTGTCCCGAAATGGCCTCTCCTTCCCCGGAACGAGAGCAGTGGAGCTCTCGGCTCGGCTTCGTCCTCGCCGCGGCGGGGTCGGCCATTGGCCTGGGCAACATCTGGCGGTTTCCCTTCAAGACCGGCGACAATGGGGGCGGCGCCTTCGTGCTGATCTACCTCGCCTGCCTTCTTTTCCTCTGCGTTCCGTATCTCTTCGCGGAACTGGCCCTCGGGCGCAACAGCAAGCGGAATCCGGTGGGGGCCATCCAGGCCATTCGGGGCCACTCGCCCTGGTCACTCGTCGGGGGCCTCTGCGTGGTGACGGGGCTCGCGATTTTCAGCTACTACGCGGTGGTGGCCGGCTGGGCCGTGGGATATGTGTTTCAAGACCTCGCCGCCGCGGAAGCGTCGGATACCGCCTTTGCCCGATTCATTGCCGATCCGCTGTGGGTGGTTCCGCTGTTCGGCGGCTTTCTCGTCGCCACGGCCGGGGTGGTTGCTCGGGGGGTCCGTCGGGGCATCGAGCGATGGGCAAAAATTTTGATGCCGGTGCTGTTCGTCCTCCTCTGCCTGATCATCTTTCGGGCCGTTACCCTGCCCGGCGCAGGCGCCGGGCTTAGGTTCTATCTGATGCCCGATTTTTCGGAGGTGTCAGGACTGATGGTCGTAGAGGCCCTCGGGCAGGCTTTCTTTTCCCTGAGCCTCGGCATGGGGACGATGATTACCTACGGCTCGTACCTGCCCGACGATGAAAACCTGGTCGTCGCCGGCGGATGTGTTGCCGTCTTCGACACCCTCATCGCCCTCATGGCGGGCCTGATGATCTTTCCCGCCGTGTTCGCAATGGGCCAAGACCCAGCGGAGGGCCCCTCACTCGTGTTCGTGGTCCTGCCCGACGTGTTTGGGGCAATGCCGCTCGGGTCGTTCGTCGGGACGCTGTTCTTCCTCTTTCTCGCCATCGCCGCCTTCACGTCGGGCATTTCGCTGCTGGAGGTGTTTGTCTCGTACCTCGTTGACGAGACGACCTGGTCCCGCCGCACAGCGGCCTGGAGCGCCGGGGGGGTCGCATTCGTCATTGGCCTGCCGTCGGCCCTGTCTCAGGGAGCCGTGCCGGCGCTCAGCGACCTCTCGTGGCTCGTCGGAGATCGGCTCCTCGGGCCCAGCCCCGGCGTGCTGGATGTCGTGGACTTTCTCTGGGGAAGCGTGGCCCTCATCCTCGGCGCCGTCCTTCTGAGTCTGTTCGTGGGATGGGCGTGGGGGGCCGACAACGCCCTGGCCGAACTGCGGACCGGCGACGGGCACACGATGGGGCGGTGGGTCGGCTCCATCTGGCGTGCCACAATCAAATACGTCTTCCCCGTCACGATCCTGACCGTGCTGGTCGTCGACCTGCTCTACGACGTACTGTGACGCGCACCGCCGGTGGCGCACGCCGCGACGCGGCCGTCCACCTGCTCATTGGCCATTCCCCGGCTCGCGATTGCGATCACGTTCGTCACCTTTTAACTTCGGTCGATGATGAATGCACCAGGCCCGTTCTTACGGGCTCTCTCTTCCACGAGCCAACCCGACGATTCCCATGAGCACGACCTCGACCGACCGCGAGCAGTGGTCGTCCCGGATCGGTTTTGTTCTCGCCGCCGCCGGGTCCGCCATCGGGCTGGGCAACATCTGGCGCTTTCCCTACCTGGCCGGGGAGGGCGGGGGCGGGGCCTTCGTCCTCATCTATCTGCTGTGCATCCTCTTCATCGGGATGCCCTACCTGTTCGGCGAGCTGTCGCTGGGACGCAATAGCCAGAAGAACCCGGTCGGCGCCATCAAGTCCATCACCGGCGGCGGCTCCGCCTGGATCGTGGTGGGGGGGTTCTGCGTGCTCGCCGGGTTCGTCATTCTGAGCTACTACAGCGTGGTGGCCGGATGGGCGGTGGGGTACGCGGTGAAAGACGTTATTGCCCCCGCCATGGGCTTCGAAGCGTTTGCGGCCTCCCCGTGGCTGAACGTCGGGCTGGTGGCTTTCTTTCTGCTGCTCACGCTCCTCGTGGTGGTAGGGGGCGTGGAGAAGGGCATCGAGCGGTGGGCCAAAATCCTGCTCCCCGTCCTGTTCGTGCTGATTCTCCTCGTCATCGTCCGGGCCGTCACGCTCGAGGGGGCCGCCGAGGGGCTGCGCTTCTACCTCGTGCCCGACTTCTCGCAAATCACCCCCGATCTCGTGATTGCCGCCCTCGGGCAGGCCTTCTTTACCCTCAGCCTCGGCATGGGGGCCATGATCACCTACGGATCGTACCTTCCCAAGCGCGAGGACATCGCCGTGTCGGGGGGCTACGTGGTCCTGTTCAACACGCTGATTGCCCTCATGGCCGGGTTCATGATCTTCCCCGCCCTGTTCGCGATGGACGCCGATCCGGCCACGGGCCCGGCACTCGTGTTCGTGGTCCTGCCCAAAGTGTTTGCCCAGATGCCCCTCGGTGGGATCGTCGGATTCCTGTTCTTTGTCCTTCTGTCGATCGCGGCGCTCACCTCCAGTATCTCGTTGCTGGAGGTCGTGGTGTCCTACTTCGTCGATGAGAAAAACTGGTCCCGCCGCAAGTCGGTGGGCATCGTCGGGGCCATCACGTTCCTCATGGCGCTCCCCTCCGCCCTCTCCTTCGGCGCGGTGGACGCGTTCAGCGACCTGACCTATCTCTTCGGCGAGGGCGGCCTGTTTGGCCAGAACAATGTGCTCGGCGTCCTCGACTACCTCATCGGAAGCGCTGGACTGGCGGTGGGGGCCTTCCTTCTGAGCGTTTTCATCGGGTGGGTGTGGGGCGCCGACCAGGCGGCCGACGAGCTCCGTCAGGGCAGCTCGACACTGGCCGACGGCTTCCTACGGGTCTGGATCTTCGGCATGCGGTACATCATTCCGGTCGTCGTCTTCGGCATCGTGATGGGCTACCTGACCGGCACGCTGTAGGCAGTTCTATTAGAAGGATGCGACCGATGCACTTCGTTCGGGATTGGCTGTGGGTTTGGGCATGGGTGCTTCTTCTCGTCGGTGTGCCGACGGCCGGCACCGACGCCCGGGCGGTTCTCGCATCAACCATCGACTCCGTCGCCTCCACGCCCGCCTCCCTGCCGCCCACCCTCGCCGGGCTCCGGGTCGCCCTTCTCGTGCCGTCGACGCGCCCTGCCCGGCAGCCGGCAGACCGCGACCGGTGGTGGGCCCGCGACAAGGCCCGACACGTCGTCTTTAGCGGCCTCTGGACCCTGTCCACGCAGTACGTGCTCGTGCAGAAAGCGGGCTGGCCGACCGGGGACGCGCTGCCCGTTTCCGTCGCGACCAGTGCCACGGTGGGGCTCGGAAAGGAGCTGTACGACGCGTCCCGCATCGATGGGCGGGCCAGCGGAAAGGACCTCGTGGCCAACGCCGTGGGCATCGGGCTCGCCGTGGGGGTCACCGCCCTCTGACTCTTCGTCCATCGGTCCCGGGGCATCCCCGGATCGCCCTCAACATCGCCAGCGACGACGCTGAGCCTCCGGCGGGGCCAGACTCGATACTCATACACGCCGGCCCGTCCAGTCTCCCCATGCGTCCTTCCGATCAGCTCGTTTTCGTCCTGCGATGAGCGACACAATTCTCTGCGTCGGCGAGGTCCTCTGGGACGCTTTGCCCGACGGGCTTTTTCTCGGCGGCGCACCGTTCAACGTGGCCTCCCACCTGCGCGCTCTGGATCAGGAGGTCGTGTTCGTGAGTCGGGTGGGCGACGACCGCCTCGGCCACGAGACTCTCCGTCGCATGCAGGCCCGCGGCCTAGAAACGCGGCTCATGCAGATCGACGACTCGCTCCCGACGGGATTCGTACAGGTACAGCTCGAGGAAGCCGGCGGCCCGGACTACGAGATTCTGGAACCGGCTGCCTGGGACGCCATCACGCTCAGCGATCCCGTTCAGGAACAGGCTCGGCACGCCGACGCCCTCGTCTACGGGAGCCTGGCTCAGCGGTCCGCCTCCTCCCGACGGACGATTCAGCACCTCTGTGAGCCCGACCTCCTGCGCGTATTCGACGTCAACCTCCGCCCTCCCTTCGTAGACCCGGCGGTGGTCGAGCAGTCCCTAGAGCTCGCCGACGTGGTCAAGTGCAACGACGACGAGTTCCGGCGCCTACAGGACTGGTTCGCCCTCCCGGATGTCCTCGACGCGGCGACGGCGGAGCTGGCTGCCTCCGTCGGCTGCTCGGCGGTCTGCGTGACCGCGGGCCCCGAGGGCGCATGGTTGTGGATGCGCGGCACCTGCACGCACCACCCCGGATACCCTGTCGACGTGCACGACACGGTGGGCGCGGGCGATGCCTTCTTGGCCGCCCTGCTTACGGGGCTGCTCCGTGGCGAGAGCGCCCCCACCCTGCTCGAGCACGCCCATCGGCTGGGCGCGTTCGTGGCCGCCCGGCCCGGCGCCCTTCCATCCTGCCCCGCCGACACGTTTTCTGAACTTTCGCGCCTGCCCCTCAACGCGTAGTCTCTTTCCATTCGCCGGACTCGGTCCCGGGAGCAGTCGAATTGCCCCCGCTCCGATCTGCCGTCTAGTGCGCGAGATTTTTACGCAGGCGACGGCAGCGGGCCCGCACGAACCGGGATCATCCAGCCGCGTCCCTAGTTTTGGATTAAGCGACCGTTATCTCTACATTGGTCGCCGAAAAATTTCCGCCCAGCGCCCATCCCACCATTCCGCGGCCTGTCCTCGCCGCTGCCCCATGAGCGACGCCGTTCAAGAGCACTGCGGCATCTTCGGCATCTTCAACCACCCCGAGGCCGCCCGGCACACCTACTACGGCCTGCATGCCCTGCAGCACCGGGGCCAGGAGGCCGCCGGCATCGTCACCTCCACCTACGACGAGCAGCAGGAGCAGCCCACGATGCCGGCCTACAAGGACTTCGGCCTCGTGCTGGACGTGTTCGACGACCCGGCCCTCTTCAACGAGCAGTTGCTCGGGGACGTGAGCATCGGGCACAACCGCTACTCCACGAGCGGGGCGTCCTCCAACCGGGACAACATCCAGCCCCTGGTGGTGCACCACCGGAAGGGCAACCTCGCCCTGTCGCACAACGGCAACCTCTCAAACGCGAAGGAGCTCCGCGAGAGCTTCCGCGAGCAGGGAACCCTCTTCCAAACCACCAGCGACAGCGAGCTCATTCTGCACCTGACGGCCCAGAGTCGTCGGCAGAACCACCTCGACCAGATCGTCGACGCCCTCATGCAGATTGAGGGCGCCTACTCGCTGCTCCTGATGACGGACGAGCACATGATTGCCGTCCGCGACCCAAACGGATTCCGGCCCCTCGCCCTGGGCCGCCTGGAGACGCCGGAGCACCACGACGGCCCGGCCTATTGCGTGGCCAGCGAGACGTGTGCCTTCGACATGATCGACGCGGAGTACGTGCGCGACATTGAGCCGGGCGAAATCCTGGTAATCGACCGCGAGGGGTGCGTGAACGACGGCGACTTCGAGAGCCACGAGATCCCGACGAAGTACGGGGTCAGTCAGTGCGTCTTTGAGTACGTCTACTTCTCGCGCCCCGACTCGCAGATCTTCGGGGAGATGGTGGACAAGGTGCGGCGCCAGCTCGGCATCCAGCTGGCACAGGAGGCCCCCATTCCCGAGGAGGCGGAGGACGACGAGAAGACCCCCATCGTGGTGCCGGTACCGGACTCGGCCAACACCTCCACGCTCGGGTTTGCGGAGGAGTGTCAGGACATGGGGCGGCGCTGCCGGTTCGACCTCGGCCTCATCCGCAACCACTACGTGGGCCGCACCTTTATTGCCCCCGGCCAGGACCGCCGCGAGATGAAGGTGCGCTGCAAGTTCAACACGGTGCAGGGCCTCCTGGAAGACCGGACCGTCGTGGTGCTCGACGACTCGATCGTGCGGGGGACCACGGCGCGCTACCTCGTGAATATGCTGCGCGAGTCCGGTGCCAAGAGCGTCCACTTCCGGGTGTCGTCCCCGCCGGTCATCAGCCCGTGCTTCTACGGCATGGACTTCCCCGACGCCGACGAGCTGCTGGCCAACAAATTCGACGACATTGGAGAGATGCGGGACTATCTCGGCGTCGACTCCCTGGCGTACCTCTCCGTGGGCGGCCTCATGAAGGCCGTGAAGCGGGCCAACCACAGCGGCCTCAGCTACTGCAACGCCTGCTTCACGGGCGACTACCCGGTCCCGGTCGACAAGGACATGAGCAAAGAGGAATTCGACTGGCAGGCGCCCGCGCCCCGAACGCAGTAAGGTGCTCAACCAGTACCCCGTCGCGTACGGGCACCTCCGTTGCTCTTCTCGGTCATTTCCCCTCCAATGCGGCGTCCCAGTCCGCCTTCTGGATACCCAGGTACTGCCGCGCCGTCTCCATCGTCTTCACCGTCTCAAACAGTTCGTCGGGCCGATCGGCGCGGTGCTTGTAGAGGGTGGGCGTGAGGTGCAGATTCACATCTTCCGTCCGGACGATGACGGACGCACTGCTGCTCGCTACCCGTCCCTCTGCCCGGTAGGTCGAGAATCGTTCGAGGATGTGCTCCATGTCCTCCACCCCGATTACCACCTCCTGAACCGATCGGAGGTCGTAGATCCAATCAAGGCCGGGATCCATCCGCTCGTCCGACACCACCTCCCTCGCGCTGCCTAGAATGTCCCTCCCGGCCCACAGGTCCCCTTCATTTCGGATGAGAAGGATGCCAATTTCAGGATAGAGGTCGTAAGTATATGCCACTTCAACGCTGCGGGTGGCTCAGAAAACCCTTTCCTTATTCGGCGTACTACGACCCGACCGACGCCTAGAAACACTCGTTCGTTCGGGGCACTCTGTGCAGGACGTCAAAACCCCACCGCTGCGCCGTCGGCCCGCGGGTCCGATCCGCCGTAGAACACCCGCCCCTCATCGCCCGACTGCGTCACGCGAAGGCCCTGTGCGCGTCCCCAGCGCGGGATGCCCCCGAAGACCCCTTCTTCCACCTCCCACCCACGCGTCCGAAGATTCCGGACCGCATCCCTCGAAAGGGCGAACTCCTCGTGGCTGAGGTGACGCGGCTTCCACTGGTGGTGCAGGCGTCCGGCCGTCACCGCCTGCTCGATGTCCATCCCGTGGTCGATCACATTCATGATGACCTGGAACGTGGTCGTGATGATGGTCGACCCGCCCGGCGCCCCGATCACCAGGGAAAGCTCGCCGTCCGGATTTTCGACGATCGTGGGCGACATGGAGGAGACCATGCGGCGATCCGGCGCCACAAGGTTGCGCTTCGTCCCGGAAAGGCCGAACTGGTTGGGCACGCCCGGCTTCAGCACGAAGTCGTTCATCTCGTTGTTCATGAAGAAGCCGGCCCCATCGACCATGACCTTCGAGCCGTAGCCGCTGTTGAGCGTGGTGGTGACGCTCACGGCCATGCCGCTGCTGTCGGCGACCGAGTAGTGGCTTGTCTCCATCGACTCGCCCGCCAGCATGGGCTCGCCCGCCCGCACCGAGTCGGTGGGCGTGATGCGGCTGGAGTCGAAGGAGGCCATCCGCTTGCGCATGTAGTCCTTCTGGATGAGCCCCTCCGTGGGCACCTGCACATGGTCGGGGTCCCCCAGCCACTTGGCACGGTCGGCAAACACGCGGCGCATGGCCTCCCCGAGGTAGTGGGCGGTCGCGCTGGAGTTGAAGCCCATCTGGTCGATGTCCCTCATCTCGGCCGCGTTGAGGAGCTGGGCGATGGCGACGCCCCCGGACGAGGGCGGCCCCATCGAGTGTACTTCGTAGCCGCGATACGTGGCGGTCACTGGATCCCGCTCCACCGCCTCGTACTCGGCCAGGTCCTGCTCGTCGATCAGCCCCCCGTTGGCCTGAAATTGCTCGGCGATGAGCGAGGCCGTCTCGCCCTCGTAGAATTCAGACTTTCCGTCGTCACGAATGCGCTTCAGGGTGCGGGCCAGGTCCGTCTGCACAAACTGCTCCCCGGCTCGGTACCCCTCCGACGAACGGCCCTTCGTGAAGTACTGCTTCGTCGCCGGAAACTCGGCAAACGCCTCGTAGCGGTCGTTCAGGTCCTCCGCCATTGTGTGCGGCAGGGGGAAGCCCTCTTCGGCGAGCCGAATGGCCGGGGCCATCACCGTCGCGCGGTCGAGCGTGCCGTGCTCGTCGAGCGCCTTCAGCAGGCCCGCCACGGTGCCCGGCACCCCCGAGGCCAGATGGCCCCGCCGGCTGCGCTGGCGCACAGCGTTGCCGTCGTCGTCGAGGTACACGTCCTGGGTGGCCCCGCTGGGCGCATCCTCGCGGTGGTCGATCGTCGTGACCGAGCCGTCGGGCCGGCGGATCACCATGAAGCCGCCCCCGCCGATGTTGCCGGCGTAGGGGTGCACGACGGCCAGGGCAAAGCCTGTGGCGACGGCCGCGTCGACGGCATTGCCCCCCTTCTTGAGCATCAACACCCCCGCCTGGGAGGCGCGCTTTTTCGCGGAGACCACCATCCCGTTCTCCGCATACTCAGGAACCGGAGCGGGGCCGGCCGTTCCGGATGACGAGCCGGAGCGTGGGGGGTTCGGGGTCGTCGTCCAGGCCGGGAGGGCGAGGACACCGATCACGAACAGAAGTGCACAGCCGAGAATGCGAGCCGTCGAGCGTACAGGCATGGCATGGTGGGGTGGCCGGAGAAGAACAGCGCTTCAAAAGTAGGTGTCCCCTGCCCGAATGACAACCTTCACTCCGCCCGACTTAGCACGGTCACTTGATCGTCACTGCGGATGAGGACAGGGGCGTCGGTGACACGCGTGATGGCGGCGGCCGCCCGGTGGCGACTGCCCAGTCCGCCAGGGATGTCCAATCCACTCGCATCGGCGTCGCCTACGGTAAAAATGGTTCCGACCGTGCGGTCTTCGCACCCCTCTCGGGCCAGCTCCACAGCCAGGGTGACAACGTGCTCCAGGGGCTCGCTGTCTACCGACTCGCGCTCGGCGGAGACGCGCTCGAGGACGTCAGAGTGACCCCCGTCGGATGTGACGGCCTCTGCAGATACGAACACAATGCGGGCCCCAAAGTACGCACGGGCGGTTTGCCACGCTCTCAAATCGCCCGTGTCCATGTCCTTCTGTTCCGCGACATCTCGCAGCGCGCTTTGCTGGCCCCTCGCGCCTTCGGCCCTGGGCGGCCTGCTCCTCTTGTGCCTGGTGGCGGCCCCGGCGCATGCACAGTCCGGCCCCACGACGGAGACGTGGAGGGCCCACCCGCCCAAGTCGTACGGATTCGACGCTTTCGCGCTCGCCACGGCTGTGGACCGGGCCGCCGACCTCGCTCCTCCCCTCACCAGCCTGCTCGTGGCCCGCGGCTCGACGACGGTGGCCGAGGTCTACTTCAACGGACGCAGCCCCGCTCAGGGAGCCAACCTCAAGTCTGCCAGCAAGAGCGTGTTGAGTGCCCTCACCGGCATTGCCGTCGAAGATGGCATCCTGGATGGCGTCGAGCAGCCCATTGGTCCGTTTTTCCCGACCCTCCTCGCCGACGCCCCCCGCAAGCAACGCATTACGATCGACCACCTGCTCACGCAGCAGACCGGCCTCGAATCGACGAGCTTCGGGAACTACGGCGCGTGGGTCTCAAGCCCCGACTGGGTGGCAGACGCGTTGCGGCGCCCCATGGTCGACCGGCCGGGGGGCGACATGATTTACAGCACCGGCACCACGCACATTCTGGGGGCTGTCCTCGCCGAGGCGAGTGGCCGGTCGCTCCGGTCCTTTGCACAGGACCGCCTCTTCGACCCGCTCGGCGTGCGCGTCCAGAGCTGGCAGCGGGCGCCCACGGGCCGCTACTTCGGCGGCAACAACATGGCCCTCACGCCCCGCGCGATGCTGCGGTTCGGGCAGCTGTACCTGAATGATGGCCGCTTTCGGGGCCAACAGGTTTTGCCGGCGGACTGGGTCGACCTGTCGTGGCGGACCTACGTGCGCTCCACCTACCGCGATCACCAGTACGGATACCTCTGGTTTACGCACGAACTTGGGGGGGAACGCGTGGCGTTTGCCTGGGGCTACGGCGGGCAGTACGTCTTCGTGGTCCCCCGGCTCGATCTCGTCATGGCCTGTACCTCGTCGCTCCGGGACCGCCCCCGTGGCAGCGAGGACCACAACGAGCAGATCATGCGCCTGCTGGCAGAGAACATCATCCCCGCCGCGCAGGGGCCTCTCGGGCCCTCCGAGTGGCCCCCGCTCCCCCAGCCCGTGTTCGGGTGGTGAGACCCTCCGCGGGACGCTTCCGGACGGCTGCCCTACTCTCCTCCGTCGCCCCCAAACAGGTTTCGGAGCCGGTTGAGCCCCTCCTCCTTCGCCAGCGAGCGGATGTTCGACGTGATGGCGTCCTTATTCAAGACCTCCACGGAGGGGTCGCGCATCGTCCCCCCGAGGCGGACCGTCACCGGTACGGCCTCGGCGCCAGCGTCTCCCCCGACGAGCTTGTTGAGGAGGGTCCCGACCTGTCCATCTCCTCCCCCCAAACGCCCGGCCAGCCCAGAATTGTTGAGGACCGAGAGGGGGACCTGAAGCGTCATGTCGAGATCCACGCCGCCGCTCAGGCCCAACGCGCCGTCCAGCTGCCCCTCAACCCGCGCCCCCCCGAAGTCCCACGTGTTGAGTCGAAACTGGCCGTCCTCGATGGTGAACGGGCCGCCGAGGCGGTTGAACTTCTTTAGGGAAGACGACGGCAAATTCAACGCGTCGACCAGGGCCTGGGCCGGCCCCGCGTCGAGCGATAGCCCGCCGTTGGCGACCAGCGACTGCCCGATGGCAGTAAAGGCCTCCGCCCGGGGCAGAAAGCCGTCCGTCAGGGCCGTTTCTCCATCGGCGTCAAGGGTGAGCGTGCCGGTCACGAAGCGCCCCAGTGTCGTCCAGTCTGCAAGGACGGCCCCGGCTTGTGCGTCCCGCAGCTCAAAATCGTACATGAGCGCCGACGCAGGCGCGGGGGCAGTCGTCGAGGGGACACGCCCCGGAGCCGTCGCGGCAAGCCAGACTGAGCCGGAGGTCGGCCCCGTGGAAGCGGACGCCGAGGCCCGTTGATCGAGCGTGAGCGAGCCGGCAAGGGTGCCCTCGTAGGTGGTCCCCGCCAGGTTCTGTACCCGCAGCCGCCGGTCGTCCATCTGCACGTCGAACGACAGGGCGTCGAAGCGCTGGGGGTCGTTCAGCAACGTACCGACCTCGACGCGACCCTCCACGGCGTAGGCCGGTAGCTCGACGCCTCCATATAATTCTTCGGCTACGGCCTCGGGCGACTGCCCATCCAGTTTTGCCCCCGACAGGTGGGCGGCGAAGAGCTGTGAGTAGGTGGCGCTCGACGTGTCGGCCTCCGGGTAGAGAGACACGAGGTCGAGGCGGTCGGCGGTGAGTGTAAAGGTCGCGGACAGCGCGGGGTCAGTCTCCGCCATCCCCGCCGAAAGGGGAAACAGATCCTGTACAGTGGCCCGCAGCGACGCGGCCTGATCGCCCGACCGAATCGAAAACCGGTCCATCGAGAGGCCCGTGCCGGTCAGCTGCACGGTCGCGTCGGGAATCTCGACCGGACTCCGAAACGACTCGTACGGGACCTGGACATCGGCCAGACGCACCGAGCCCTGGGGCTGAATCGCGTCGGGCGTATCAATCGGGCCCTCGAACTGGACGTCGTAGTCCGCTTCTCCCTCGATCGCCCCCACCGTGGCGGCGTCACCCGCGAGCGAGGCGAGGCGGGGCAGGTTCGCCGTTCCGGCCAACTGCCCCTCCACCTGCGGCTGGCCGAACAGATCGCGTACACTGATCGCCCCTGAGACCGGACGGCCCAGAAGCTGTCCGTCCAGGCCGCGCACCGAGGCCGTCGTGCCTGAAAACCCGAGCCCCGCCTGCAGGTCGCGGAGGAGCGCCTCCCCCTCATAGTCCACGCCTCCACCCGCGAGCCGTCCGGCCCCGTCAATGACGAGCTGCTGCATCGACGCCACGTCCGACGGCAGCGGCCCCCGTGCCGTCGCGTCGAGGCGGAGCGTGCCCTGCGGGTTGTACCTGCCAATCTGCTCCGGTGGGGCGAAGGCCGCAAGGTCCGCGAGATCCATCGCGCTCGTCTTCAACTGAAGGGTGAGACGGGGGGCGTCCCCCAGATCGCGCACCGACAGGTCGCCGGTGAGCGAGGCCCCCAGCAGACGCCCGTCCATGGACCGCACGGCCACCGAGTCGAGCGCGAGCGACAGATCGGCGCTCAGGTCGCGGAGCAGGGCCGTGCCCTCGTAGTCCACGCCCGCCTCGGCAAGCTGCCCCGTGGCCGACAGGGTCAGGCTCTCCGTCGTGTCGGCCAGCGGCCCCGTGACTGTTCCCTCAAGGGCGAGCGTGCCCTGCGGGTTGACGCCCGCCACCGCCGCGGCCGGCGCGAACGCCGCAATCTCGGCGAGGTCCGTCCGCCCCGTTTCGAACGTGAGGTCGAGCACAGGCCGCGTGTTCACCCCCGAAATCGTGCCGTTCGTCGAGACCGTGACCGGCGCCGTGTTAAACTGGAGAGTTTGGACATCCACCTCGCCCTCGGAGGGCATCACACGAACACTGTACGTGGCCTCTGCCTCCTGCACCGCGAGGGTGTCGGGCCTCACACTGGGCAGCAGCGCCCGTACGGACCGCAGGTCGACGGTCCCCTCGCTCGTGATGGCCGGCCCATCGGGACGCGCGCTCAGTTGCGCCCCGAAGTCCAGTCGGAGGGCCTGCCCGGTGGACCGGTCCGTGTAGTTCATCTGTGCCTCGGACACGCGAAAGCTCGACACGGGGATGCCGGCGAGCGGCGACCCGTCGGCCGCCGCGGTCGTGTCGGTCGCCCCCAGATCGTCGAAGTTGGTCGTCCCGTCTTCGCCCACCTCGTAGCGCACCACCGGCGCCTCCAGGGCCACGGCCGTCGGCCGAATGTTCAGCAGAAGCAGGGGCCACAGGGCCACGTCTACGTTTAGCGCCCGGGCCTCCACGGCGGGTGCGGGCCCGTAGCCCTCGGCGTTGGCGAGGCGAAAGCCGGAGACGCGGACGGTAGGAGCGGGCAGCACGCGCAGCCCAATCGCGTCGATGTGTACCTGTCGCCCCGTCGCCTCCTCCAGCGGCGGCACGACGTACCCCTTCAGCTGCTCGGAGGTAAAGAGACGAGGCAGGATGAGGGCCGCGGCGAGAACGAGAACGACAAGCCCACCGAGGAACCCCCCGCCCCACTTCAGCAGGCGGCGCGAGCGTCCAGAGTCGGAACGGGATGCGTCGGGGAGGTCTTCTTCGGGCATGGCGACCGGGACAGAGCGTTGGAAAAAGACGGGAGGAAGCCACTGGAGATATGGAGACGTGCCATAAAACCCACGACACAGGCATCCGATCCAACGACGTGGTCCACGCAGGGGCTTTCCTGATCGCCCTCCATTCGCGCTCGGCGCGGCCTGCCTCCTAGCACACTGGATCAGAACAACTGGATCGTCGGGGTGAATTCAACTGGACGGGCCATGTTGCGACTTCTCGACGACGCAACTGGCCCGTCCGTCGCGGACCTTTTACCGGATGACGCGCTCCGCGACCACATGCAGGAGGCCACTGGCCGACGAGGTAGCATTCAGGTTGAGAACGATCGGTCAGGTCCCGGCTTCACCAGTTGATCGAGAACCTCGTCCGCAACGCCGTCGAACACGGGGGAGACACGGTGACGATCGGGAAGCGAGCGGACGGGTTCTACATCGCCGATAATGGTCCGGGCATTCCGGCCGACGAGCGGTCGGAGGTGTTCGAGACTGGCTACTCGACCCGCGACGCCGGGACGGGACTGGGGCTGAATATCGTCCACGAGGTCGTGAAGGGTCACGACTGGATCGTCCGCGTTGACGAGAGTGCAAAGGGAGGCGCCCGGCTCAACGTCGGCGGCGTTGAGTTCGTGGAGTGACCGAGCGTCCCTCCTCCTACACACCATCGCAGCAGGCACTGGGCCCGGACGAGCGGCCTGCCTGCTGCACATTTCCCCTCCCTCGTCCCGTCTCCCGACGCGCCCGGCTGGCTCTACGAAATCGGCCATCTTGTCGTCGGCGTCCCCCAGGCCACGCCCGATGTTCATTGGGGCTACGACCGCAACGTCTGCGAGGGGGTGCACAGCATCGCGACGTTCGGGCCTCGTCGGGTGAACGGCCACGAGCAGAAAGTCTGCTGCACCGGGAGGGCGCGACACGGGCACTGCCGACGGGGAAGGGCCCGTCGAGGGCGTCAGGCTGTCCGAAAAGGCTGCCCGGCTTCGTCCCCTGGGCGTGATCAAGGGCTGATCGTCACGCGCAGTCGAGACGGCTTCCTTCACGCCCAGCATGGGACGGGAGCATGCGGACACGCGCGGACCCGATTTCTCCTTCTTTCTTCTCGACGATCTCGTCTCCGACGTCAGTGAGTATCGTTTCAGTGGAGTAACCACTCGGCCCACGCCTGGGACATCCCTGTCTTTCAGGCGCTCTGCTCGTCCGAATCAGCGTGCGAGCGTTCTGTCTCTCGCCCATCGTGGAGACACATCTTGGGCGTTCAGAGGCCGGCAGATTATCACGATGAGTGGGCCGGTCTCGTGCGGTCGCCCCCGCCGGAGTATGCAGCTCTCGTTCGCCTCAATCGGAGGAAAGCCCGATAGCGGCACCGGCCATCCACTTTTCACCGGTGCCTCACCACACCATTTGTCATACCCGAAATGTTATGTCGGGGTAGGTCTGCGTCTTGCAGACCACCGACAGTCCTCGACAGATTTTCCCTCTACTCTCTTCCACCACGGCCGAAAAGACTTGAGAGGAAGACTGAAACCGGAAAGAATCAACGAACGGTGAGGGAGGCGGCCCGAAGGAAGCTGCGGGAGACACAGGTAATGAATTCAGGGCTTAATTTTGTGTTGTTTTGTTACGTTAGGTTTTTGTCATTTTAAAAAAATGAATTTGGTCTAATAGAGGGACCTTGATTTAAGACCGAGACCTGACTGTCGATAAGCACAATAACGCTTCTAGATTTGTCTTCCACTTTTTCTTGGATAAAGTCAGATAAGTATCATGTCAACTGGCAGGACCTCCCCTTTGTACGCAGGCATCGTTGCACTAGCGCTGATGTTCACTTTTGCCCCCAACCCGGCGCACGGGCAGTCGGACGATCTCAACATCTACGGCTTCTTTCAGGCGCAAGGTAGATACGTCGCGGAAGACGACGGTAGCGGCGACAGCGGGTACAGCTCGTTCCGGCTTCCTCAGCTCAACCTATTCTTCGCGAGAGATTTCGGGGACGACTTCGGGGCGTTCGTCAGCGCTGAGTTTCTCAACAGCTACAACTCCGGGGAAGACTTCGGCATCGCTCGTCTTGGGGAGGGATGGGTGCGGTACGAGTACGGTCAGACATTGAAGATAAAAGGAGGCCTCCTCATTCCGAAGTTTAACAACCTGAACGAGATCAAGAATCGGACGCCTTTGCTTCCGTACGTCACTCGGCCCTACGTCTACGAGCAATCCTACAAAAACCTGATCGGCAATGGGGACTACGTGCCCCAGCGGGCCTACGGCCAGGTGTACGGCACCCTTCCCGTCGGGGAGGTCGAGGTCGATTACGCAGCCTACGTGGGCAACAGTGACCCCGGGTATCTAACTTCCGGGGATGCAAGCTACCCCGTGTCCGGAACCGACACGACCTACTCCAAGCTCTTCGGGGGACGAGTCGGCGTTCAGTACGAGGGCGTGAAGGCCGGGGTCTCAGGCACCATTGACGAGGCAAACATGCGCGAGGTGGATCTATCTATCGCGCAGACCTCCGTGCCCGCTGGTCTGGGAGACGTGGACCGGTATCGAATTGGAGCTGACTTGTCCTTCGACATCAACGACTTCTTCGTCGAAAGCGAGATCATTTCGGTCACGTACAGCCTAACCGACGAGCAGGAGGCCAAGTGGGACGGGCTGCGGCAGAGTCCTTCTCTCAGCGGCGTCCTGGGTGAGAACCTGGACCAGCTGTTCTACTACGGTGTGGCCGGGTACCAGGTCACCAGCAACTTCGATGTCCACGTACTCTACAACGCCGTCGAAGAGAACCGATCAAATGTCGATCTTGCGTCCTTCGGAGGAGGTGTCTCGTACCGCCCGGTGTTCCCCGTACGGTTGAAGGCAGGCTACCGACGGTCTAGGATCCGGGACGGGGACTACACCGGAAACTTCTTCAGTCTCGCCGCCAGTGTCACCTTTTAGGCAGAAGTCGCCCGGCAGAGCACAGTCCCGAGCCGGCCATGCGTCCGTCACCAGTTCGGAAATACGTCGAGACGCATGTCTTACTCTCTACCCTACACCGTTTCCTTTGCCTCAGATCCACGCGAGAAATTTATGAAGCGCCTACTTCTCTTATTCACCGCCCTGCTGTTCCTGGGCACGGCTGGCACAAGCCACGCCCAAGTTGCCGTCATCGCCCACCAGGATGTCCCGGTTGAGGAGATCGATGCTGATGCCCTCGAAGACATCTACCTCCTCGAACAGGGGAAATGGGACAATGGATCGCAGATTGTTCGCTTTGACCTAAACTCCGACAGCGAGACCAAGTCTGGCTTTTACGACTACTTCGGGCAGTCCGTAGGCGACGTCAAGAAGGTATGGCTGCGGAAA
This sequence comes from Salinibacter grassmerensis, assembly GCF_947077765.1. Lineage (NCBI taxonomy): Bacteria > Pseudomonadati > Rhodothermota > Rhodothermia > Rhodothermales > Salinibacteraceae > Salinibacter > Salinibacter grassmerensis. The sequence goes on along the minus strand of NZ_CAMTTF010000001.1, from coordinate 914,911 downwards.
AAGCTTTCGGGGGAGGCTCAGCCCCCCGAGAAGGTATCCCCCAACCAGATGATTGATGAAGTAAGCAGCACCCCGGCGGCAATTGGGTATGTGCCGGCGGATGCGGTGACGGACGCCGTCAAGGTTATCGCGACCATCGAGTAGTACTCCACTCGCTTTCACCTTTCTCTGACGCAGCAGAGTCTTTCCGATTATGATCGACCGGTTAAGCGAATCCCTTCGGGCCAAGTTAATTGTTGGCTTTGCCGTTCCGTTCGTCGCTCTCGTTTTGTTCGTGTCGATTTACTATCCACTCAATCAGCGCTCGGATAGTTTGAACGCGGCCCGGAATCAGGTCAACGAACTCAGCGAGATGGTTGCCCTGTCGGTGGGGACCGGCCTGGCCGACTCAAACTACGACCTGGTGAAGAAGACCTTCGACTGGGCCACAAACGACTCGAAGGTGCGATACGTCGCGATCCTCGACGAGAAAGACGCGGTTCTGTTCGACCACAATCCCGACGAGCTTCAGGTCGACACGGGGGCGTTGCTTCAGGCCGAATCGACGATTCGCCAGGGCGGGCTACTGCGCACCTCCCACCCGATCGAGTACGACGGGGAACGCTACGGCAACGTGGTTTTGGCGTACTCGCTGGAGGAGGCCATGTCGGAGATTTGGTCGGAGACGATGCTGACAGTGTTCATCAACCTCTTGATTCTGGGCATGGGCATCGGGGCTGTTTTCTGGCTCGCCGGCCGCATCACGGGCCGCATTCGGCGCGTCCGTGACGGGGCTCAGGCCGTTAGCGAGGGGACCCTGGACGTAGAAGTCTCGGTCCAGGCTGACGACGAGATCGGGGAATTGGCCGGCGGATTCAACGAGATGATCCGCGACATTCGCACCACCCAGGAGGCGCTCGAGGAGGAGAAGGCCTCCGTCGAGCGCCGCGTCGAGGAGGCCGTCGAGGAGTCCGAGCGCCAGAAGGAGCGCCTCCAGGACAGCGTCGACACGATGCTGGAGGCCATCGGCCGCTTTGCCGAGGGGGACCTCACCGTCCGCCTCCCGGCCGGCCGGGACGGGGCCATCGGGCGCCTCTTCGAAGGTTTCAACGAGGCGGTCTCCGGCCTCCGCTCCATTGTCGGTCAGGTGCGGGAGGCGGCCACCTCCACCGCCACGGCGACCGAGCAGATCAGCGCCTCCTCCGACCAGATGGCCGCCAGCGCTGAGGAGCAGTCCGCCCAGGCCGAGGAGGTGGCCGCCGCCGTCGAGCAGCTCAACCAGACGATCAACGGCAACGCCGAAAGCGTCCAGAAGACCGCGGAGGTCGCCCAAACGGGCAGCACGAAGGCCCATCGAGGCGGGGAGACGGTCCGCAAGGCCACCAACCAGATGGAAGGCATCGCGTCCGCCATCGAAGACACGACCGAGACCATCGAGCGCCTCGGCACCTACGGGGATAAGATCGACCAGGTCGTCGACCGCATCGACGAGATTGCCGATCAGACCAACCTCCTGGCCCTTAACGCGGCGATCGAGGCCGCTCGGGCTGGTGAGGAGGGCAAGGGCTTTGCCGTCGTGGCCGAGGAGGTGCGGGAGCTCGCGGAGGAGGCCGACGCGGCGACCGACGAGATCGCGGGCATGATGGATGAGGTGCGCGCGGAGATCGATGGCGCGGTCGGCACTGCACGTCAGAGCAGCCAGCGGGCGGAGAAGGGGCTCGACCTGGCCGAGGAGGCTGGGCAGGCGATCGAAGAGATCGTGACGGCAATCTCGAAGGTCGAGGAGCGGACCGACGAAATTGCGGCGGCCTCCGAGCAGCAGTCCACCACCAGTGAGGAGATTGCCCGGAGCGTCGAGTCGATCTCGACGGCCGCCCGGGAGTCGGCAGCCGGGGTCACCGAGGTGTCCGACACCGCCAACCGCCTGAAAATGCTCAGCGAGGAGCTTGAGGAGACAGTCCGACAATTCAACATTGAGCGTTCTGCCAGCGACGATCGGACCCCGGCGACACCCTCAGCCAACGACGTAGGGGGAGGCGGCCAGGCGCTGGCAGAGCAAAACTTCGGCGACGGTTCTCCCTCCGGCTCCTCTTCAGCGTAGCGTGCGGTCGGCGTGATCAACGAGCGCACTCTAGCGAGCAGACCGCAAGGGGGGTGCCCGTTCGGTATTCGACGTGATATCGCCGTCCCGGTTGGGGGGGTGTTGCCTCCCCGAGCATCCCGACTCGTTCGTGAGAGGGCGGTACCCTCTCGGGCCCAACCCCGCCACCGGCATTTCGCGAAAGGCAGCCGGCAGTGGTTCGGGCGACGGATGAACAGCCCCCGTCCTCTACCTTGCTAGGCGCTTATGCCTCATCGTTCTCCGCCGGGCCTTTGCCCTCCCCCGGCCTGTCGAGCCGCGTCCGCAGTGCCGGCAGGGCGTCGGGGTAGTGCTCGCGGACGTAAGCCACGAGCTGCTCGCGGATCTCGCAGCGCAGGCTCCACAGCGTGGAGGCATCCCTGGCGCTCGCGGTGGCCCGCAGCGTGATGGTGCGCTCGGAGGCATCGGTCATCTGAAGCCCCACCACGTCCTCGTCCCAGTGCTCCGACGCCTCCACGATGCGCCGGAGCTCGTCGCGCAGCTCTTCGACCGGCACTGTGTAGTCGAGGTACAGGAAGACCGTGCCGATGAGATCCGACGAGGTCCGGGTCCAGTTCTGAAAGGGCTGCTCCAAAAAGTGCGTGATGGGAAGGACGATGCGCCGCCGGTCCCACACGCGCACCACGACGTACGTCAGCGTAATTTCCTCGACCCACCCGAACTCCCCCTCCACGATGACCACGTCCTCGACCCGGATGGGCTGAGTGAGCGCGATCTGAATGCCGGCAATGAGGTCCCCGAGCGTGCGCTGGGCCGCGACGCCGACGACAATGCCCACAATGCCCGCCGACGCCAGGATGCCGGTCCCCAGCTCGCGGAGGGGGTCGTACTGCATGAGCACGATGCCGCCCGCGACGATAACGACGGCCGTCGCGGCGATCCGGCGGAGGATGCGCGTCTGCGTGACAATCTTTCGGGCCTCCAGGTTGTCCGGCACGTCCGTCTCGTACCGCTCCGAAACGGCCTCCTCCACGGCGTAGAGCACTGCGAGAAGCGCCCAGGCCACCCCCACGACGAACAGCGCCTGCAGCCCGTTGTCGAGCACCACCCGGGCCGTGTCGGAGAACGCCCCACGGACCGTCGGAAGCGCCAAGTAGACGCACACCACGGGCACCAGCACACGCAGCGGCCCGCGGGTCCGACGAAGGAGCGCCCCGCGCAGGGGGAGCTTCCATTCCACCCCTCGCGTCAGGGCACGAAGGCCGCGGTGCACCGCGGCGTAGACGAGCAGCCCCAGCACGGCGGCCCCCGTGAGGACCAGCACGGCGTCGAGGCCGGTGCGGCGCAACACGTCGAGCACCTCCGTGAGCAACGTGTCCATTTGACTCGGGTCTCTGGGATGCCAGGGTACACGACGCGCCTCACCGCCCCCGCCCTACTCGGTCAGCTCCGTGGCCTCGTCGAACTCTACCCCCACGAGCGTCGACACGCCCTGCTCCTCCATCGTGACCCCGTACATGCGGTCCGAGAGGTCCATGGTGCGCTGGTTGTGGGTCACAAGCACGAACTGGGTATCGTCCTCGAAGCGCCGGACGAGGTTCATGAAGCGCTCCACGTTGGCGTCGTCGAGCGGCGCGTCCACCTCGTCGAGGACGCAGAAGGGGCTCGGCTTCACCAGGTAGATGGAGAAGAGCAGCGCGGTGGCCGTGAGGGCCTTTTCGCCACTGGACAGCTGGTCGAGCGTCACGGGCCGCTTGCCCCGCGGCTTCGCCACGATCTCAATCGCCGAGTCGATGGGGTCGTCCGGATCTTCGAGTTGCAACTCCGCCGAGGCACCCTCCCCAAACAGCTCGGTAAAGATGGTGCCGAAGCTCTCCTTGATCTCGTCGAAGGTCTCCATGAAACGCTCCGAGGCCTTCGTGTTGATCTCCTGAATGGTGTCAAGGAGCGTGTCCTCCGCCTCTTCCAGGTCCGCCTTCTGCTCCCGGAGAAAGTCGAGGCGCTCTTTTTCTTCCTCGTACTCTTCGAGGGCGAGGGGATTGACATCGCCCAGGGCGTTGATCGTCCCCCGTAGGCTCTTGACTTCGGACTGCGCCTCGCTCTCGTCGAATGCGTCGGGCACCGACACCGGGTCGTCCGCCAGGTCGCGGTCGAAGTCCGCCTCCATGCTGTCGAGCAGGTCCTGGGTGCGGGTCTCCACCTTCGTGAGCGCCACGGCGGCCTCGTTTTTCTGCTCCAGGGCGGCCTCGCGCTCCTGCCGGATCGACCGGAGCCGGGACTCCACCTCTTCAATCTGTGTCTTCGTCTCCTGGAGCGCCGCTTCGGCCGCCTCCACGGACTGGTCGCGGTCCTCGCGCTCTTCGCGGAGGGCCTCGATCTGCTCGTCCAGCTCCGTCTGCTTGTCGAGGGCCTCCTCGATGGTGGCCTCCAGGTCCTCAAGGGTGGCCTTGCGCTCGCCGGTCTGCCGGTCGAGCTCGTCGATCTGCCCCCGCGCCCGCTCCAGGTCCTGCTCCAGGTTGTCGACGCGGTTCCGAGCTTCTACGGTCGCCACCTGCGCCTCGCTGAATGCGTCGACGGCCGCCCGCTCGCGCTCCTCCGCCTCGGCGAGGGCCTCCTCCGCCTCGGCGCGCTCCTGCCGCCGGCGCTGCATCTCCGCCTCCGCCGCCTCCACCGTCTCTCGAAGGTCATGGACGCGGTCCTCGTGGTCGGCGAGTTCGTCGTCGATCTCGTCGAGGCGCTCTTGCAGCTCGGCGCGCCGCTCCTCCGTCGACGTTCGCTCGTAGCGGAGCCGCTCCAGGCGCTGCTCGGCGTCGGCGAGGGTCGCCTCGGCCTCCTCCACCGCGGACTCGTGGGACGCCAGGTCAATCGCGTCGAGGGCGGCCTCCGCCTCCGCCACCGCGGCCTCCTGCTCCTCGCAGGCCGCCTGCAGGTCCGTCTGCTGCTCGCGGGCACGGGCCAGTTGCTCGCGGCGCCCGAGGCGGCTCGCGGCCGGCGACACGTCGTCCTGCCGGCTCCCCCCGCGAAGGACGCCCGTCGAGTCGACCCACTCGCCCGTGCGGGCAAAGACCCGCATCGAGCGGGCTGCGTCCTGCGTCTGCCCGGCGAGGGCCTCGGCCTCCTCCAGCGTGTCGACGAGGTAGCAATCGCGCAGCAGCGTGTCGGCCAGGGGCGCGTACGCCGGGTCCGTCGTGCGGACGACCTCTCGAAGGGGCACCGCCCCGTCGGGCGCCGACGCGGACGGTGGCATATCGGGAAGCCGGTCGAGCACGAGGAAGGACGTCTGACCCTTGTCGGCGTCGCGCAGGCGGGCCACGGCGGTCCGTGCGTCGTCGACGGTGGGCACGACCACGCAGGACGCGAGGTCGCCCAGGGCCGCGTCGAGCGCCACACGGACGTCGTCGTCGCACCCGAGCACGTCGGCCACGGTGTAGAGGTCGTCGAACAGCTCCTCAGCGGCCAGGAACTGCACGGCGTCCGAAAACTCATCGTAGCTGCCGACGAGGCCCTCGAGAAGCTCTACCTCCGCCTCGGCGGCGTCCCGGCGGCGTTCCAGCTCCCGAAGCTCCTCCTGCGCCGCCTCCAGAGCGGCCCGCCGCTCGTCGCGCGCCGTGGTGGCCTCCGCTCGGGCCGAGCGGGCCTCGTCGAGCGCCTGCTGGGCGGCGGTGCGATCGGCCTCCGCCTCCTCGATGCGCGTGTCGAGCCCCTCAATCTTCTCCGCCAGATCATCGTACTGAGCACGGGCGCGGGTCCGCTCGTCCTCCAGCAGTTCGTGTCGGTTCGTGCGCTGGTCGAGTGCCCGGCGCTGCTCGGCGTGCTCCGCCTCCGCCGCCTCGGCGGCCTCACGGAGGCCCTGAACATCTTCACGGCGGTCGTTCGCGGCCGCCTCCGCCGCGTCCCGCTCCTCACGGGCCTCATCGAGGGTGGCCTCGGCGTCGTCGAGGGCCGGCCGGGCCTGCTCCAGGGCGCTCTCCAGGCGCTGCACCTCGTCGGTCAGGGCCCCGCGCCGCTCGCGGGCCTCCTCCTGGGCCTGTCGCGCCTCGTCGCGGTCGCCCCGGGCACGGGTGAGGCGCTCGCGCTGCAGCCGCTGCTCCGCCTCCAGCTCCCGGACGCGCGCCCGGTGCTCCTGCAGCGCCTCCCGACGCTCCTGCAGCGTGGCCTCCCGGGTCGCGAGCGTCTCCCGCAGCTCTTGAAGACGGGCCTCGGTCTCCTGCTCGTCGCCGGCCATCGCCTCGGCCCGCTCGGCATGCTCCGCCTCCTGGTGCGCCAGCGTGTCCCGGCGCTCTGTGAGCCGATTGTACTCCACCTGTGCGAGCCGCAGCTCCAGGCGCCGCAGCTCCGTCTCCGCCTCCTGATACCGCTGGGCCTTGTCGGCCTGCCGCTCCAGGCGCTCGACCTGCGTGCTCACCTCGTCGGTCAGGTCGCGGATGCGCTCCAGGTCCGACTGCGTGCCGTCGAGCTTGCGGAGGGCCTGGCGCCGGCGCATCTTGTAGCGCGTGATGCCGGCCGCCTCCTCAAACATGCGGCGGCGGTCCTCGGTGGAGCCGGACACCAGCTCGTCGACCATCTTCAGCTCGATCACCGAGTAGGCGTCCGCCGCCATTCCAGTGTCCATAAACAGGTCCGTGATGTCCTTGAGGCGGCACGTGGTGCCATTCATCAAGTACTCGGACGTGCCGTCGCGGAAGAGGCGGCGCCCGATCGTCACCTCGGCGTACTCTGTGGGCAACACCCCGTCGGTATTTTCGATCGTCAGCTCCACCTCCGCCATGCCGATCGGGCGCCGGTCCGCCGTGCCGTTAAAGATGAGGTTCTCCATCTTCTCCGACCGGAGCACGGTGGGGCGCTGCTCGCCGATGACCCACCGGATGGCGTCGACGATGTTCGACTTGCCGCACCCGTTCGGCCCGACGATGGTGGTAACGCCGGGGTCGAACGTGAGCGTGGTCTCGTCCGCAAAGCTCTTGAAGCCCTGCAGTTCAAGTTTGCTGAGGTACATGTGCCCGGGAGGTCGTCGTCAAAAACAAAAAGTCGACCGCACGGCCGGACGACGCCTGGAGGCGCTCCGCCGTGGGACAGAAGGGAGTTGTGGGGGAGACTAGTTTAAGAAAAGAGGCCGACTGCCGTTTTGCAAACGACCCGCCGCCGCCGAACGTTACCTCCAGCGGCGGCTGAGGCCCGATCGCGCCCCGAGACGGCCGACGCTTCTGTTATTGATCCCGCCGGAGTGGTCCTCTAGCGACGGGTCTCGACGGGCGGCCCCCTCCCGTGCTACAGGCCGAGACGCAGCACCAGCGACCACGCCCGCGTCTTCCCCTCTCCGGGGAAGGGCGCCTCGGGAAACGGCTGGTCCGTCCCGTCACGGGCCACGTCCCGCAGGCCCCACACCCGGCGCACGGTCAGGTTAAGCCGCTGCCCCCCAATCGGGAGGGCGGCTCCCACACCGGCCACAACCCCCGCGTCGAATCGGCGGTAGAACGACCGGCCCGTGTTGAAGGACAGGTTCACATCGCCCCCTGGCGTCTGCCGCTCAAAGAGCTTGACGGCCCCGAACCCCCCGGCCTCCCCGTGCACCACGACCGACTGGATGGACGGTGTCTCCAGGTGCAGGAGGAGGGGCAGTTTGAGGTACCCGGCCCCGTAATCAATCGCCCCGCCCTCCTCACGATCGACCCGGGTGCCCTTCTGGCTAATCAGGAGCTCGGCCTGCGCCGACACGGGGCCGTACAGGGGCTGGCGCACCACTCCCCCTCCGACCGCGGCAAAATAGCCCCCCAGGTCGGACGCCGGAGACTGCAGGGTGACACGGTTGACGCCGATCGTAAATCCGTACTGACGGGTGTCCTGGGCCTGACTCGCGGAGCCCCCTGCGAGCAGCCCCATGAGAACCAATGCGCAAAAAACAGAACGCATGCAAGAATCGGGACCGGAGCGGCCCAATTCGTACTACAGAACGCGAACCGCCCCTCCAAACAGCCCGGCCGCCCGACGGATCCCCGCCCGGCCCCGGGCCCAGTCCCGTCCGCCTTCGCGTCCTCGACGACCAACCCGCCGTTCCCTGCGTCCGGCGGCGCGGCCCCCGATAATCCGATCGTTCTTCAACGTGACCGCGCTCCGGCCTGGGTACGTTTGAGATACCTTCCGAAATTCCCCAAAAATGCCCCTGATAGGGCGGACACCTCTCCGTGCGCCATTCGAGCGCCGCCCGGCCCAGCCCCCCATTCCGTCTCCGCCATGCCCCCGATTGTAACCCTCACGCTGAACCCCGCCGTCGACAAGAACACGGAGATCGAGCGCGTCGTGGCCGAGGACAAGCTCCGGTGCGACGCCCCGAGCCGCGAGCCCGGAGGCGGCGGCCTCAACGTGTCCCGCGTCGTCGATCGGCTCGGGGGCCAGTCGACCGCCCTCTACACGGCCGGCGGCCCCACGGGCACGACGCTGGCGTCCCTGCTGGACGACGAGGCGCTCGACCACGTCCCCCTCCCCATCGACGACTGGACCCGCGAGAACCTGATCGTTTACGAGACGTCGACCGACCGGCAGTTTCGGTTCGGCATGCCCGGCCCGACGCTGACGCCCGAAGAGGTGGAGAGCGGCCTCGCGGCGCTGCGCGACCTCGACCCGGCCCCGGACTACCTCGTGGCCAGCGGCAGCCTGCCTCCGGGCGTGCCGGACGACACGTACGCCGCGGTCGCCGACACCGCCCACGCAGTCGGGGCACGGCCCATCCTAGACACGTCGGGCGCGGCCCTGCGAGCGGCCGCACCGGCGGGCTGGCACCTGCTCAAGCCCAACCTCTGCGAGCTTGAGCAGCTGGCCGGGGACACTCTTGAGACGGAGGCCCAGCGGACCGGCGCCGCGCGCAGCTTCATCGAGCGCGGGTGGTGCACAGTCGTCGTCCTCTCCATGGGCGCCTCCGGGGCGCTGCTCGTTACCGCCGACCGGGCCGAGCACGTCCGCTCCCCCACCGTGCCGATTGCCAGCCGCGTGGGGGCGGGCGACAGCATGGTGGCCGGCCTCACCGTCGCCCTCGCCCAGGGCCGGGGCCTGGGCGCGGCCGTGCAGTTTGGGGTGGCCGCCGGGGCCGCCGCCGTCATGACGCCGGGGACCGAGCTGTGCCACCGCGACGACGCCGAGCGCCTCTTCGAACAAATTCGTGACAACGCGTAATTCCGGCGCCCGCCCCGAACGTCCGCCCCCCGCTCGAATTTGAGAAGGGGTCAGCGGAAGGCGGGCCGCCGACCGGGTCGCCCCCGACGAACACATCCTCACGCCCTCTCCCTCGCACCCCCGAAACACCCAGGATGCCCGACGCAGACCCGACGCCCGACCTCGACCTGGCGGCCATCGACTCCGAGCCGGCCGCGGCGGAGGCGGCCGAGCACCTTCGCGCCGCGCTCCGGCACCACAACTACCGCTACTACGTCCTCGACGCCCCGGTCGTCTCCGACGCCGAGTACGACCGGCTCTTCCAGCAGCTCCAGACCCTGGAGGCCGAATACCCCGAGCTGCAGACGCCCGACTCCCCTACTCATCAGGTGGGCGGCCCGGTGCGCGACGAGCTGGGCACAGTGACTCACCCCGCGCCCATGCTCAGCCTGAAGGCCGTCTACGAGGAGGACGAGGTGCGCAACTTCGCCGAGACGTGCCGCGAGGAGCTGGGGCGCGAGACGGTCACGTACACCGCCGAGCCGAAGTTCGACGGCCTGGCCGTGGAGCTGATCTACGAGGACGGGCGCCTCGTGCAGGGCGCCACCCGCGGGGACGGCACGACGGGCGAGGAGATTACGGCCAACGTGAAGACCATCAAGGGCGTCCCCCTTCGCCTCCGAGACGACGCACGGCCCGTGCCCGACCGCCTCGTGGTGCGGGGCGAGGCATACATGCGCAAAGACGAGTTCAACGCGTTCAACCGGCGGCGCGAGGAGGAGGGCAAGAAGGTGTTCGCCAACCCGCGCAACGCCGCCGCCGGCTCGCTCCGGCAGCTCGACTCCAATATTACCGCGCGGCGCCCCCTCCGCATCTACTTCTACGAGATTGCGCCCGTCGACGGGCGCGACTTTGCGACGCACGCCGAGGTCCTGAACGCCCTGCCGGAGTGGGGCCTGCGCGTCTGCGCCGACCACATCCGCCGCTGCGACGGCATCGACGAGGCGCTGGCCCACCACACCGCCCTCGTGGACCGGCGCGACGACCTGCCCTACGAGATCGACGGCCTCGTCATCAAGGTGAACGACTTCTCGGGGCACGAGACGCTCGGCATGCGCGACCGGGACCCGCGCTGGGCGGCGGCCTACAAGTTTCCGCCGCGCCGCGCCACCACCACGATCGAGGACCTCTTCGTGCAGGTGGGGCGCACCGGCCGCATCACGCCCGTCGCCGTGCTGGCGCCCGTGGAGGTGGGGGGCGTGGAGGTGACGCGCGCCTCGCTCCACAACCAGAACGAGATCGACCGCAAGGACATCCGGGTCGGCGACACGGTGCTCATCGAGCGGGCCGGCGACGTGATCCCGCAGGTGGTGAAGGTGATCGAGGACGAGCGCGACGGCACCGAGACGCCCTACCATATCCCCGACGCGTGCCCCATCTGCGGGTCCGAGGTGGTGCTCAGCGACGACAAGAAGCAGGCGTTCTGCACGGGCGGCATGACGTGCCCCGCCCAGTTCCGCGAGCGCCTGAAGCACTACGCTTCCCGTGAGGCGACCGACCTCGAAGGGCTGGGCGACAAGCGCGCCGAGCAGCTCATCGACGCCGGCCTGATTCAGGACATCTCGGACCTTTACGAGATCGAAAAGGCGGACCTCCTCGCCCTGGAGCGGTACGCCGACAAGTCGGCCCAGAACCTGCTCGACGAGATCGAGGCGAGCCTGGCGCAGGACCTCGACCGCTTTCTCTACGCCCTCGGCATCCCGCTGGTCGGCTCGGCCACGGCCCGCCTCCTCGCGCAGCACTTCGCCTCGCTCGACGCCCTCGTGGACGCCGACGAGGACGCCCTCACGGAGATCGACGACATCGGGCCCGAGGTGGCCCACAGCATCGTCACCTTCTTCGCGGACGCCGACAACCAGCGGGTGATCGACGAGATTCGGGGCGCCGGGCTGGACCTGACCAACCCGTACGCGGACGACGAGGCCCCCCTCGACGGCCTCACGTTCGTCTTTACCGGCAGCCTGGAGGACTGGACGCGCAGCGAGGTGCAGCGGTTCGTGGAGCAGCACGGCGCAAACGCGACCTCCAGCGTCAGCGGCAACACCGACTACGTGGTGGCTGGGCCCGGGGCCGGTAGCAAGCAGGACGACGCTGAGGAACGGGGCATTCCAGTGCTGGACGAGGACGCCTTCCACGACTTGCTCCGGGAGCAGGGGATCGACGCGTAAAGTCCCTCCAGGCCCCGCGCTGGAGCCTACCTGGAGCGACGGTTTTTGTCAAAGCAGGTGAGCAGAGCCAGCGGGTACGTCGGACGCGCGACGTGGGGCACGCGTCGAGAAGGCGGGGGAGCGCTATGTTGAGTCCTTGGGCAACGTGTCGAGCGGGCTCGTCACGTCCGCGCCGCTCTGTTCCAGAACGTGGACGTACTGCATGGTGGTGCGCAGCTGCTCGTGGCCCAGGAGCTGCTGAATGGTCCGGACATCGGTGCCGTCCTGCAGCAGGTGCGTCGCAAAGGAGTGTCGAAGAGTGTGGCAGGTGGCGTGCGTTTCAATTTCCGCCGCGTCGGCGGCCTGTTTGACGGCCCGCTGCACGGCGGAGTCGGAGCGGTGGTGGCGGCGGACGGCCCCGCTGCGTGGATCTTCCGAGAGCTTCGTAGAGGGAAACACGTACTGCCAGCGCCACTCCGTCGCCGCATTCGGGTACTTTTCCGCCAGGGCGTCGGGCAGGTAGACGCCGCCCACGCCGTCGGCGCAGTCCTCTTCGTACTGGACCTTCACCTTCCGCAGGTGGCGCCGGAGCGGGCCGTGGAGGCGCTCGGGCAGCACCGTCGTCCGGTCCTTCCCGCCTTTGCCGTCCCGCACATGAAGGCGGCTGGTTCCAACGTCGAGTTCTTTGACCCGGAGGCGAAGGGCTTCGGACAGTCGGAGTCCGCTTCCGTAGAGAAGATGCGCGATCAGGCGATTCGGACCTGTCGACATGGCGTCGAACAGGCGATGGACCTCCTCGCGGGAGAGCACCGTGGGGAGCCGCTTGGGCCGGTCAGCACGGTCAAGGGGACCAACGTCGTCGAGTTCCACGCCGAGCACCTGTTCGTAGAGGAAGATCAGCCCATTGAGAGCCTGATTCTGAGTGGAGGCCGCCACGTTGCGGGTCGATGCCAGATGGTTCAGGAAGGCCCGGATATCATCCTCGACGAGGTGGCGGGGATGGGTGGTGTCGTGGAAGCGGACGAAGCGGGTGACCCAGCGCACGTACGCTTTTTCCGTATGGTAGCTGTACTGGCGGCGCCGGCAGGTCTGCCGCACCTGATCGAGGAGTTTGGGCGACTGGTCTGGGGCATCGGGCATGGCGACCGGCAGTTGGCTCCGACACGACGTATGGCTTGAAAATAATATTGCCAATATTGAGTATGTCAAGCGGTAGGCGATATTCCGTGGATCGAACCTGCTTGACATATGAACAGTCCTGTTCGCCCAACTGCGTTGGTTTCACGGAGTTACGAAACGAGTGCGTGGATATGTTGAGTGCTCTGATATAATTGTAGGTTATGCATACTCGTTTTATTCTATGTCTCGTGGGTCTCTCACAGGATTAGGAACCTATCGGGCGATTCGGTGGGGCTACCCGCCGCTGTTGCTTTTCCTGCTTGTTGGGATTGCTGCGATACTTCCAGAGCTTCAGAAAGGAAGTTCTTTCGCTGTAGAGGCACTCATCGCAGCGCTACTCTTCAGTGGGTTGGTTCTTCTTCTTTCGATTATATATTTCAAGCTCGTCCACGTCGAGATCGACGAGGATGGTCTTTATGCGGGCGGACGCATGATTCCGTGGAAACGGGTGAAACGCTTGGCTGCGTGGAAGCATAGGCCACCGCTTCTAATCGTGAAGTATGTCGCGGAGGGACGGGACCGATACGTCGTCACGACCACTCCGGCATTTGATCAGAACGAGACTATAGAGAAAGTACTTGAATTGTGGCAGCAGGAAATCGGAAGGCAACTCGTCCGAAGGGAAAACATGCTGCGTACATTGCTGACGGCATAGTGGGTATGCATAACCCTCGATGTAGCTGACGAAAAGCTCGGACCGTTTTGCCCCCTTCAGGCGAATGACGTTTCTAATGCTTGAAGCGACAGATCTACCGCGACTTTTCGCGAGCTAATCGATTCCGTTATGCCTCTTAAAAATAACTCTGTTTTGCATCGACATTTCGGCTCTGTGTGATCGAAATGGATAGGCGACGCGAACCACTTTCATTTATTCTAATCGGCTGAAGCAAATAAGATGGGACAAAGCGACTGTACGAGTAATACGGCGAGTAACCGTAAAGGTACTAGAAATATAGGACTTCCGCTGATTATAATATCGATCTCATTGTCTATGATAGGATCATCTTTAGGAGATGGAATACGAGTGGTCGGATTCACAATCACAGAAGTAGGGTTTTATATTTTGTCAATAGTATTTGCGATTAGCGGACTCGTAGTAGTGGTGTGGTCGGAGGTTCAAAAGGGACGAGATGAAGGATAAACTACGTGAAGTGAAAACGCTGGGCTGAAGCCATAGGACGTTGTAGAAAAGATAGGAGGGAGCGAAAAGATCGACACGATGCTAAAAAAAGCTTCGTCGAAGCAACCTTTCATAGGTGAGAAGAGAAAAGTCGAAGAGGCATAACCCCCGCTAGAGCTGACGGAGGGCTGATGCTGTCATCGATCGAGGTTTAGTAAGCAGTTTCGCCTTCGCTGGTCGGGAGTGACGATGCTGGAGACTGGAAACTACATCCGGCGTTGTCATTTCAGCCAGCTGGATTTCCGTTTGACATTTTTCCACCCTCCGCACCTCAGCTAAATCGTTATACGCACCAATAAACTTTCAGAACGAATGAGTGCCCTCGTCTTCGACAGCAATGTGTATCGCAATCTATTCCGAGAGCTCGATTTCGAAGAGGCGAGAGATTTAGGCACCAAGCTTTCAAAAAAGCAGTCGGAACAGGGGGATACCTCGTACGCTCAGCTGTACGTTGTATGTGAGCTCCTTTCCCATCTCGCGGATACAAGTGATCCTGCCTTCGGAGACTGCCGACATGCTATTTTGGGCTTATGGAATCACTGCTTGCAGGAGTCCAAGGAGATGATGCGCTTCATTCCAGATCCCGAACTCCAGTTTGCGAAAGAGTTTTACGGAGAAATTGATGACCAATATGGGGCGCTTTATAACAACGTGATGTACCTCTGCAAAGAGGTGAATGAGAGAGGAGAAAGCGACGAATTAACCGATATTAGGGGTAATCTGAGCGAAGTTAGTAGAGCAATCGAAATGTCAGAAGCTAATTTCGTCGACGATGTTTTGAGGCAGGTGGTAAACCATACAGATCCGAACGCCTCCAATTGGCAAATTTTTGAAGATGACGAGGAGGCAAAAAGCGAAATATTGTCTTTTCTAAATAGCGAAGATTCCGACGTAATAATAGGTATTTCTAATGCGCTACGGTTTAGAGATGCTGCTGGAGTAGGTGAAGAATCACCTGATGAAATTCGTGCTAAAGGAAAGTATCTTGCCGAGAACTACAAGGTGCCAATGAAGATGTACAAAGAGATACTGAAGCGCATCGTCGAAACTGGATGTGACCTGACCAAAAAGAATAGGGCAAACTGGCTGTGGGATATGCAAATTTCATTTTTCCTTGGACCGAATAATCATGTTCAGGGAGAACACCTGGTTCTCGTTACTGACGACGGCGATATTCTTGACGCTGCGGATGAGGCGGGAGCTAGTAATTATGTGATGGAATTATCCCACTATCGGAGTAGCGTCGGTGTCTAAATGATTTCTAGAACTGTAGAGGCATAACACATCGCTACACCTGACGAAAAGAGGAGGCCGATTTGCGTTCTACGAACGTTGGTGCTTCCGTTGCCTTCGATAATGGAAGCGCCGCGACTTTTCGCAGGTGAGCTTCACGTTATGCCTACGTGGAAAACAAAAGGTTGTAACCCATGTCATCTTCAGCCTCAGAAACAAGCACGTCACCCGGTACTCCGCCCCACGAGGCTGATGCAGAACCAGGTGGCAGGATGGAGACTGAGTTGTCCTCATCTGCCGCTTCGAATCGGTGCATGAATTGCCAGGCCCCGCTACAGGGCGACTACTGCTATCGTTGTGGCCAGTCGGCTCAGACTCAGCGCCTACGTTTCTCACAACTTGTGGGTAGCCTCCTACAGGGGCTCTTCGATCTGGACTTCAAGACACTCCAAACTGCATGGAATCTGTTCACGCGTCCCGGCTCGATGGTTCGGGATTACGTGGAGGGAAACCGCGTGACTTACCTGAATCCACTGCGCTACTACGTTCTCATCGTTGCCCTAAACATCGGTCTCTCGGCTCTATTCGGCATGTTAGATGTTGCCTCGGCCAGCGCGAACAGCGGAAACGGGTTCTGGGACGCTCATTTCGTGGCTCTCCAGATTAGCCTCTTGTATGCGGTCATCGCAATACCTATTGCCGCGAGCCAATGGCTGCTCCACCGCAGTGGTCGTTTGACCCTTGCTGAGCACTACGCCTTCTTGCTGTATCTTCTGGCGCAAAGCATTCTTGTGGTGGCAATTATTGACGTATTTGCGATAGTTGGCACGGGTGCTGAATTGAGCGGTGACGTGGAGGGACTCACTTGGCTGGGAGTGTTCACTACTTACGTCGTTTGGGCAGGGCGGGCTTTCTACCGAGAAGCTGTCTGGCATACCGCATGGAAGACTATCGCCTCATACGTGGCCACGCTAGTGGTGGGGGGATTCTGTACAGCTGCGGGAATCGGTCTATACCAGTTGCTAGTGATTTGATGTTAATGTAGGCATAACCCCCTATTACAGCCGACGACGGGCGGGTGCCACTTTGATAGTTGGCGTCTACTCTGCTGTTTTCCTAGGTTTCGAAGCCCGTCGCGGCTGAATGTCCCCGTTATCGCGCGTCTAGCATTCTGAATTGATTCCAGAGGGCGATGTCAAATTGGTTCGCAAAGATGTCAGACTGGTTCACCAGGGCAGGAAATGGAGACGACCTAGTAGTCCAGTCTCTTCTCATTTTCACCATGACCCTTGTTATGCTTCGCACCGGCTTGAATGATCCAGTGGGAATTGCTGCACTAATTGTGCAGTTTGGAATTCTCGTCCGGGTCAACTACGTGCATGGAAGCTCAGCCCAAGAGGACGAGAAAATGTCAGGCATAACCCGACGCCAAAGGCCGTAGGACGCGCCATAACCATCACTGTAGCTGACGAGCGGCCTGTGCTAATTATCAAGTGTTTTCGGTGATGCAATTCGTCTTCGTTGATCGGTACCGGCCTTATGAGCGAATGGACATTGCCCCATCTATATTGGTCTACCGGAGTGCAATATTGCTGACCTCTTCCTGGCCGCTCGCGAGCTAAGTTCGTCCGTTATGGAGAAGCACTTTACTACCAAATTTATTTCCACGTACCTGGTTCAAAACCCTCGTCTTTCAGACGAGCCGCTTTAGCATCGCTGTATGGAAGACGAGGTCTTGCTGAGAGACCGAGTCTTTCGCATTCGACAGCTGGATGGAGAATTGGATCGAAAGGCAAGAGAGAAGTCGGCACCCACATTTGAAGGTTGAGCCTTTAGCCGACTTCCAGTCGTCACACCCTCCACAAAACCCCTCGACTTCCAGTCGAGGGTGGTTTAGTAAACTTTTGTCTCAGAAGTACCGTATACTAATGTTGTAAACTCTCGCTTCGGCTCATTCACAGGTTGTCACCTAGCTATGGGAATCTCAGGTTCTTATAAGAGGGCCGTACGGTACAGCCGGTACCTCGAGGCGCTTCAGACGGTGCACACTGAGCAGGCGCGACTGCTGAATTTTCGCGTTGGCCTGCCCGCATTCATGATAGCCACCGCGATACACTTCGCTAATGGAGGCTGGATATGGGGACAGCTCTCACTCATTTTCCTGACTCTCACTGCTTGCTTCTGTGCAAAGTTACCCTATAGTACAACGGAGGGAACTAATCTCGAAGCTAAGGATGAACTTGATAAAGATGTAAGAAGCGATATAAAGAACTTTGTTTTTAGTACGAAAAAAGTTATCTCAAAGTCGTACGTCGCATACTCCGGTATGTCAATACTCTGGTTAACTGTTGTGCTTAGCGGCACTTAAAAATACGCGCATGGGATAGTGTACGGAATATTTATCTCACCAGGCATTTGCCATAACCCACGGCTACAGCTGAAAATGGACTGGTGCCGTTTTCGATCGAGTCCAGTCAAGCGCGTTCGCCTCCACGGGTCCAATTTAACGACGCTGGTGGATGGCAACTGCGCCCGGCGAAATCGTTCTAGCGATCAGAATCTGTCAGGCATTTCTGTGTCCATTTCAGCTGAGCGTTGTCGTTATGGCACACAGTCGAGTGTCGAATATGGATGCAAATAGCAGTGACTCACCGCTTCCCGAAATTATAGAAACTAGTGTTCGGAGTACTGGAAGAGGCGTTGGGGTTCTTCTCGGAGGCGCACTAACTAAAGGTGATCCAGCAGGAGCTGTGCTCGGAGCTTCATTAGGACCATGGTTAACCGATGCTCTTCATCGACTAGTTCTTGAGTTCAATAGTCGTTTTCTCAGTAGTCGAGAAGAGAAGCGTGTTGTTTCCGCATTATACTATGCTGCGCAGCGAATAGAACAACGACGAGATAGTGGTGACACGCTTCGGTCAGATAATTTTTTTGACGAGGAAACGGACAGATCCTCTGGTGAGGAAGTACTTGAGGGCGGAATAATTGCGGCCCAGCGTGAACATGAGGAAAGAAAAATTGAATACATTGGTTATCTTCTAGCTAATATTTGTTTCGATTCCTCCATAGACCAATCCAGAGCTAATGTGCTAGTTGAGGCAGCAGAGCGCATGAGTTGGAGGCAGATGACGTTGCTGTCGTATCTAAATCGCCTGTCAGAATTCGCGCTTGGCTGGAGAGATACCCCTGAGGTTGATTCTGCTAACCTGCAGGATTTAGAATCGCCCCCTTTCGATTTCCTGCATGAGGCTGCAGAAGCCCAGCGCATGAGAATTCTAATGGGTGTAGAAGCATATTTGGATTATCCTTATGAACCACGCAAATATGCAGTCTCGAAGTTAGGCGAGCGGCTATACACGCTTATGGAGCTAGGAAATATTCCTCATTCAGAACTTGAAGAGCTGGAGTCGTTGTGCATGTTTGGGCGCTACACAACGTAATGTGCGCCATAACCCTACGCTACAGCTGAAAATGGGCTGAGTCCGTGTCGGTCGAGTCAAATTCTGTCGAGCCTTTTCCTACCCATTTCAGCTGAGCTCTTCCGTTATGCCGCATATGAGGCGTTACCTCTCCTCTGCTTTG
This sequence comes from Salinibacter grassmerensis, assembly GCF_947077765.1. Lineage (NCBI taxonomy): Bacteria > Pseudomonadati > Rhodothermota > Rhodothermia > Rhodothermales > Salinibacteraceae > Salinibacter > Salinibacter grassmerensis. Next base: position 896,325 of record NZ_CAMTTF010000001.1, on the reverse strand, counting down.
AGCGGCCTTTCAATGAGGGTTCAATAGATGCACCAAACACATTAGCTACCATGAGTCAGTCTTTTAGATTAGGTATAGTCCTAAAAAGGACCACCTTCTTAATCACAATATTGTCAATACCTTTTCTTGCTACACCTGGGGACACCGCAGCTCAAAAGAGGAGTCTGACGCTGAAAGCTGGTTATCCGTTGACTATTGGAGATACATTCCTATCTGAGTATGACGGAATCGTGGGAGGCGAACTTATCTATAACTATCCCCTCTCACAGCAGTTAATATTTCGCCCCGCTGTTAGATACGGACGCCTCAACCTCGACCGTACTGATGTGACAGCAAACCTATATTCGGTTAGATCAGGATTTGGATACTATATTTCTTTGACGCGCTCTTTGAGTGTAATTCCGGAAGCCGGGATTGGTTATACCCGATTCAGCTTCCAAGCCTCGGAAGACGCTATGGGAAGCAACAGCATTTCTACGTGGGTAGCACTCACCCCCACGCTGAGCATTAGTCCCTCAATCGATATTGGGGTTTCGTTCGGTTACAAGGCATCCTTTCTAGAAGAGCCAGAGGAAGCACTGGATACGCCCTATAACCGCCAACTGCATGCACTCATGTTTGAAGCAACTCTCACGTACGGGTTTTGAGTAAGAAGCCAAAGGGGGACTCAAGATTTTCCCAATATTTGCGGCATAACCACCACTACACCTGAACCCGGGCTGCTGCCGCTTTCGAGCGGTCACGGTAGAGCAGTTCGGCTTCGCTGACCGAGAGTGACGATGCAAACGAATGGATACCGCGTCGTACGTTTCAGTTCTAGCGGCACCGGGCGCAACTGAACGGTTCCTCGCCCGGGTCAGGTGAGTTTTCTCGTTATGTGTCTCTGATGAATCAAGTCGTCTATGGAACCCAAAATTGTATGGACAGCCGTATCCGCAGTCGCGGGAGCCATCTCGGCAATTGCAGCTCTGTTCACGGTATGGAATGCACGGAAATCTGCTGAGGAGGAGCGAAAAAATAAGAGAGTCTTCTTCACTATTTCGGAGCCGGGAATCAAGCCCCTACCTGACAGTCCTCCCTTTCGAGTCCAAATTACGCTTGAGAATACAGGAGTCTACTCAGCAACTGATGTGAAGGGAATACTTCTCTTCGTAGAGAGCGATCTTTCAGGTGACCCCGACTATAGTTTTGAGTTCTCAATAGGTAATGTTGTCGACGCAAACGCTCCAACCCCTTGGTACAATGATGGATTACATCTACCTAACGAGACTCCCCCTCACTTCGTCGTATTGGGGATAAAATACTTAGACGTAAGGTTGAGGAAAGAATTTAGCCAGTGCTTTTTCATGAAGTGGCACGGTGTCACCAATGGGGAAACGCATCCTGATTTCGTTCACGTCTCAATTGAAGAAAAAGAAATGGTCACCGAACACCTCCGAGATGAGCTTGCTCCATATTTGGACAAGGAGGACACATAACCCCCGCTAGGGGTGACGGAGGGCTGAGGCTGTCATCGATCGAGGTCTGTTGAGCAGTCTCAACTTCGCTGGTCAGGAGTAGCGATTCCGGAGAATGGAAACTCCGTCTGGCGTTGTTATTTTTGTCGGTAAGCGCTTCGGTTAGCGTTTTTTCGCCCTCCGCACCTCAGCTAAATCGTTATGTGTATTCAGTAGGAGCGAACTCTCCTTCGTCTCCTCGCCATAGTCCAAGCCTGAATCTAATTGAACTGGAATGGGCGAAGATTGCGATTCCCGTCAAGTGGTTCCGTTCGGAAACCGCAATTCAACGTTTGATAGCTATCTCCTTCAGGGTTTTCTTAGTACAAAATAGTGACAGCGCAGGGTGGTTCAAGATGTATCGCTATTCTAATCGAGGTTACTTGCTGTGTGATGAGTGATGCCACACCTTCTCGCACGGTCAATCTCGCGTGTCGGGGCTTACTGGGAAGTGGACCACACAGTAGCTTGACTACTCAAGTCAACGGTGTTCTAGATGGTGCTCGCCTTCACATTCTTCACACTCACTGAGAGGTACGATGTCAGGTTCAGCGAACACACAAAATCAGCGACGGGGCCTTCGCATCGTTCGAATTGCGCTGCTGACGGGCATCGTGGTCTTTGGAGTCATTACCTGGATTCTTGGTCGGGTCGTGCTACCAGGACCAGCGACGCCGCCACTGGCGGCTGGTCTGGTTCAGGAGATTGGAGCATACGTAGAGTACGGGTTCGTTCTTACGTTTCTTGGCGTCTTCGGTGGCGTGATTGCACTCCGATCACGTTGGAAAGCCGCCGAAGATTTCGAAGCGGAACGGCAGATCAACCTCGCCGGCTGGGCGCTTGCTAATTTCACGGCTCTTTCCGGGGGAATCTATTTGATGCTCGTTGGAGATCCTACGTTCTTCGGGGCTGGTCTGGCCCTCATGGTTCTTACTGCCTTTGTGCTACTTCCTATTTCGGAATCCGACTGATCGGTGACGACGCACATAATCCCCGATGTAGATGACGAAAAGTTGGATCTGTTTTGCCTCCTTGGGACAGAGGTCATTTCTTGTGCTCGGGCGGCAGATCTGCCACGACTTTTCACGAGCTAATCTCGTCCGTTATATTTACTTCGGAAAAATCTCCTAATCGTGTTCTTCCTTCTTTTTATATCGAGAGTGGCTTTTCTCTGTATAGCATCCATTTTATCTGTTTTCGCAATACATAAATTGGGTGGATGGGTGGGGTCGTTTAGTATGGCGGCTATTTTGGCGTTTTTAATGTTGTCCTATCCGGCCTACGCTTTGTACCATAATTATCAGTAGAGTTCGGAAAAGTTAAAGATTAAGTCGGGAGAAAATATTTATTTTCACTACTTTCCACGCATTTCATATCTTATTCCGCCAGGGTTTAGGGTCCAAATTAGAAATGACGAGACGGTAATTTTAGAGAATAGCAAGATGAGGGTTACCCCGATGAAGGTATATATGAACCCAGATTCCGATCTTGCCGCTCGTGAACTCTATTTCGAGAGTCGGAAACAGACCTATCGCGTTAGCCTCACTAGAGGAAACCCACCTATAGCGGATACTTTTTCCAAATCTAAGGTGGAACGGGGGAAATACATCGGATCGCTGGAGAAAACGAGAGGCTCTATCGAGTTTGTACCAGTCCCTCATTCTGAAATACCTAGATATTCAGAATGACATGTCGCAGGCGCTGTTGCGAACTGAACCGATAAGTTTAGAACGACTCCTCCTGGATTTTCGATAGGGCCCATACGGGCGTCGATCTGTTACAACAAGTCGAGAATACTTCGCTACGAGTTTGATGTCCAATTCGTGCTTTAACTGGCTCACATAACCACCACTGCACCTGAACCCGGGCTGCTGCCACTTGCGTGTGATTGCAGTAGAGGTGTTCAACTTTGTTGATCAAGAGTGACCAAGCGAACGGATGGATACTTCGCCGTACGTTGCAGTCCGAGCAGTGGTAGTTGAAGTGAAACGTTTTCCCACCCGGATCAGGTGAGTTTCCACGTTATCGCGACCAAACGCCCGCAGGCTCGCCCTCCAATGTCCCGCCGGATCCCCCACGCCTGCTGTGATCTTCCCTCCTCGGGGTCGGTGCCCCCGTCAACGAACAGCACCTCCCGGACGGCACCGATGGCGGGTCTCTGCAGGCGCCGGACGGAGCCCCACGTCGCCGCGGTTGGAACTGCGGCCGCCCCCGCTCCCCATTCCTTGAGTACGCCCGTACAATGATTGACTGGACATGGATGACCGGCAGTGATCCCTCCCGATGATCCTGCTCACAGGGATCGGCATCTACGCGGCGTTGCTCGTCCTGACGCGCCTGACGGGGCTGCGGAGCTTCTCGAAGATGTCGAGCTTCGACTTCGCGATCACCGTGGCCATCGGCTCCGTCGTGGCCTCGACGTTGCTCGCAAAGCGGCCGTCGCTGTTGGTCGGGGCCGCCGGCCTCGCCGTGCTCTACGGCATGCAGTGGATCGTCTCGACCCTCCGCCGGGCCGCCGCCCTGGTCGAACGGCTCGTCGACAATGAACCCCTTCTCATCATGGCCGGGGAGGAAGTGCTGTCCGACCACCTCGACGCCGCACGCGTGACGGAGGACGACCTCCGGTCGAAGCTGCGCCAGCACGGCATCGCCCACCCGGCGCAGGTGCTGGCCGTGGTGCCCGAGACGACGGGCGATGTCTCCGTCATCCCCCGGAACGAACCGGTTTCCGGGTGGGCCTTCGAAGACGTTCGGAGGGCCGAGCGCCTGACCCCCTTGATCGATGCGGAGCCGACGGGCTGACGCTCCTTCTTTATCCCTCAGGACCGCTTCCATTCCCGGGCGGCTCCCCGTCGGAAAGCAGTAATCGGGGCAGCATCACTCCTCCGGCCGCTCCAGGCCGGGCTGTTCGAGGCGGAGCTGGGCCGAGATGCGGTAGGAGTAGCCCAGGTCGTCCGCCACAATCCCCGCAAAGTCGCCAAAGCTAAAGTCGACGGACACCTGCTCCAGGTCGAGCCCCGCCCCGACGGACGGTGTCAGGTCTACCCCGATCGGGTCGCCCACCTGGAGGCGCTGCACGCCGCCCCGCAGCTCCACCACACCGGCGTAGCGGAAGGCCATCCCCAGCCGCGGCCGGAACGACACGTCGCCAATGTTGGGCACGAACGCCCGCCGCCCATCCACCGCCACGTCCACGTCGAGCCCCACAGTGAGCGTGTGCCCGTCGCCCACCGGCCAGACGGCCCCCGAGCCGAGGCGTGCCACCGGCAGCACGAGCGCCGTCCCCCCCTGCGGGATGCGCTGGTCAAACACGGCCTGATAGCGCGCCGCGTTCCCCTCGATGAGGGTCCCAGTGTCGTCCAGGCACGCGTCGAACGGCTGCTCATCGATCGGGTTGATGCAGTTGACCTCAAAGGCACCGGGCGTGATGCTCCAGCTCTGCAGCATGGTCGTCACGTCGCGGACCACGGCGCCGACGCGGTACGGCCCCGCCCGGTAGCGCGCCGCCACGTCCATGCTGTAGCCCCAGGCGTTGGCGAAGTCGCCGATCGAGCGGTGGATGCCCTTGAAGTTGACGCCCACCGCGAGGCGATCGCTCACCGCCCGGCTGTAGCTCACGAAGAGGGCCCAGTCGGCCGCGGAGAAGCGCGTGATGCGGCTCTCGTAGTCGGGCAGCGGCTGCCCCCGGTCCGGGTTCCAGGCCGCGAGCGTGTTCACGATGTCGTTCACCCCGCTCCGAAAGACGGACACGCCGACCGTGGAGCGCGCCGTCACCGGCATCGCGACGCCGCCGTAGTCGAACGAGACGGCCCCGGCGAAGCGCTCCACGTGCATGTAGCTGATCTCGGGGTAGGACAGGCCGTGCAGGCCCGCCGGGTTCCAGTACCCCGCGCTCACCTCGTCCGCCAGGCCCACGTACGCCCCGCCCATCCCGAGGGCCCGCGCGTCCACGCCGCCGGCCAGAAACTCGGCCCCGTACTTGGCGATGCGCTGCCCGTGGGCGGGCCCGGCCCCGAGGGCCGCGAGCAGCAGTAGGACCAGCACCGATCGCCCGAGACGCTGTACAGGCATGGCGAGGCATGCACATCTAGGGAAGAGCAGACGGGGCGCTCCGATCAGTCGTCGGCCCGTCGCAGCCGGGCCGCAAACGCTCCATCCATTCGGTGGCGGTGCGGGAAGGTCGCGAGGAAGCCCGCGTCCGAGACCATCTCGTCCGGCACGTGGCCGTCTGCGGACTCGACCGTGAAGCCGTCGTGGCGGGCCAGGAAGGCCTCGACGCGCCGCTCATTCTCTTCGGGCTCGGTGGTACAGGTGCTATAGACCAGGAGCCCCCCCGGCCGCACGAGTTGGGCCGCCGCGTCGAGGAGCTCGTCCTGCAGGTCCGCCATCTCCTCCAGGTCCTCCATCGACCGCCGCCACCGCAGGCCGGCCCGCTTCGCGAGCACGCCGATCCCCGTGCAGGGCACGTCCAGCAGCACCCGATCGCCCTGGGGCGGCTCCGGCTGGGCGGCCCAGGCGCGCAGGTCGGCCGTCTCCACCTCGACCATCTCGGACGCGCCCTGCGCCTCCGCCGCCTCCTCGACCCGCTCCAGGCGCTGCTCGTCGCGGTCGACCGCGTAGATCGTCCCTGTCCCCTCCATCCGGGCCGCCGCGTGCATCGCCTTGCCGCCCGGCGCCGCGCAGCCATCGATCAGGGTCTCGCCGGGCTGGGGGTCGAGCAGTTGCACCACGAGGCCGGCGCTCTCGTCCTGCACCGCCACGTGCCCGTCGTCGAGCAGGTCGCCCGCGATGAGGGCCTGCAGGCGCTTCAGGCGCAGGTACTGGTCGAGGTACGGCGAGTCCACGTTCACCACGTCGTGCTCGTCGAGCCACGCTGCCACCTCGTCCTCGCTCGTGCGCAACGGGTTGATGCGCACGCTGTACATGGGCCGCCGGTTGTTGGCGCGGAGCAGCTCGGTCGTCTCGTCGAGCCCGAAGCGGTCCAGCCAGCGCTGCGTCATCCAGGTGGGATGCGAGTAGCGAAGGGCAAGGTCCTCCGCGTCGTCGCCCGTGTCGGGCATCGGGATGTGCTCGCGGTCGCGGTCGATGGTGCGGAGCACGCCGTTGACGAGGTTGCCCGCGCCGGGCCGGAGCGCCTGCTTGGCAAGCTCCACGTACTCGTCGACGGCCGCGTGGGTGGGGGTGGACTGAAACAGCAGCTCGTAGAGCCCAAGTCGCAGGATCTCCTGGAGCCTGTGCTCCATCGACTCGTAGTCCCCGTGGTACGCCTCCCCCAGTACGAAGTCGAGCCACCGGCGCTGCCGCGTGACTCCCGCCACCAGTTCGCGGGCCTGCCGGCGGGTGCGGGCCTCGGCGTCCTCGATCGTCAGCTTGTCGACGAAGGCGTCGTCCTCGCGCACCCGCTCGAGGTGGTCGAGGGCGTGAACGCGGGCGGGCGAGACGGTGTCGATCGTGACGTCCATGGACGGTCGGGAGCCTTGAGGGGAGTAATTGTACACGGGGTCTAACGCACAACCCCCGCGGCCGTTTTCCGGGCCGTCAGCCGCCGCCCCGCAGACCCGCAACCCGGTTCTCGATGGCGTCCAGATACGCATCGTAGATGGCACTGCTGCGGAGGGCCTTGTCGACGACCGCTTCGTCCTCGTCATCCAACCCCCGCTGCCACGTGGTGCGGCCCTGATCCCTGAACGTGAGAAACAGCCGCACGTCCACCTCTCCCCCTTTGTCTTCGACGCGGGCCCGTGCCCTCTCGACCCGACGCCGCGCCTCAATCCCCTGCACCGGCCGCGTGCCCGTGATGATGCGCCCTGCGTCCCGGTCGGCCTCCGTGATCGGAAACTGCCGCCGTTCGAGGGTCTCGAGGGTGGCCCGAAAGACCTGATCGTACGTTCCCTCGATGGCCCGGTCGGTCGCCCCCGGGTGCAAATGGGAACACCCCGCGAGGAGGAGCACCGACGTGAGGCCGATGAGCCGGCGAATTGCGACGGGAGTGGCACGCATGGCGAACCGCTGGGGCCGTGAAAAAGACTGCGTCTGTCCCGTGAGCCGTCCGGCCCGGCCAAAAAGTCACACGCCTGGAAAACGAAGCGAGGACCGTCCCCGCGCACTGAACCCCGCCTGGCCGCAGCGGTACCGGCCAAATGTCTCAGTGTCCCGTCCTGAGGGCACGTTTCGCCCATCAGCGGCCCCAAGCAACGGGAGCGCGGCGGCGATCCAGACCGGCCCCGCGACGCCCCGTGCTCTTCTTCTCCTGTGCTTCTGCCGATGCGCCACCTCCGCCGCAAATTAACGCTGCGTGCCCACGACGAGCAGATCGTGCTCGTCAAGCGCAAGCAGGAGCGCATCGAGCACGTCTGGATGAAGGCCTTCCTGTGGGCCCTCCACCTCCCCCACTATCCGGACCTGGACGTGGAGGTCGCGGTCGACGACAAGTACAAGCCCGACGTGGTGGCGATGGACCGGCGGCGGGGGCGGCCGCAATTCTGGGGCGAGGCCGGGGCCGTGGGCCCGGACAAGACCGAGCACCTCGTCACCGCCTACCCCGATACGCACCTCGCCTTCAGCAAGTGGGACCGGTCCCTGGACGCGGTGCGGGCCCCGGTGGAGCGCGCCCTCCAGACGACCGACCGGACGGCGCCGATCGACCTCTTCCGCGTTCCCGCCGACGGCGCCGAGCAGTTTGTAGACGCGAAGGGGCGGATTGCCGTCTCGCGCGACGAGCTGACGTGGGTACGGGTGGACGACGCCAACGGATAGGGGCCGTCCCCGCCGTCCGACGCGCCACTCGTCCCCTCGAACCTTTGCGAAGGGCGGATGTAGGCAGTGCACGCGTAATTCTTCTCACTTCCGCCTCCCGTGTGATGCGTCGTCTCGCCCGCAGCGCTGCCCTCTTCCTCCTCCTCGGCCTCCTCGCCGGTCCGGCCCTCGCCCAGCCGACCGAGTACGGCACCACCGAGTTTACAAACTCGGGCGCCGAGGCGGCCCAGGAGCCGTTCCTGCGCGGCCTGTTGATGCTGCACAGCTTCGAGTACGACGATGCCCGCGCGGCCTTCCAGGAGGCCCAGGAGATCGACCCCGACTTCGCCATGGCGCACTGGGGCGAGGCAATGACGCACAACCACCCGGTGTGGATGGAGCAGGACCGCGAGGCAGCGCTCCAAGCCCTCCGCGGCCTAGGCCCCACGCCTGACGCCCAGCTGGACGCGGCCGCCACCGACCGCGAGACGGCCTACCTCCGCACGCTACATGTGCTGTACGGCGTCGGCGCCGACGATCCGAGGAGCAAGGAAGCACGTGACGACGCCTACGAGGACGCGATGGCGGATCTGGCCGCGCAGTACCCCGACGACCTCGACGCACAGGCCTTCCACGCCCTGTCCATCCTGGGCACGGCCCACGAAGGGCGCGACTTTGCCACGTACATGCGCGCCGCGTCGATCGTGGAGGAGGTGTTCGACGCGAACCCGCAGCATCCCGGGGCGGCCCACTACCTGATTCACGCCTACGACGACCCGGTTCACGCCCCGCTCGGTCGACGCCCGGCCCGCGTGTACGCCGACATCGCCCCGGCGGCCCCCCATGCCCTGCACATGCCGTCCCACATCTTCTTTGCCCTCGGGCAGTGGGCCCGCGGCGCTTCGTCGAACGTCGACTCGTACCGGGCCGCCCGGCAAAAGAGCGACGCGGCGGGCGAGGGGCTGAGCGGCAGCGGCTTTCACGCCCTGCACTGGCTCCACTACGCGCGCCTCCAGCAGGGCCGCCACGCGGACGCCCGGGCCGTCCTCGACACGACCCAGGTGCATGCCACCGATTCGCGGGTAGGCACCGGCTACGCGGACTACATGCGCTGGTACATGCCGGTCGCCTACGTCGTCGAGACGGAGCACTGGGACCGGTACGACGCCCTCGCCGAGGCGATGGGCGTGGACACCTCCGCCCTCGACGCGCGGGGTGCCGTCACCTTGCACGCGGGTCGGGGCCTCGCCGCCGCGCAGCAGGGCACCCTGTCGGCCGCTCGCTCGGCGCTGGAGAAGGCACAGTCAGCCCTGGGCGACGATCCGTCGGAGGCGCTTCGGATTCAGGTGCTCGAGCTAGAGGGCCTGATCGCGCTGAAGGCCGGCGACAACGAGCAGGCCCTCTCGCACCTGGAGGAGGCCACGGCCCTCGAAACGGACCGGCCGCTAAACTTCGGCCCGCCCTTTCCGGCGAAGCCCGCCCCCGAGCTGTACGGCGAGGCCCTTCTTTCGCTCGACCGACCGGCCGACGCCCTGACGCAGTTCGAGACGACGCTGGAGCGCTATCCGGAGCGGGCCCGCTCGCTCTGGGGCAAGGCGCGTGCCGCGGCTCAGGCCGACGCGCCCGCGGTGGCTGAGTCGGCCCGGGCGGCCCTCGCGTCGCAGTGGGATGACGCCGACGCCTCCGTCCGTCGCCAGCTGCGGTCGCTCGCCGGCACAGCCGACGCGGAGGCGTCGCAGTCCAGGTAGCCGCATTGCCCGCCCGGCACGGTGCCCCACCGCCTAGGGCTGCTCTTGGTCTCCGAGCTTCCGCTCGATAATCTGCTCTGCGTTGTTGACGCTGCGGAGGCAGAAGCGGGCCTCAAGTCGGGCCCGCGCCTCGTCACTGAGGTCAGCGTGGTGGCCCTGGCGGTCGAGGCGATCCTGCTGGGCGTGATAGAGCGCCACGGCCGCGGCCACGGATACGTTGAAGCTCTCGGTGAAGCCCGGTAGCGGCACCTCGCACGCTGCGTCCGAGGCCTCGAGCATCGTGTCGGTCACACCCGCATCCTCGTTTCCGAAGACGAGCGCCGTGGGCCGCGTGAAGTCAAGATCCCGAATCGGCACCGTGTCCGCGTGCAGGTGCATGGCCACGACGCGGTAGCCGGCGTCTTGGAGGTGCGTCGCGCAGGCCGTCGGCGCGTCCCAGCGCCACACGTCGAGCCAGTGCTGCGCCCCCTGAGCCGTGCGCTGGGAGTGCTTGTACCGGTCGTGCTCGCCACTTACCACGTGCATGTCCTGGTGCCCCAGCGCCTCCGCCGAGCGCATGACGGCGCTTACGTTGCCGGTGTTCACGAGCCCCTCCACCACCGGCACCACGCTGCGCGTCCGGTTGCCCACGACGGTCTGGATGCGGTCCAGCCGCCGCTCCCGCATGTGGGGCCGGAGCAGTCCGACGATGCGTTCGGGCGACAGGCGCACGTCGCCGATCGTGAAGGGATCGCCCTGGACCGGCGGCGTCCCCCCCGCTGCCAGCAGCCGGTTCATCTCTTTCTCCGCGTCCACGTCGTGGTGACTCATGAATCCTGGAATGCAACCGGGCGTATTGAGATCATGTCGAGAAGCCTCTCTGAGTCTTATCCTCAGGCCCCTCGGACAAGCTGTTCGTGACACACCTCCCCTGACTCACTTCTACGCTGCCATGTTGCACCGTCGCTCGCTCGCCGTCGCCCTTTCTCTCGTTTTTTCTCTCCTCCTGGGGGCCCTGCCGGCATCGGCCCAGTCCGTCGCGTCGGTCGTCGACGACATGCAGTCCGTCTACGACCGTCAGATCGAGACGGTCGATACGTACATCGTGGAGACCAACCTCTACACCGCCTACAACCAGAAGGTCATGCAGGACGGGCGCCCGACCTACCGGACCCAGACGCAGATGAAAGGGAGCGAGGCCTCCTCGGTCACCGCCAACACCACGCCGTCGGCGGCCTACGGCATGCAGTTCGACCGACTTCGGCAGCACGCGACCTACGCGGGCACCAACACGATCGACGGCCTGCGCTGCCACGTCCTGCGGGTGGACGACCCCTCGGCGGTAAACCCTGACATGGGCAAGAACGCGACGAGCATGACCTACTACGTCGACGCCGAGCGGCACGTGCCCGTCCGGATGGTCACAGAAACCGCCGCGTCCGGGCAGGGGGGCCCGGGCCCGTCGTCCGTCGCCATCCGCTTTCGGAACTACCAGACGACCGACGGCCTCACCCTTCCGCATCGGATGGAGATCCATCTCAACGCGAACATCTCCGACGAACAGCGCCAGCAGATGCGGCGGGTGATGAAGAAGATGGAGCAGCTGCCGGAGCAACAGCGCAAGCAAATGGAAGAGATGATGGGGGACCAGATGGAGATGATGAGGCAAATGATGTCCGGCGACCCGATTGCCATCGAGGTGCAGAGCGTACAGGTGAACGCAGATGTGCCGGACGGCGTGTTTTAGCGACGGCCCGGCGCGGGCAAACCGGTTCGGCCCCGCCTCGTGCCGTACAGGCCGCGGGCCCCACACCATCCATTCCCGAAGTAATCACTCTCCAACCGGCAACCCCGCCCGGACCCGATCGATAGAAGGAGACTGTCTCATCAACTGTGTCCCAATCCTTCGTCCCCCATGGATCTGACCGACGCCGTCGCCGTCGTCACCGGCGCCAGCAAGGGCCTTGGTGCCCGCATCGCCCGCACACTCGTAACCCAGGGCGCCACCGTCTACGGCCTTGCCCGGAGCACCGACTCGCTCCAGGCCCTGCACGACGACCTTGGCTCCGCCTTCGTTCCCGTCTCGTGCGACGTCCGGAACGAGGACGAGATCGAATCGGCCTTCGAGACCGTCGACGACGAGGCCGGGCGGCTGGACGTGCTCGTCAACAACGCCGGGCTTGGGCAATTCGGCCCGGTCGACGACCTCGACACCGACGCCTTCGACGTGCAGATGGAGACTAACGTGCGGGGGGTCTATCTCTGCACCCGCGAGGCGGTCCCCCGCATGCGCGAGCAGAACGAGGCGACCGGCTTTGGCGGGCACATCGTCAACATCGCCTCCATCGCGGGCCTCCTGGGCAACCCCAACATCAGCGCCTACAACGCCAGCAAGTACGCCGTGCGCGGCTTTAGCGAGGCGGTGATGAAGGAGGTGCGCGAGGACGGCATCCGCGTGACGTGCCTCTACCCCGGCTCCGTCGAGACCAACTTCTTCGACGTGGCGGGGGTCGACATGACCGAAAATCCCCTCGACCCCGACGACGTCGCCGCAACGGTCCAGCACGTGGTGGAGGCCCCGGCCAACCACCTCATCTCGGAAGTCGTGATGCGCCCGCTTCGCCCACACCGTGAGGAGTAAGGCAGAATACAGAGCCCCTAGCGTTTGGGGAATTCCTCTTCATACATCCCGGCCTCCCGCTACAGGTCCGGCTCCCCAACTGTCTGCTCCCCAACTGTCTCACGCGTCGGGGCGTCACGGGGCGTATAGACGCCGCCGGGCCGGTCCTGGTCGTCCTGCTCGATGAGGTAGTAGCCGAGCAGGGCGACGCCGGCCCCCACGAGCAGAATCGCATAGGCCACCGGCGACTCGAACGAGATCGCGAGGAGGTCGACGAACAGAAGGCCTGCTCCGATGGCAAGCACCACGAGGCCCCACTTTAGGGCCGCCTTGGTGCTGGGCTCGAACGGCCCACCCTGCACGAAGGCCTCGGCGGCCTCCTCTGAGAGTGGGGCGTCGAGCGCCTTGCGCCGGATGCGGGTGTCCCGGATCAGCTTGGCGATGTAGGCAACCAGGGCGAAAAAGCCGAGGGGAACGAGGACTTCTTCCATGGGCAGTGGGAGAAATCAGTCAACAAATCGAGACGCTGCGCACAAATCTTCTGGCGCTGCACCCGTAGCGGACAGGCCCATCGACGGATCGGTTGCACGGGGCGATGAACCGGTTGCCTGGCCCCCGCGCGTCGGCTACCCTTCAGGACAACAGGACCCCGGACGGCCCTCGGCCGACGCGGTGCAACCCATTCGCCCTTCCCCTTGTCTCCTGGGGACGCCATGGCCGACAGTATCTCTGACATTGACGAGCGCGAGCTGGTCGAGCGAATCCTTGAGGGGGACCGCGAGGCCTTTCTCGCCTTCATCGACCGCTACGAGCGGCTCGTGAAGCATGTCGTCTTCCGCATGGTCGACGACGACCGCGACCGCGAGGAGCTCTGCCAGGATGTGTTCGTGCGGGCCCACCGCTACCTCGACGGGTTTCGGTTCGAGTCCAAGGTCTCGACGTGGCTGGCCCGCATCGCCCGCAATACGTGCCTGAATCATCTAGAGAAGAAGGAGGTCCCCCTCTACGCCGACGAGGCCTGCGCCCCCGATGGCGGAACGCCCGACGCCCGTGCGGCACTCAACCGCGTGCCCGATTCCTCCGAGGACGTGGCCGCGGCCACGGAGGGCCGGCATCAGCGCGACCGGGTGCGCGAGGGGATCCAGGCCCTGTCGGAGCACTACCGGACGGCCCTCACCCTGTACCACCTGGAGGGGATGAGCGTATCCCAGATCAGCACGGCCATGGAGAACCCTGAGGGCACGGTGAAGAGTCACCTGTACCGGGGCCGCAAGAAGCTGAAGGAGTGGTTACTGGAACGCTACCAACGCGAGGAACTCATACTATGACGGACCGCGATCGAGACCTACAGGATGCCTTCGATCGGCACCTCCGTGGGGATGCCTCGCCGCCGGAGACGGACGGCGATCCGGAGGCGTCGGCCTACGAGGCGGTCTACGCCGCCCTGGGCGAGGCGCCCGAGGGCACCCTGCCGGACCAGTTTGCCGAGCAGGTGGCCGACCGGGCGGGGCTGACTCCTGAGCCCAGCATGGGAGGGACCGAAATCGCCCTCCTGCTCCTCATTATTGCGGGGGCGGGCGCCGGCCTCGTGTGGATGCCGCCCCGCTTCGCGGGCCTTCAGCGGGGGCTGGGCGAGCTGGTGCTGTCGCTCCAGGCGCTCTCCGGGGCGGTTCGGGGCGACGTCCTCCTGGCCAGTGCCCTCGCGTTCTTTCTGACCGTGGGGCTGGACGCCCTCCTCCATCGCTGGCGCCCCGGCCCCTCTTCTTTTTCCTCGTCGTAATTGGCCCGTTGCCGCCCCTCAGACGGCGCGGAGCGTTGCCGCCTCCACTGCTTCCGCGGGAGATTCGGCGCAAAAATGTGGTTGCGAGGGGGTGGGCTGGCTCCTATACTAAACGGCCCCCTCACAGGCCCCACACACTGATCTCGTCCCTCCATGGAACGGCGCGACTTTACCCGGAAAGCCCTGCTCGGTGCCGCCGGGGCCGGCCTCCTGACCGGCTGTGGCGACGACGAATCTTCGGCGAGCGACGGCGCCCCCAACGTTCAGACCAACAATAACGTGCGGTGGCGGCTCGCCTCCAGCTTCAGCCGCTCCCTCGATACCATCTACGGCGCGGCCGAGGTGCTCTCCGAGCGCCTGAAGGCGCTTACGGATGGCAACTTCGAGATCCTCTCCTACCCGGGGGGCGAGCTGGTGCCCCCGCTCGAGGTGCTGGGCAGCGTGCAGAACCGGACCGTGGAGATGGGCCACTCGGCCAGCTACTACTTCATCGGGAAGAACCCCGCGCTGGCGTTCGACTGCACCGTCCCGTTCGGCCTCACGGCCCGCCAGTACAACGCCTGGGTCTACTCCGGGGGCGGGATGGACCTGCTGCGCGACCTCTTCGCCGACTTTAATATTCTGAACCTGCCCGGCGGCAACACGGGCACGCAGATGGGCGGCTGGTTCAACGTGGAGGTGGACGCCCTCGCCGACATGAACGGCCTCAAGATGCGCATCCCCGGGATGGGGGGCAGCGTAATGAGCGAGATGGGCGTTAACGCGCAGGTCCTGCCAAGCGGCGAAATCTACCCATCGCTGGAGCGGGGCGCGATCGACGCGGCCGAGTGGGTGGGGCCTTACGACGACGAAAAACTCGGCTTCCACGAGGTGGCCCAGTACTACTACTACCCCGGCTGGTGGGAGCCCGGGCCGGCCCTCACGTTTTACGTGAACCGGGACGCCTACGACAGCCTTCCGACACAGTACCAGGAGGCCCTCAAAACGGCCGCCGCCGAGGCGAACGTCCGGATGATGGCCGAATACGACCACCGAAACCCTGCGGCCCTGGACCGCCTGCTCGACGAAGGGACCACGGTCCGCCGCTTTCCCGACGGCGTGATGGAGCGCGCGCAGGAGGTGACGACCCAACTCCTGGAGGACAACGCCTCCGGCAATCCGCAGTACCGCAAGATCTACGAGGCCTACAAGGACGCCCGGGAGGATGCCTACCGGTGGTTCGGGACCGCCGAGATGGGCTACGCCGACTTCGCCTTTCCCCGCGTTGGCGACCCCTCCGGTTCCGCGTAACTCGGGGGCGCCCTGAACCTGAATGGGAATCAGGGGGCACTCCGAGGCGGCCAGTTCTTGGGCACTCCGCCCCCCATTGCTTCTCTTTTTTCGCTTTTCCCGCACGCCTCCGCCCCCCGTATGCTCCCTGCTGTCTGGGACCTCTTCGAGACGCACGTCTTTCCGGCCTCTTCCACCGAGGAGCGCTTCAATCCCTACCGCAACCGCCGGGACGATCTCGACGTCCCCGACGCGCCCACCCATCGCCGCGACAACCTGCGGGCCTACCTGTCGTGCTTCGACACCGCCCCGCCCCTTTTCCTCCTGCTCGAGGCCCCCGGCCCATGGGGCTGCCGCTTTTCCGGCGTGCCTGTCACGAGCGAGTCCCAGCTCACCGACCCCGACTTCCCCATCGGGGGCACCGCCACGAGCCAGAAGGACGTGCCGATCACCGAGTATAGCGCCTCCATCTTCTGGCGGGTGCTCCAGCCCGTCTTCCCCCACTTCTTCGTCTGGAACAGCCTTCCCCTCCACCCCCACGACCCGGACGACCCGCTCTCGATCCGCACGCCCCGCCGCTCGGAGGTACGGGACTGGCACGAGCCGCTCCGCGCACTCCTCGACGTCCTCGCCCCGGAGCGCACGGTGGGCGTCGGGCGAAAGGGTGAACGGGCCCTCGACGAGATCGGCGCCGAGCCTACCTATGTGCGCCACCCATCCCAGGGTGGGGCCAACAAATTTGAGGCGGGCATCGAGGACATTGTGGACGAGATGGACCTTTCTCGGTAGATGCCGCCGGGGCGCACGGCTCCGGCCCATCCCCCGACGCGCCACTCGCCACGCACCCTGCCCCTTTCCTTTCCTGCGACGGGCACACCTCTGGGTCTGGTGCGACGGACCCATCGACGACGCACAAGCGCTTCCAGGCCCCTCTCCATCAATCTTTCACGGGCTCCCCTTGACAGTTCAACCAAATTTTATTGTACGTTGGAGCAGTCTCGCATCAAAAACTGGGGTGAATGCCCCAAAACGCTCGTTCTTTTCGTCCTCGCTCCGACATATACGCAATTGCACTCGTGATCACATTTCTTGCCGTGTCGGGCCCACTGGCTGGGGTCCTAATTGGGTGGTTCATCCGTAGGCAGTCCGAACGCACGTCGCCCCAGGCCGCAACTGCCCAACGACACATCGACCACATCTGCGAGATCGACCGGCTTGTGTCTTCGGCCATGGCGTCGCTGCAAACCTACGAGAAGCGAATACTGGTGGGACGCCATCTCGACCAGAATGGGCAGGCGTCGACGAAAGAGACCAGGTCAGATCCGGGGCCTGCGAGAGGCATACCATCCCCACCGTCCGTTGCCCCCGGTCGACATCGTCCCCAGGAGCCCCTGGACGGCCAGACGCTCTTGGACATCAAACGGGACGCCGACCGGCACATTCGGGAGTGTGCGAACGCCCTCACGCGGGCCACCGCGTTTCTGGACGACGAGACGGTGTTGCGTGCCCAGGAACTGGTGGAGGCCCTCGTCGCGACCCGGGAGACGCTGGAGACGCTGGAGGCAAAACGCGACGCCTCATCTAGGCAAATGCCCGATCACGTGGCGTCGCTCCACCAATCTCGCATCCGCTTTCTCGAAACGGCCCGCGAGCGGCTGCATGTGGAGCCCTTGGGGGAGGCGATCGCAGAGCGGGTGGGGCGCCTCACCGAACAGACGTTCTCGCCCTCGGAAGTGCCCCGCCCCTACATGGCCACGGGCGTCCGACTTTCCGAAGAACGCCTATGACCCCGGGTGACACTCCGGTCTCGGGTTCGTTATCTTGGCGGGTCCGCACCATCTACGCCCCTTCCCCTTCGGCCCGCCATGACCCCGTCGGAACGCTGGCCCGCCATCCTGCTGCAGCTGGAGCCCGACGCCTGGACGCGTGCGACCGATCTGGCCCACGCCCTGGGCGTCAGCGAGCGGACCGTGTACCGCGACGTACAGGCGATGGTGGAGGCCGGGGTGCCGCTGCAAGGGGTGCCGGGCAAGGGCTATCGGCTGCCGGACGACTATCTGCGTGCCCCAATCCGACTCACGCGCGACGAGGCGGTCATGCTCGTTCTGGGGAGCGCTTACGCCGCCCGAAATTTCGGCGGGCGTTACCAGGCCGCGGCCCGGGCGGCCCGGCACAAGATTGAGGACGTGCTCTCGCCCGACGACCGGGACCGCGCGCTCTCCCTGCGGGGAAGCGTATCCCTGGTTCCCTCCAACGTCTTTGGCGACTCGACCGAGGACGGCCTCTTGCGACAGGCGCGCCACGCCCTCGTGGAAGAGCGGACCCTAACGGCCACGCTGGCCGGCACGCCCGACGACGGCCCCACCACACGGCGAATCGATCCGTACGGGCTGGTGCAGCAGGGCAGCGCGTGGCACCTCGTGGGGTACGGCCACGACCGCGACCGGGTGGTTCACCTTCGCCTCGAACGGATTCGCGGCCTGGACATGACGGGCGCCACCTTCGAGCGTCCGGCCAGCTACGGAGCGCGCTCACAGGGCCCAGCGGCCCCGTCCCGGCGACGCGTCCAGGTCGTCTTCACCGACGAGGCGGCCGCGGACGTGCGGGTCCCTTCGTCCATTAATGTGGAGTCCCGCGAGCATCTTTCCGACGACCGCCTGCTGCTCACCCTGACCGTCGACCACGTGCTCGAGGTGATGCCGTGGCTCCTGAGTTGGGGAAGCCACGCGCAGGTGCTGGAGCCGCGCGCCCTCCGCGAACGGATCGCCACGGAGGCCCGCGCCGTGGCCGACCAGTACGAGTCGGCCCCCACGCTGCTCGACTAAGCACGCCGCCGGGCCAACAATCTTTGTCCCATGCCCTCCGCCCCAGCCGCTCCGGTCCCCACACAAACCGTTCGCACTCCGAGTGGCCCCCTTGCCTACACCGACGTGGGCAGGGGGTCGCCGGTGGTCTTCCTCCACGGCAACCCCACGAGCGCCCGCCTCTACCGGCACCTCCTCCGCGACCTGGCACGGGACCACCGGTGCATCGCCCCCGACTACCTCGGATTTGGGCGCTCGGCCGCCCCGCGGGCCTTCTCGTACCGTCCCCCGGCACACGCAACCCTGATCGAGCAACTCCTTTGCTCGCTGGGGCTTTCGGATCTCACCCTGGTCCTGCACGACTGGGGCGGGCCGATCGGCATGGCCTACGCCCTCCGCCACCCCGATGCCGTCCGGCGCCTCGTGCTGATGAACACCTGGGCGTGGCCGCTTACGCACCGACCGCTGATTCAGGGGGCGAGCCGGCTGCTCGCCACTCCCCCGGGCCGCCTCGCCGTCGAGCACGGCAATGCATTCGCCCGGCTCGTCATGCCCGCCACCACCGGCGCCGGCCGTCAGAGCGACTGGATCGCAGCGTACGCCGATGCCCTGGACTCCCCAACGCGGCGACACGCCTGCTGGGCATTCGCCCGGGCCCTCCGGACCGAAACCGACTGGCTCCGGGCACTGTGGACACAGCGACACCAACTCCGGGAATGCCCGGCCCTTCTCTGCTGGGGCATGGCCGATCCGGCATTCGGCACCGAGGCGTGTCTGCGGCGCTGGCAGGATGCCGTGGGGCCCGCCGTGGTGCACCGCCATCCCTCCATTGGTCACTACGTGCCGGAGGAATTGGGCCCCGCGCTCGTTGACGTGATACGCCCATTTCTCGCCTCCTAGCCCCCTCGCGTCGGGGTGGCCCCTCTCCCATCAGGACGTCTGCCCCTCGGCAACGGCCGGGCTGGGCTCCGCACTTCCCGTTAACGACGGCAGTTCGACCGTAAACACACTGCGCTCTCCACCTCAATGGCACCCCCGAGTAGATCCACCAGGCGCTTCGTAAGGGCGAGGCCGAACCCGGGCAGGGACACGGCCAGACGCCCGCGCCCCGCTGTGGCCCGCCCCGCCACCGTTACAGCATCTCCCCTCCGGTCTGGCACATGGTCCTCGTCTGCCTCAGTTCGGACATCGGCAATGGACTCCGCCGGCCCCAGCCGGAGGCTATCCTCAGAGGTCGGACGGACGGTGCCCCATGCCGGACCAGTAATCCATAGGAATCCCCCCTCCGATAAACAGCAGGTGCCAGGCGAGCGCTCGAGACACGACAGATGCTTAGTTGGTGGGAGGTGGGCAGACGTGCCCGTTTAGTTTTCCAACTCTAAAAGCGAAGCGGGCACTCGTCGAAATCAAGTGTCCGCCCCCGTCGCCTCGAGGCGCGTCCGCCAGGAGCGCCCCCTCGCACGCTGCCCTTCGTGCAACAGGAGTGAAGTCATCGGCATATAGTGTTGGCGTCCCGACGCCCCAAACCCGGCCCTGTGCCCATGGCCCTTGTTCCCCTCGTTGCGGTCATCATGGTTTTTGCCATCCCCATCCTGGGCATCGCCCTCGCCGGATACAAGGAATGGCTCAAATTTAAGACCAAGCACCGGGAGCTGGGCAGCTCCACGCGGGAGGTCGAGGACCGAATCGACGGGCTGCAGGACCGTCTCGTCCGCCTGGAGGAGGAACGGGATGCCCTTCAGGAGCGCGTGCAGAACCTGGAAACAATCGTCACCAGCGAGGCCTGGATCGCCGAGCACGACGAGTCCGCCGACCTCTCGTCTCTGGGCGATACGGGCGACGTCCTTCTCGAGGCCCCCGACGACGAAGACACTACCCCGGGCGACACGGAGAACACCGCGAAACTGGCCCGACGTCTCCGGGGCCGGTGACGCCTTCCGCGGCCTGGACAAGCACACAAAAGATCCCGTGAAGGGATTGTGCTTTGCCGCGTCGAGCGTCTACATTGAGACTGTATTTGAAACTCGTTCTTTCACACACGTCACAGGTTCTCGCCGGGCACCTGCCGGGCGGGATGAAAAGGGAACACCAGTGCTGCCACGACGCGCGCTGAAGCGGTCAGGTCGTCTCGACGACTGCTCTTCAGTCCGCCGTCGCGGCCAGTCTGGGGCTGTACCCGCAACTGTGAATCGAACGACGGACGCGCGCCAGAGGCGATCCGCCACTGCCCGGCCGAGTGACCCCGACCACCCTTATCGGGACAGCTCGTCGTGGCGGGAAGGGGAGCCGCCGAGCGCATCCGTCAGCCATGGGTCGCCCTCTTTGCGACCTGTGGGTTCGACGAGCCAGGAGACCTGCCTGTGTGCGTGACGAGAATCCCGACCGCCATCGCGGATTCTCTCACCGCCAACAACCTCCGGGACCCGAGGCTTGTGGCGTGTCTGCCCCCGATCATGGCCCTCGTTTCCCGGCGCGTCCCATCCGTATCGGACGCCGGTATCGCCTCGCCCTCCTCTACAGCGGACGCTGGGGCATCCTCCGTGGGTCCTGTGCAGCCGCCCGAGCCTCCGTACTGAGGTAAGGGCTTTTTCTATGGCTGCATTCATCTTGCTTATCGCTTCGGCGTTCCTCCTGCCCCTCTCTGGGTGGGCCCAGGAGCCCGCTCCCGTCGACACGACACGGCGTCCGCCGGTTGTGTCGGAACCGCCGGACTCGTCCATCGCGATGTCCGTGACCCTTCCCGAAGTGACGGTGGAGGGCGTGCTGGACCGTTCCGCCTCCATCCCGACGGCCGCCCACGTCACGACGATCGACGCGGACGCCGTGGCCGAAAGCGGCGCGCAGTCGGTAGCCGATCTCTTGTCGATGCGCTCCGGGGCGTTCGTCAAGCAGTACGGGAGCACGGGCCTCGCCAGCCTCTCGATGCGGGGCATGGGCGGCACGCAGACGCAGGTGCTGCTTGACGGCCTGCGCGTCGCCAACCCGCAGACGGGGCAGGTGGACCTGTCGCTGCTTCCCACTCTCCTCATCGAGTCGGTCGAGGTGCAGCACGGGGCCGGATCGGCCCGGCACGGCTCGGGGAGTCTGGGAGGCACCGTCCACCTCCGCACGCTGCGTCCACAGACCGATCCGCTCCTCCGCGTGGCGGGCGGCGGGGGCGCATACGACGAACGGCACGTGTCGGCCCTCGCGTCGGGCGGGCAGGGCGCCTGGTCCGGGCTGGTGGCGGGCCGCTACTACCGCACGGACGACGACTTTCAGTACCGCAACTCGTTTCTGGTGCCTACGCAGACGCTACGGCGGAACGGAGCCGGCGCCCGTACCATGACTCTCTTCGGGCGGGGGACCTGGCGGGGGGATGAACAGCGGTGGCACCTGTCCGGGTGGTGGACAAAGGCGCGGCGCGGCCTTCCGGGCCCGGCCAGCGCACGCAGCGGCGGGGCCCGTCAGTGGGACGAACTGGGGCGGGTGTGGACAGAGGGCACCCTCCCCCTAGGAGCGGGGACCCTCGATCTTTCGGCACAGGGACAGCGCTCCCGCCTGCGCTACCGCAACCCCCCAACTCAAACCGACCGCACGACCGTCACGACGGCCACGGACGCGAGCGCCGAACTGCGCTATCCCCTTTCGTCCCTTGGGTCGATCACGGCAGGCACCACGGTCGGCTACGACCACGCCTCGCTGGACGGGGGCGTTGATCGGTTATCTGGAGCCACGTTCGTGGACGCAACCCTCTCTCTCGCTCCGTTTGAGCTCCAGCCAGCGATGCGGCTCGACGCCATCGGGGCGAACGGCGAGCCCACGGTCGTACCAAGCCCTCGTCTGGGCGTCCGCCTGCGTCCGTTCGACGAGATCGGCCTTACGGTCCGCGGCCTCGTGGGGCGGGCCTTCCGTTACCCCACCTTCAGCGAGCGCTACTATGAGCCGGGGGGCTCCCCTGGGCTCCAGCCCGAAGACGGCTGGACCACGGAGGGCGGCGTGTCTTTCCGTCTCGCACGTCCCAACGCCCTTCTCACGGCAGAGGCGACCGTGTTTTCGACGCGTCTGACCGATAAGATCGTGTGGCGGCCCAGTTACGTGGTGAGCGGCGTCCAGGTATGGAGCCCGTCCAACGTGTCCCGCGTCCACAGCCAGGGCCTGGAGCTGAGCCTGCGGGGGAGGCGACAACTGAGTTCTGACCTGTCTCTGTCCGGCGGCAGCCACTTCACCCACACCGAAGCCCAAAACCGGGCAAATCCCAACTCGCCGGCCTACGGGGCTCAGTTGCCCTACGTCCCCCGGCAGACGTGGAAGCTGTGGACCCGTGCGGAATGGCAAGGGCTGTCTGTCTCCGCGACGGGTCGGCTCGTAGGTCCCCGCTTTTACTCCTCCGACGAATCTAAATCGCTCGCACCGTACCGAACGGTTGACGTCCGGGCTGCCTATGAATGGGCCTTCGATGCGGGGCGGCTCGCCCTAGAGGCGCAAGTTAAGAATGTGCTCGACCGCCGCTACGAGATCATCCGGCTCTACCCCATGCCGCCCCGCCACGCGACCCTTCGACTTCGTTTTTCTTTTCCCTCTTCCTGAACTCAATCGACGATGCGTTCTTCTTCCTCGTCTTCCGTTCTCACGTCTCTTCTGAATGCGCGGCTGCGCCGCCCCGCCGTCTGGATCGCATTTCTGGCCGTCGCCGCCCTCTCGCTGACGGGCTGTGACCTCTTCGGCTCGAACGACGACGCTCTCCCTGTAGACCCAGACGTGGTGATTGGCAATTCTGGACCCGGCGTCGACGCTGCGGACGGCTCTCTTACACTGTACAATCGCGCCAACTCTACCGCCGCACCTTACGATATTGAAGTGGGCTTCATCAATAGCCTGGCTCTGCATGACGATCGTCTCTTCGTGGTTGACAACACCGGTCCCGCCTCTGGCCGGATTACGACTTTCGGCGATGACCGGTTGCAGCCGCTCGGCCAGTTTTCAAATCCGCGCGCACCTCGGCGCATCGCTTTTTCGACTGAGAACAAGGGATACGTTCCTAACCTGAGCCTCTTCGATGACGAGACTTTCGTTCCTGATACGAGCACCGTGTCCGTGCTCGACCTGCAGAATAACTCAGTGACGAAACAGATTGATGTTGGACGGTCGCCAGAGGGAATTGCCGTAGTTTCCGGAAAGGCGTTTGTGGCAAATTCTGCGGACGGTACTCTCTCGGTTCTGGATACGGAAGCGGACACCGCGACGAGCACTCTGTCTCTCGAAGGCTGCCCTAGTCCGAAGAGCGTGTTCGTGGACGGTGAGGATGAGGTGACCGTGGTTTGCCAGGGGAGCGCAGATCGGTCCTCCGAGGTTCTATTCCTCGATCCGAGCGCCGAACAAGTCGTAAATCGAGCGGAGCTCGGTGCCCCTGTTGGATCGGCGAATGCCACCCAGTCAGCCTACTACTCAGAGGAGGCTGAAGAGTTGTACGCCGTCAGTGGTGTCGAGACGTTCGGAAACAGCGAGCTACCGGGCACGGGTGAAATCTTCCGTGTAAATACGAACACCAACACGCTGGATGCGACCTTGGAGGTTCCGCAGGATGACGGATTAGTCAATATCACTGCGGTCGGGTACGACGACGTGAATCAGAATCTTTACGTCACGCGTCTTCCCGTAGGCCCCGACGATGGCCCCGATTTTGAGGCAAAAGGTGCAGCAATAGTACTCGATCGGGAAGGGAATCAGGTCACTCGCTTCGAGACGGGTATCGCTCCAGCCCATATCATCTTCCTGCGCGACCGGCAGTAGGTTCTCTGCTCGTTTTAGTGTGCCTCTGCTTCTGTCGGCAAATATCTACTAGGCTCCCATGCTAACTCGCGATCGTCTGGTTCGCTTCGCCGTCCTGACCGGCATCGTCCTGCTCGCCGCAGCCGCCCGCCTGGTGCCGCACCCGCCCAACGTCACGCCCATCGCCGCGCTGGCCTTGTTCGGCGGGGCGCACTTTGCGAACCGGTGGGTCGGCCTCGGCGTGTCGCTCGTGGCCCTGTTGCTGGGCGACCTCGTGATTGGCTTCCACGCGATGGTGCCGTTTGTGTACGGCGGATTCGCGGCCATCGGCGTGCTCGGCTTTGGGCTTCGGGCGAATCGAAGCATGGGGCGCGTCGCCGGGGCCACCGTGGCCGGGTCGCTGCTGTTCTTTCTGGTCACGAATTTCGGGATGTGGTGGCTGTTCGACACCTATCCCCCGACGGCCTCCGGCCTCTGGGCCTGCTACGTCGCCGGACTGCCGTACCTCGCCAACAGTCTCGCGGGAAATGCCGTGTACGTGGGGGTCCTGTTTGGCGGTGTGGCTCTGCTGAAACGAGGAGTGCCGTCGCTCCAGTTGGACTCGGCGACCGCCCCGGCGTAACCCTCACTGCCCCTTTTTCCCATGCCCCGGATTGTATCGCTCATTCCCAGTGCCACCGAGATCGTGGACGCCCTCGGCTACGGGGACGACCTGGTGGGGCGCTCGCACGAGTGCGACCATCCTCCTGGAGTGGAGGCACTGCCCGCCCTCACTGCCCCGAAGGTGCCGCTCGAGGGGTCGAGCCGGGAGATTGACGACCGGGTGCGCACCCTCCTGGATGAGGCCATGTCGGTCTACGACGTGGACGAGGAGCGGCTGAACGCCTTGCGCCCGGACCTCATCCTTACCCAGTCGCAGTGCGAGGTGTGCGCCGTGTCCCTGCCAACGGTCGAGCAGGCGGTGGCCGACCGCATGGAGGGCGACCCGACGGTCGTGGCCCTGGAGCCGCGGTCCCTGGCGGACGTGCGCGACGACATCCGGCGCGTGGCCGAGGCGCTTGGCTGCCCTGAGCGTGGCGACCGGGTCGTCCGCCGGATGCGCGACCGGATGCAGACGACCTCGAACTCAGTGACGCCCGCCGACACGGCCAACCGCCCCACGGTCGCGGCCCTGGAGTGGATCGATCCGTTGATGGGGGCCGGGGGCTGGGTCCCGACGCTCCTGGAGGCGGCGGGTGGGACGCCGGTCTTCGCCCATCGCCGCGGCGACCTCGACGCCCTGCACGACGCCGACCCGGACCGCGTCGTCGTGATGGCTTGTGGGTTCGGCCTGCCCCGGACTGACACGGAGATGGACGTTCTCCGGACCGACCGGCGGTGGGCCACCCTCCGAGCCGTCCAGGCGGGGCACGTATACCTGACCGACGGGAATCACTTCTTCAACCGGCCCGGCCCGCGCCTGGCGACCTCGCTGGACATTCTGGCCGAGATCCTCCACCCGGACCGCTTCCACGCCGCGTTCGATCGCTCTTATCGAGAAACGGCCTGGCGGAACGACCCGGCCCCGGTTCCCTCATCGACTCAGTAATTCTTTCTTATCCTCGTCTCTTCTACGATGACCATCGACCGCTGCTACTGTTACGAGCAGACGTTTGCGGCCCTGAAGACCGTGGCGGAAGAAACGGGGGCGGACTCCATCGGCGAGCTTCAGGCCCACGTAACCTTCGGCGAAAACTGCCAGCTCTGCCATCCCTACGTGCGCCGCATGTTGGAGACGGACCAGACTGTTTTCCACGAGGTCATCGAGGAGGACGAAGATTCCGGTACAGGGCCCGCCTCTTCTTAGTATAGTCTGCGTGCCCCCCGCGGCAACCAAGCGAGCAACTCGTGCATAGGAGAACGCGTGTTGTCTCTTGAAACCCCCTCCTGCCCCGATGGCATCCCTGCTGTACGTCTTTCCGCACCCCGACGACGAGTGTTTTGGCCCCGTGCCCGCCCTCGCCCAACAGCGCCGCGCGGGACACGAGGTGCACCTGCTCACCCTCACGCGGGGCGAGGCAACGTCGCAACGGGAGCGCCTCGGGTACTCAAAAGAGGAAATGGCGGAGGCGCGTTACCAGGAGATGCAGGGGGTGGCGGCCACCCTGGACGTCAGCTCCCTGACTGTCCTGGAGTACCCGGACGGCGGGCTCGCCGAGCTCAATCCGCTGGTGCTGGAGGACGAGGTGATCGCCCACATCCACGCCCATGAGCCGGACGTGGTCGTCACGTATCCCGTCCACGGCATCAGTGGACACCCCGACCACCTCGTGTCCCACGCTGTTGTGAAGCGCGCAGTGTGTGCCCTTCGCCGGGACGGGGCGGCCTTTCCCCGCCGCCTTGCCTTCTACACGCTCCCCCCTGCCCCCGAGGACACGGATCGGCCTCCTCACCTCGGGCACTCGCCCCCGGCGCTCATCGACTGCCAGCTTCCAATCCGGGACGAGGACCTGGAGACGGGACGCGAAGCCCTCCACTGCTACGAAACCTACCGCCCCGTCATTGAGGAGCACCGCCCCCTCGACACCGTCGGCGACCACGTGTCGTTCGAGCTGTTCGCGGAGGCCCACGATCCGCCCCTGTCCTCACTCGTCGACCGCCTACCTACCCGCGACGAGGAGGAAGGGCTCCCCACCACCCCGTAACGCCTCGCCGGAAACGGTTTTCGGTTTGTTAACGCCTCCGGCCCCGAAACAGCGGAACGCGAAGCTGGGGCAAGGAAGTATGACCCGAACCGATCTCATTTTGGGTTTCCGACAGCTCCACAGAGTCCGTGTCGTTCGTTCCACGGCTTCCTCCATTCGTGAGTCGCCTGGGCCTCAAAATTGGAGGCGCGGCGGGCATCGTTGCCGGGGGGGGCGCGGTGCTGGGGACAAACCTCTCGGTCGAGGGCGCCGCCCTTCTCGGACTGGGCACCGCCGTCCTCGTCTACGCCACGAGCCACATCTGGCTCCACCGCCGCCTCCGTCACCTCCAGTCCGTGCTGCACGAGATCCGCACCCACGAGTTTGACGCCCAGACACCGCCCTCCGGCCCCCACGGCGATGAGCTCAGCACGCTTCTCTGGGAGGTCTACCGCACGGGCCAGAGCCTGGAGACCGAAATCCAGGAGCTCAAGGAGATGGAAAGCTACCGGCGCGAGTTTATCGGGAACGTGTCCCACGAACTCAAGACCCCGATCTTTTCCGTTCAGGGCTTCGCCGAGACGCTGCTGGACGGCGCCCTCCACGACGAGTCGGTAAACCGCACGTTCCTCAAAAAAATCCTCCACCACGCCAACCGCCTGGACAACCTGGCCCGTGACCTCTCGACCATTACCAAAATCGAGACGGACGAGTTGGACATGTCGAACGAGGCGTTTAACGTGATGGAGCTGTTCGACGCCGCGGTCGAGTCGGTCGAGATTCGAGCCGAGGAGAAGGGCATCATGCCCCGCCAGAAGGTCGCACCGGACCTTCCCCAGGTTTACGGCGACTTCGACCGTCTCCGCCGGGTGCTCGTGAACCTGGTGGACAACGCCATCAAGTACAACGAAGAGGACGGCACGGTACAGTTGGAGGCCGAGGTTCAAAACGACGAGGTCGTGATCCGCGTCGTGGACGACGGCATCGGCATCTCGCCCGATCATCTTCCCCGCCTCACCGAGCGCTTCTACCGCGTGGACAAGAGCCGATCCCGCAATCAAGGCGGAACCGGGCTGGGTCTCGCCATCGTGAAACACATCCTGGCCGCCCACGATCGCGAACTTCACGTCGAGAGCGCCCCCGAAGAGGGCTCCACGTTTCATTTTACCCTGCCGACCTCGCCCCAGCCCAGCCTGCAGCCGGCGTGAGTCGTCCCGAATGCTGTACTCATCCGGGCCGACTGAGGCCTGCCGCCAGGCTGCCGAGTGAGTCCAGCCCTTCGTTTTCCTAAATCCGCACATCTGCATGTCTCAATCGCCCGCGTCTGTCGTTCACCGGTTTCCCGACCTCGAAGCCCTGAGTCGGGCGGCGGCCCAAGACCTGACGGCAGACATCCGGGAGACCCTCCGCTCTCAGGACCGCTATGCCCTCGCCCTGGCGGGCGGCAGTACGCCGCGGCGCCTCTACGAGCTTCTCGCGGCGGAGGCCGAGGCTCCCCTGCCCTGGTCCCAAATTCACCTGTTCTGGGGGGACGAGCGGGTCGTCCCTCTCGACCATCCCGACAGCAACGCCCGAATGGCGACCGACGCCCTCATTGATGCGGTTCCCATTCCGGCCGACCAGGTGCACCCCATGCCGACCCACCTGGACTCCCCCGACGCGGCCGCCACAGCCTACACGGAGACGCTTCGGCGCCATTTCCCCGACCGCTCCACGACGTTCGATACTATTCTTCTCGGCCTCGGGGGCGACGGCCACACGGCCTCCCTCTTCCCCGAGACCGGCACACCCGAACAGCGACGCGCCGACGAGGAATGGGTCCGGCCCGTCACCGCTCCGCCCCGCCACGAGATCTCCCGCCGTCTGACGTGCACCCTGCCGGTGCTCAACGGCGCTCGGCGCGCTGTTTTTCTCGTCGCCGGCGAAGGAAAAGAAGACGCCCTCACCCGCGTGCTCGACCGGGACGACTCCTCCCTGCCGGCCGCTCAGGTGCGTCCCCGTGCCACGCTGCTCTGGTACGTGGATGCGGCGGCACGCCCTCAATCCTCAGGATGAGGGCCAGCGCAGCCTCGTCCGCTTTAATGCCCTTCGGACTCGCCCACTGCCCTTCGCACTCCGCTGCGACCCTCTCGTGAGACGCGATATCTCTTCAGAATAAGCTATGAACTTACAATGTGCCCAGTTTGAATAAACACGACGGGCTTGTACGTTTGGAACTGACAAACCCATTTTTCCCCACCACTTCTGGTCCCTCCACCTCCACCATGGAGAACCCGATTGACCGCACGATCCGGCTGATGGCCATTGCTGCGGGCGTTGTGAGCCTTCTTGTCTACGCCGTTTTTCAGTTCGTCTAGCGAAGGACATCTCGGTTCGTCCGGGTCCGGCGCCAAGGGTACGTATGGTTTTTGTGCAAACCCTGTGGGAGCATGAACCTGCGCCCGACGGCCTCGTTAGGTCTGTCGTATTTTTTGCTCCGTTCCCTCTACGAGTTCACGCCTTTGTTTATGGCGGACCTGCTTGTCGTCGGCGATCGCGTTCTCATCGAGCCACAGACTGGCGAAGACAAGACGGACACTGGTCTTGTTCTCCCCGCGTCGGTATCTCAGCAAGGAGAAGTGCTGAGCGGGCGGGTCGTAAAAACCGGCCCGGGCTACTTGACCCAGAACCCCGAGTATAGCGAGAGCGAAACCTGGAAGGAGTCCGAAACGCCCGTCCGGTACCTGCCGCTCCAGGCCGATCCGGGCGACTATGCCTTCTTCATGGGCAACGAGGCGATCGACCTGCGCTACGAGGACACGAACTACATGATCGTCCAGCACAACGCCATTCTTGCCCTCGTGCGCGGCGACGACACCCCCGAGGAAGAACCGTCGGATACGACAATCGACGACCTAGAGGACCTCTGGGACGAGGATGAGTAGTTCGGGAGGACCGTCCCCCTGGCGGTGCGTTCCCCCTCGCTCCGGCCTCTACTCCCACCACGGGCGGTCGTCCTCAACTGGCTCCGGGACCGGCGCGCGATCAGGAGGCGAGTCGGCTTCGGAACGTGGCGCGGGCGTGGGGGGCCCTTCTGCCCGGTCCGGTAGCGTGTCGATCCGAAGCAAGTAGCGCACGTAGCGCCCGACGCTCAGGTCTGGCATCTCGTCGAGCCGCTCCTCAATGCGCTCGCGCTCCGTCCGCTGCGTCTGACTCTTCTCACGGGTGCGGGCGATCTGTTCGTCAAGATCCTCGATCCGGTGCTCAATGTAGCGTTGAAGGCGTCGCTCCTGGGCCGGGGACAACGCGTCCGGAATCTCGTCGGTGTACTTCTCCTCCAGCGCCGCCCGCCACATCTTGAGCCGAGCGCGGGCCCGGTCGCTAATGCGGCGCACCTTTTCGACGGCCTCCGGCGTGACCTCCGAGGCGGTGCGGAGATTGGCGGCCTTCAGCCGCACGACGTGCTTGTGGGTGAGTCCCTCGACATTCCGTACCTCCTCGACAAAATGGTGCTTCAGCCGGTCGTGGAGCACCTTTGCCTGGATCTCCCGCAGCCGCTCCTGCCGCCGCTCGTCCATCGACGTGCGCAACTCCGCGCGCTTCTCCTGGAGGCTCTCGACCTCGCGTTCGAGCTCCCGGATCGCAGACGCGAAGCGGCCGGCCTCCTGCTCCAGCCGGCGCCGACGCCGGACGAGGGAGAGACGACGGTACCGCGTCGCGACTACCCCCACCCCCACACCCATCCCGACCAGAAGCACCCCGGCGGCGACGAGGAACCATCCCACTGCGGCCAGTCCAAGAGCAATTCCCCCACCCCCAATCGTCGTGGGCAGGAAGACGCGGGCGACTGTGCTCCGCTCGGCCGCGTCGCGCCCCTGCCGCGCCCGTGACCGGGAGACCGAGACTTGGCTTGGCTCCAGGCGTCCCTCCCGCACGTCCGCCAGCGGCGGCACGTCGGCGGGCTCCACGTAACAGGCCGTCCGCAGCGCGTCCGTCAGTGCCCGAAGGGACTCAGTCTGGGCCAGGGCGTCGAAGAGAGACGACTCTTCGGGGGCGTAAAAGTCGGCGTCGCGGAAGAGCAGGTTTTCTCCGGTATTGTACTCGTCCCACAGCTCGGGCCGGGCGGCACAGGCCCGCAGGGCGGTGTAGACGACGAGGCCGGAAAACCGATCAAGGGCAGGCCCAAAGTCGGCGTCGGTGCGGTCGGGGTGCTGGTAGTTGCGGTGCCCCACCTCCGCACTCGCCCGTCCCTCCAGCGCCGGGACATACATGGTATCGTAGTCGACGAGCCGGAGCCGCAGCGCCTCGCCCGCCGTCTCCACCAGTACGTTCCCGTGCTGAAGGTCGCCATGGGCCAGGTCCATTCCCTCCAGGTCCGCCATGAGGCGGGCCCAGGCCTCGACCAGTCGGTCGAGCACGCCGGGCCGGTCGAGGTGGTCGTCCACGAACCGGTTTAGGGTCGTGCCCTCGGTCCACTCCATCTTGAGCAGTGGATACGCGTTCCCGCGCACCGAGATGCCCTCCGGCTGGTACGCAAACTCAACGAACGCATCGTGGTCGGCCGCTTCCAGGGCCTCAGCGACGGCCTCATACCGGGCGTGCTGGGCGGGCATCTCCGACAGGAAGCACTTGGCCGCATACCGCCCTCCCGTTGCCGTCGTCACCGGGAAGACGGCGGCAAACGACCCGGTGATGGGCTGCGGCAGGCCGAGCGGATTGGTGCGGGGCGTGCTGTCCTGAAGCTCGGAATCCGAAAACGCGACGGCGGGGGCCTGAAGCGCCTCCTGGTACTGACTCGGGGTGGGGTAGCTCGACATGACAGGGCGTCTCGTCCCTACGAGTGGTTTATCGGCGGTGCCACCGCGTCCTGGTCGGAGGGCGGCGTTTCGGTGATGTGTGCGACGAGAAGCGTGGCGTCGTCGTTGCGAAGCGTGTTCTCGGTGCGCCCGCGCTCCACGGCTCGCCGAAACTGCTCCTCGTCCCAGGCCCCGACCGTCGCGGGCCCGACGGGGGACTCCACACCCAAGAGCCATGCGGCGAGGGCGTCGGTGGCCAGCACGAAGATATCGCCCGCACTCCACTCCCCCGAGGCAGCCTCGGGCGTGGGCAGCGTTTGGCTCGGGCGGCTGGGCACGAGGGCAGGGCGATTCGTAAAGGTCTCGCCCGGGTCGAAGGGCCAGCTCCGCACGAGGGCCTCGCCCCGCACCCGAAAGAGGCAGCAGTCCCCGACGCCCACGGCCCGCCACTGCCCCCCGGCCCGCAGCGATAGGCCCAGCAGCGTGGCAAAGGCCCCCTCTTCTGCTTTGGCCTCCACGTACCAGGGACGCCCCTCGACGCGCCCACGAACCGCGTCCCGCCACTCCGCCTGCCACTCCGGCACGGCGCTGCGAAGGGCATCGGGGGTGGTCGCGTCCTGTTCCACCACGCCCCGCGTCAGGCGCTCGGCCCATGCCCCAGCGAAGGCCGACTCCGTCGCCCCGTCGGCCACGGCGGCCCGGACCGGCCACGCGTCGGACCGGACGGACGCCGCGTCCTCGTACGTGTCCATGTCCTCATCCCCCTTCGAGACGGCCCAGACACGGGCCTCCACCGTCAGCGAGTCTCCGTCCGACGAATCGGGCCGCGAGGTGGCGCTCATTGGCGCTCGTCACCAATCTATAGACTGGGCGAAACGGTTCCTCCCTCACCGCAAGTTGCTCGGCCGCGTGCCGATTTCCAGGAACGTGACGAGCGAAACCGGATCGGCGTTGAAGACGAACCCACGCGTGTCGAGCGTCACGCTATAGCCCTCCTGCTCAGCGGCGGATCGCATGGAGAACGGCAGGCGGCTTGACATCTGAAACAGCACCTCGGCGTACTCGTCGTCCTTCGGCACCTCGTCGGTGGTCGAGGGAAGCTCCGCCGGCGCCTCTTCCGAGGCCGACAGGTGGATATTGAAGAGCAGCACCTCCCCGTCGTCGGTCGCAAAGGAGCGGAGCTCTTGGGCGTAGCGGAGCGGGTCGCCGTCCGTGGCCTCTCCGTCGGTCACGTTCAGCACGATGGGCGGAAAGCTGTGCGGGTGCTGGTCGATCCAGTCGCGCACGGACTGGGCCGCCAGGTCAAGCGCCTGACACATTGGCGTTCCGTTCTTGGCCTGCGGATCGAACCAGATCGGGGTTTTGACCCGCGTCTCCGTCGTGCCGCCGTCTCCGTCGTCCACCTCCTTCACCCGCTGCTCCATGCGCTGGGGACGATCGGCGAGGTGACTGATGGGGACGAGCCCGGTGCCAGGGTCGTACTCCTCCGTCGGCTGAACCAGGCGCTGTACGCGCTGCCCATAGCCGATGACACCAACATGGAAATAGTCGCGCACCCCCTCCTCCTTGGCGCACCGCAGCACCAGATTCTGCAGGAGGTCGTTCACCGTATCGGCCAGCACACGGGCCCGGCTGGGAGCAGCGTCGCCCGTCTTCTCCGCCCCGCCGAACGGCTCCTGCATCGACGCCGACTGGTCGAGCAGAAGCAGGATGGCGGTGGGCTGCTGACGGCTAATTTCGGCGGAGTACGGCATGCAGGCAGGTGATTGGGCAACGGCAAGCAATAACTCAGAAGTGGCATTGACCGCCCCTGCCGACGTTCCAGACGCACTGTTAAAAACGCTCGATGTAAAAACGATTGACGCCCTCTACTCAAGGTCGTCGAGCAGCCGGCGCGCCTCGTTCTTGTACGCCGGGTCGAAGGGCTCCTCGGCCGGTCTCTCAAGGACCGCCCGCAGTTCGCGCCGGGCCGCGTCCGGACGATCCATCTGCAAGTAGGTCTTGCCAAGCTCCAGGTGATGGAAAATTCGGTTCTGTAGCTCCAGGGCTCGCTGAAAGTCCCGAACGGCCTGATCGATTGAGGACTCGGGCAGCCCGCCGTACACGGTCTTGACGATGGCCCGCTGGAAGAAGCCAATGTCTTCTACCTCGCGATGCCAGCGGCCCCGCGTATGGTAGGCCCCGTCGAGCGTCGAGTCTATGGCGAGGGCCCGGTCCGCGTGGCGCTTGACCGCGCGGGACCGTTCGATGCGCTCGCGGGTGCCGGCATCCAGGGCCGCCCGCCCCTGTGCCACCGCCATCGCCAGGTGGGCCCGGGCGCTGGTCGAGTCCGTCGCCAGGCCGTCCTTTGCCGCGTCGAGCGCATTCTCGTAGTGCTGAGTCCGAAGGTCCTCGTCGTCGGTGGACCGTCCGAGATCTGTATAGGTGTACACGAGGCGCCACAGCACCGGGACCCGCTCAGGGTGTTGCTCGCGCAGCGACTGCAGACGCTCCTGCGCGGCCTGAAAGGCACCCGCCTGGCGGAGGCTATCGACCGCGACAAGGGCGCTCTCAAGCTCCGGGTCGGCTGTGTCGGAAGACTGCGCCCGCGCCGACGACACAAGCACGGTTCCCAATACCCCCCCCGCCAGGACGAGTCCAAACACCTGCGCCCAGAGCACCGACGGTGGGGTTCCAAACGAACGGTTCATGGCATGGAGAGACCATCTACGACTGGGTCAACGTAGCCCGCTTCCTAAAGAGTCGGATTGTTGCTAGGCGGGCAGTGGGCGTTCAGCCTCAGAGAGCGGAACGTACAACGACTCGACCTCCTGGCCGCGCATCGCCTGGGCCAGACCGTGTGCGAGGGCCGTGAGGACCAGCGCGACGCGCACATTGCGCTCGGCCAGTTCCATGGCCTCCTCGACGAGCGTCACCATTCCCTCCAGGTCGGCGTCGGGCAGGTTGTTGCAGAAGCGGGCCACGGCCTCCTTCTGGTCCACATTCACCAGGGGAGCCTCTTCTCCCATCGTGCGGTACAGGAGCAGGTCGCGCATCCAGCGCAGCATGAGCCGAAGCACACTCTTCACGCGCTCGCGGCCCTGGCTCTTAAGCTCTTGAATGCACTGGTCGAGCGACTCCACCTTTTGCGTGTAGGCTGCTCGGAAATAGTCCAGCACCAGCTCGCGGCTGGTCATCAGGGCCTCGTTCTCCGCCAGCTCAAGGGCCCGGCTGTAGGACCCATCCGCCATCCGGGATAGCATTGAAGCCTCGTCCGACGCCATGTCCTCACGGTCGACGAGGGCCTGTTCGACCGTCTCCGGCAGGAGCGGGTCGAACCGCAACTGCTGGCACCGCGACAGGATCGTCGGCAGCAGCTGCTCGGGCCGGTTCGTCGTGAGCAAAAAGACGGTCTGCGGGGGCGGCTCCTCCAGCAATTTTAGAAACGTGTTGGCCGCCTCCTCCCGCATTTTCTCCGCGTCGATGAGGATGTTGACCTTGTACGCCCCTTCGCCCCGCGCCAGGCTCATGGGCTGGATGATGTCCTGCCGCACCTGGTCGATGCGGTAGTACACCTGCTGGTTCGACGTCTCAGACGGGTCGGAGAGCGAGGGACGACGCACGTAGTCAATTGCCGCGTACGGATTGTCGCCGAGCCGGCGGATCCGCTTCCCCATGTCTTCCTCGTCACGATCCTTTTCCTGGCTCCACGGGTGCGGCAGGTTGACGTGCACATCCGGGTGGACCATGCGCCGGGTCTTGCGGCAGGTGGGGCAGGCGTCACAGGCCTCATCGGCCTGCTCGGGGCACTGCAAGGCCCGGGCCATCTCGTAGGCGACGGCCCGCTTGCCCACCCCATCCGGACCGTGCAACAGATAGGCGTGGGCCACCCGCTCTTGGGCGAGAGCCCGGCGCAGCGTTTGAACAACCCGGTCCTGATCGAGAACAGAACTCCAGGCCATCGGAGGTGTGTGTGGCGGCTGTATAAGGAATAACGGGGAACTTAATGTACGATCCAGGGGCTACGAGGACAACCCTAGACCGGGCCCGAGCGCGTGGGCAGGGCCCCGAACACAGCCGCACGGCCCCCGTGAAACGAGGCAATGTTTTCGCGTGCTCAACAGTGCATCTTTCTTCTCTGCCCCGTGGACTCTCATCGTGGTTTTCAGTTTCGTGCGTACCGCCCCGACGCCCCCCACACCGATAAGCATGCCCTTCAGGCCACCCGGGGACGCATCACGCTGTTCGTAGAGGTCTCGGACGGCGAGCTGCCCAGCGGCTGGCACCTGCGCGACGTGCTGCGCCACGAGATCAACCGCCTCATGGACCCGGCAACCCTCCGCCACGTCGACCATCTCAACTGAACAGGAGTGCGGTGTCGTCCACTCTTTTTTCACCGCGCGCCGGAAACACCCCACGCGCAGTCGGACATACAAGCTATCAGTATTGACGGCGTGGTAGCTCAGTCGGTTAGAGCGTCGGATTCATAACCCGGAGGTCGAGGGTTCAAATCCCTCCCACGCTACCGGTGCCGTTCCGTTCGAAAGCCCACCTTGGGTGCTCCCGAGGCGGGCTTTTGCTATTTCAATGGGCTGAGGGCCCAAGTAGTGGCCGGGTCCACGCCGCCGTATCGTGTACACAAACTCAGCCATTGGGGAAACGGTGGGCTACCGCGAGAGCGCCCTGATCGGCCAGGCGGGCCTGGTGCGCACCCCGTCGCCTGAGGAGAGATCGTCCAGGATGTGACAGCGGCTGGGTGAGCACGCCGTCGAAAACGGGCGGACCCGAGCGACGCATGCGCCTGACACGTCGGTGCAGGGGCACTGAAGCGAGGACGACTCACACCATATCTGTTGCGATCCGTTGGGGCATGCAATCGAGTGCCCTCCAGGATAGTCGTATCGAGGCTCACGTGACGCACGACCAGGACGCGGTAATGGAGGTCGAGGACACCGGCATCGGCACGGGCCCGGAGCACGTGCCGGACCTTCTCAGTGCGTTCAAGCGAGAACCTGTAGGCATAAATCGGAAGTACGAGAACAGCGGACTCGGCTTGTCCATCCTGAAGTGGCTCACCGAAGAAGTAGACGGCACGATCAAGGTGGAGACCCAGAAAAGGACCCAGGACGTGCTTTACCGCCTGCCCGCGCCATTCATACGCCCTTCCCTAACCCTGCGCCGTGCGTGGTGAGCCGGCAGTCCCCTGTTCCTTAGTTCGTTGTGGATGTTACTTTTTCAGGTTGGCCGCTTAAAGTTATGAGTCTATCATCGACGGAACGATTCCTGCGAACCACATATTCCGTCTTATAGATTTCACATTTTACAAGGCCGGACTATAACGACTTCATGGGCACATCCGATCTCCCACGAATTTTGTCAGTCGAAGACAATCCGGATACTCAACTTCTCCTAGAGCACACGCTGCAAGACGAATACGACGTCACCGTCGTCTCCAGTGTAGAGGAGGCACTGGACCACGTCGCGACGGACTCGTTCGATCTTCTCCTCCTGGACATCAACCTCAGTGAGAAAAACGGAGGCGTGGAACTGCTCCGTACGATCCGGAACCGGGAGAACATCGACGACATTCCGGCGGTCGCGGTCACGGCCTTCGCCATGCCTGGCGATCGGGACGAATTTCTCCAGGAGGGATTCGACGAGTACGTCGGCAAGCCCTTCACCCGTGACCGACTGGTGGACACCATCGAGGATACCTTGCCGGCCGCGTAGACCGACTCTGGGCCCGTCCGGGCCATCAATGAACCTTCAGTCCACTAGCCCCGGCACGAGCATCACGGCATTCTGCATCATGCGACTCGGGCCGCGCCAGAACATGCGGTACTGCGTATTGTCAACGAGGAGCACGACCCGCCCCTCTCCCATCTCAACGGTACCGGCGAACGATTTGCCAGCCATCTGTTTCAGATTCTCCTGCGAGGCGTAGCCGCTCACGAGCAGATCTTCGGCGTCCCTCCCGTAGTGGCCGGCCGTCTGGAGGTCCGGGCTTGGCTCCAGGCCGGAGACGCCGTATTTCAGCGTGTAGACCGCGTCCCCAATCCCGTACGTGAGCGGGTGGGTGGCGTCAAGGCGTCCGGTAAGGGCCGCCCCGGGCACGTAGTCGAGCCCACTCGAATCGTCCCGGGCCGCGTACGAGGTGTACGGCCCGACGGGACTGTTGGTCGTGTCTGGCATTGCCTCCACGCCGGTCAGGCCAGAGGCGTCCGCCGTCAGGAACCGGGCACTCTCTTCGGTGCCCACGAGCGTACCGCCGTCACGCACCCACTCGCGCAGGTCCTCAACGCGGGCCGAGTCGAAGACGGCGTCAATCCCATACCCGCCGGGCAGGATGAGCACATCAAGCTCGTCGAGGGACGCCTTGCCGTAGCGGGCATAACGTCCGCCTCCCGTCGCCGACTCCTCCAGGTTGGACGCCCGGATGCGAGTCACGGGCAGCTCGGTCTCCTGGTCGAACAGATACCAGATCTGTCCGCTCGTGTAGGTGGAGAAAGGCTGGTCGACGAGCATGCCCACTTCGGGGGGCTTCACCGGGGCGTTGTCGGCTGAGCCAAGATCGGGCCCTTCCGCCATCCGACCGGTATCCAACCCGACGATCTCGACGCCGGCCTCCGACGCGATGCGCCGCATGTCGGCCGCGGGGTTGTCGTGGTCCGGATTGCGCCCCAGGAGGACGACGAGGGAGCCGGCCCCGAACGATCGCGCCCCAGTGCCGAACGGCTCGTGGGCCGCCCGCACCCGATACCCGGCGTCCCAGAGGGCCGACAGGGCGCGGGGGGCGTGGCGTTGGTTCCACTCCACGACGAATGCGTACTGCGCGTCGGAATTCGTAACCCTGGCCTCCGGTGTGGGAGCGGTCTCCACAGACTCCGTTCCTGCCTCGACCGACTCGCGGGTGCTGTACGCCTCCAGGTTGTACGCCAGCGGGGCCGACCACGTGGACATGTCGTACATCACCGAGTCCTGGAACGCCACCTGGCGCTGTAGGAGCGTGTTTACGAAGAGGTGGCGCGGCTGGTCGGTGGGCACGACGTACGCCCCCGCATCCACCCGACGATCCGTTCGCTCGCCAGTGCGGTAGTCGAGCGCATTGTCGAGGCGGCTGGCCTCCGTCGTGCGTTCCACGTCGATGCCGTGGTGGCGGAGCATGTCGAGCACATCGTAGAGGTAGCCGGTTCCCTGATCGTCGGGAAAGACGTAGGCGGCGGTTTCGATCGAGTTGCTCGCCTGCGAGTGGGCGTTGAGGTCATATTGCAACAACGACCGCCGGTTCTCGACGGACGCCTCGATCGTCGCCAGCGAGGTGGCATAGTGATCGTGAACGCGCTGGCGGAAGGTAAGCGTGTAGCCGTCGTTGTTCTCGACGGCCCGGCCCGCCCCAATGCCGGCCTGCTCCGTCAGCATACCGATGCCCCCCATCACGCTGGGGTAGGAGGATCCGTAGCTGGGGTAGAAGAAGTCAAACGCTTCGCGGGTAAAGTAGGCGACCTGGTTCTGGTCGAACGCCTCGACGTTGGCGCGTCCGAAGGTGTCGGCCAGGGCCACGTAGCGGTCCGGCAGGATCGGATTGCGCGGCGTGGTGCCGGGCATGGTGAAGTAGTGGTCGTTGTAGCCCTGCTCGTGGTAGTCGGCGTGCACCTGCGGCATGAACTCCTGGTACACACCGGTCAGGCCCTCCATCTCAGGGTGCACGTTCCACACCCAGTCGCGGTTGAGGTCAAACCAGTAGTGATTGGTCCGCCCCTGCGGCCACGGCTCGTCGTGGACGATGTCGGACGGCTCGGTAGCCACCTGCGCACGCTGCATCGAGCGGGCCCAGTAGGCGTAGCGGTCACGGCCATCGGGATTGACGGTGGGATACATGATCACGACTGCGTCCCGCAGGAGTGCCCGGGTACTATCGTCCTGGGCCGCGGCGAGGCGGTAGGCCACCTGCAGGGCCGCCTCCGTCGAGGCTGGCTCGTTGCCGTGGATGTTGTAGCTGTAGGAGACGAACACCGGCTGGTTCTGAAGCAGTCGGTCCCGGGCCGACGCCGACAGGCTCGCCGGGTCCGAAAGGCGCCGGCTGTTGCGCTTGAGCCGATCAAGACGCCCCTGGTTCGCCCCACTCGTGAGGACGAGATAGGGCAAGGTGCGGTCCTCGTAGGTCTCGCCGTAGGTACCCATCCGGACACGGTCGGACGCGTCGGCCAGCGTGCGCAGGTAGTCCACCGCGTCGGCGTGGAGGGTAAACTGCGTCCCCATGTCGTAGCCGAGCGCGTCCTCGGGCGAGGGGATGCTGCTGTCGTAGGCAAGGTCTGGGTCAAACGAGAAGCGCTCCGGCGTCAGGTCGGCGGGCTGGGCCCCGGCAGGGGCAACCACGAACAGGACGGCCAGCACGATCGGGAGGAGGCGGGACGGAGACGGCATGGTGGGGGCGCTTATTGAAAGCAATAACGACCGGACACAAGATGAGAACGAGCGTCTCCAGTCGCAAGGCACCGATGCCGGCAAGCCGTCCGGCCCCCATCCCGTTCATTTCGCACTTCGAATGGTCTCCCTTCCCTCCAGCAAACCCGCCTACCCCTTGCAGAAGGCGATCTGGTCGTGGCGGTTACCCGGACCCCGGTCGCCATTCGTGAGCAGCACCCCCACCGATAAGGTCACGACATACGCGCAGTTTTTCAGCTCCTCCACCTTCGTGCCCCCAGAGATACTCTGGAAGTCGACGGATCCGTGCAGGTTTTCGTCGGCGCTTCCGTTTACGTTCGGGTCACTGGGGGTCGGGGTGGTGCTGTACGGCCCTCCAGGCCCCTCTACCTTGATCCCGACATTTCCCAGGTTTGGATGCGCCGCGGTAAATTCGACGTTCAGGGTGTCCTGAATCTCCTCACACCCGCCGCTTCCCAGCTCTCGGAGGTTGACCATCGCCACGGCGAGTCCGCCGTTTACCGTCTCGCTCATCCAGTTCGGGTGACGGACGTAATCATAGAGACGGTTGTTCACGGCGATGTTCTCGAGGTGGCCTACCTCCGTAGACGCGCTGGGACTCGAGTTGGGAGGATTTTCTCGGACAAGCATCTTAATCTCGAAATGCTTGTTCTGCACAAGCGACACTCCGGAGGGAGCCTCGGCACTCTCGCCCGCATCAATGCCGGTCAGGTCGATCGCGGGCGTGAACGTCGCCAGCGTTCGGGAGTCCAGTTGGATCTGGTTGTGGTTCGGTACGAAGGATCCATCCCTACTGAAGACCCCCGACTTTTGCGGCATCGGGATCCAGTTCCCATTGGGGGTGACGGCCACCTCGTCGGAATCAGGCGCGCCCCCGACGATGTAGTCCTTGGTGTCGATTGTCAGCGGCGAGGTGGAGGTGTCGACCTTCTCGAGCGTCCCGATCTTCGTCTTGCGGAGTTGGGAAGGGGTCACGTCCATCCAGGACGAGGCCCCCCGTTCTCGGTACTGAAATTTATACTCCAGGGGATTCCCGTTCAGTGTCTTCGACATGATCCCGTTCAGCCGAAGGCTGCGGTGGAAGGCCCTTCCGCCGCCTACCGTCTCTCCCGTGCCCGCCGGGCCACTGTCGATATCTGTCTGAAAGTCATACCCCCCTACGCTGGTGAAGACCGGGTAGACCTCGGGGTCCGGGTCATCCGGCTCCTCGTCGATGCAGAGGTCCACACAGAAGCAGGGCCCGGCATTCTCTCGGCTACTCGTTCGTCCCTCGGAAGGGTCTTCAGAAAGGAGCGGTTGCCCGGCGGGCGTCTCCACCCGAAAGTACAGGTCGGGCCCGCCCACGAGTTCAACGTCGATGACAGTGCCGGGCTCGAAGTCCTGCTGCAGATAATCGATGCGAAAGCGACCATTTCCATCGGTGGTCGCGACCCCGACCTCATCGTCTTGAATCCAGTCTCGATCGAACGCAATGACCGTCACTCCTTCTACAGGTTCATCCGTCTCACAGAGGGTCACGTCGCCGCAGATTGTCCAGGCCCCAAACTGCCCGCGGACCTGGCACCAGAAGCGTTCGGGAATGCAGTACTCCCAGCCAAATCGTGCGCCCTCTTCTCCCTTGCGCCACTGGGGCTGGAGGGTGGTGATGCTCACCTGCAACGGGTCCGCCTTTGCCCCTTCGGGCATGCCGGGCACCGATTCGAAATATACATCGATCTCAATCGCCTCCCCGTCGTAGTCGACCTCCTCGCCAAGTACAACATTGAAGCGTCCCTCCGAATCGAGGTCCGCCTCGGTCAAGAGACGGTCAGACTTGTTCTCCGCCTCTTCCGCGTCGAGAATCTGATGCGTGTGTTTGGTCTCTGCAGTCGCACGGGCGATGGTCTCATCGCCCCCTTCCCCGGGTCGGTAGAGCCGGAGGGTTGCATTTGCAAGGTCTTCTTGACAGTCAGAACAGAGTTGTCCGCAGAGGTGTCCGAAGAACGTATATCGCATGGCTCGTAGTGGACGGCAGTTGAGGTGAATGTCCGAAAAGAAGTGCGGCTCAACCAATCATGAGCCGGGGGTGTGTTAGGCACGTGAAGACGACGTTCATAACCTGCCGCTCCTTGGTTTATCAAATCTTCATAATTTACGAACGCCAGGCTGGACTGTCTGACGCACGCGGTGCGGCGACGCGCACTGGCAACTGGACACAGGGCCCGCTGCAAAGGACAGACGAGGGCGTACCTGACGATTCGATGCGGCCGTGTGGCCCCGTCCGGAAGACGTGCATGTGCGGAACGAAAGGAGAAGCGGGGAACAGCGGCACTGGCCAGGTGCACACGCGTTTTCACAGCTCTGTGGACTGCCCGGTCCACGGAGTCGCCCCTCAGAGCTTTATTCTTGCTCCGTCGTCCGCGGAGGATTCCATGATGGCCCGAACGATCCGAATGTCGGCGAGCCCTTCTCTGCCCGGGACGAGGGGGGCGCTGTCGTTTTTGATGGCACGGGCGTCATTGTCCATCTGCCGGGCCTGCTGGTCGTTTGGATCGGGGGCCAACCGGGTTCCGTCGCTGGTCTTGCCCTGCACGCCGGAGTAGGCCTGAAAGGGACGCAGCTGATATCCCCCGTCGGTACATTCCACGTCGAGGTAGTTCATCGACGCACCGAAGCTGGTTTCTCCTGTTGCCATCACCCCCTCCGGAAACTCCAGCGTGAACTCCGCGTGCTCCGGCACCTCGCTGTATATTCCCTCGCGCTCAGACCAGGTGCGCCCCGTTACGGCGACCGGTTCCATGCCAGTAGCGTAGCGGGCCGCGTTGATGGGATAGACGCCCATGTCGTAGAGCGCACCGCCCCCAAGCTCAGCGTCTCGACGCCAGTCGTCCGGATCGGGGGGCGCTCCGTCGTAGCCCGCACCGGTTACCACGGACGTGACCGCGCCGTACGTCTCATTCTCACCGTACCGGATGAGGGTTTGGGTATTGGGCTCGTGCTGCATCCGGTAGCCGACGGTGAGCTGGACCCCGTTCTTCTTGGCGGCGCCAATCACGGCTCGACACTCCTCCGTCGTCATGGCCATCGGCTTCTCGCACCAGACGTGCTTGCCGGCCTCGGCGGCCTTAATCGCATCTCGCGCATGGAGGCCAGGCGGGGTGACGACATACACCACGTCGAGGGCGTCGTTGTTGGCGATCTCGGGCAGTGTGTCGTAGCTGTAGACGTTCGAGTCCGGAATGTCGTAGCGCCGTTTCCACCTCGGAATCTTCTCCGGGGAGCCGGTCACGATGCCACGCAGTTCGCAGTGCTCGGTTTTTTGGAGACCGGGCGCCAACTGGGTCCTGGCGTAATTACCAAGGCCACAGAGAGCCACCCCGAGGACCGCGTCCCGATCGGGAAGGATGACGGACGGGAAGCCCACCGTCGACGCGACCATGGTGGCCCCCGCCCGCCTCAGAAACTCTCGCCGGGGGGTATGCTCGGACATGTCGTGCAGAGGTCGGTTGAACTACACAGCGGGCACCGTCGGACTCGGAGCGATGGGGCACAACCTTACATGGATATGAAGGGCCGCGGCCAGGATGTGTTTGGCGCTCAGAACCACGCGCTCCCGTGGGGGGCCCTGTGCTACCGCACCGCTCGGAGGGCCAGCAGTCGATGAGGACGCAGGGTCAGCACGCCCCCCGGCTCAACATCAACGGTGCCCGGATCGTCCAGAAAATCGGCCAGCTCCGGCACCACGTGCCAGGCTGCACAGTGCACGTCGTCGAGTTCATTGGTCTCCGCCGGCACTTCAAACTCCACCGGTGCCCCGCCCTGGTTCATGAGCACTAGAAAGGAGTCGTCGGTCCGGGGCTGTCCCTTTGAGCCGGGCGCCAGGTTGTGGCCGCGGAGCAGGTACCCGAAGGCATGCAGGTCCTCATCGTGCCAGTCCCCTTCCGTGATCTCGCGGCCGTCGGGGTGCCACCAGAGCACGTCGCCGGAGCCGTCCGACTCGTCGGCCGAGTCCAGAAAATGCCGGCGCCGGAAGCTTGGATGCTCCTTCCGGAACGCCGTGAGCCGCTGCACAAACTCGAGAAACTTCTGCTCGCGGTCGTCGAGGTCCCAGTCGTACCAGCTAATCTCGTTGTCTTGACAGTAGGGGTTGTTGTTGCCCCGGCGCGTATGAGACAGCTCGTCCCCCCCCAAAATCATGGGCACGCCCTGTGACAGCAGGAGTGTGGCCATGATGCTGCGCTTCCGGCGCTCGCGGCGCTCGATCACTTCCGGATCGTTGGTTGGGCCTTCCGCCCCGCAGTTTGTGGAGTGGTTGTCGTCGTGACCGTCTTCGTTGCCCTCCTTGTTCTCTTCGTTGTGCTTCTGCTCGTAGCTCACGAGGTCCTGCAGCGTGAACCCATCGTGGGCCGTCACGAAGTTGATGGACGCAAACGGGCGGCGCCCCGACCGCTCGTAGAGGTCGCTGGAGCCGGTGACCCGGGTGGCCACGTCGCCATTCATCCCACGGTCGCCCCGCCAAAAGCGGCGGATAGTGTCGCGGTAGCGGCCGTTCCATTCGGCCC
Organism: Salinibacter grassmerensis; assembly: GCF_947077765.1. Taxonomy (NCBI): domain Bacteria; kingdom Pseudomonadati; phylum Rhodothermota; class Rhodothermia; order Rhodothermales; family Salinibacteraceae; genus Salinibacter; species Salinibacter grassmerensis. The sequence goes on along the minus strand of NZ_CAMTTF010000001.1, from coordinate 851,740 downwards.
ACTGCCACGGGAACGACCCGACCTGATAGCCGCCGGGCCCTACGTCCCAGGGCTCCGCAATGAGCTTGACCTGGCTCAGCACCGGGTCCTGCTGGACCACCTTGAAGAAGGAACCGAGCATGTCCACGTCGTACAGCTCCCGCGCCAGGGCCGAGGCAAGGTCGAACCGGAAGCCATCGACGTGCATCTCCTTGACCCAGTAGCGCAGGCTGTCCATGATCATCTGTAGGACGTACGAGTCGCCGGGGTCGAGCGTGTTGCCCGTCCCGGTGTAGTCCATGTGGTACCGCTCGTCGTCGGGGTTAAGCTTGTAGTAGGTCTGGTTGTCGACGCCCCGCCACGAGAGCGTGGGGCCCAACTGGTTCCCTTCACAGGTGTGGTTGTAGACGACATCGATGATGACCTCGAGCCCCGCGTCGTGAAGCGCACGGACCATCATCTTGAAGTCACGCACCGCACTCGTCGGCCCGTTGGCGGCGTACTCGGGCTCCGGCGCGAAGTAGGAGAGGGTGTTGTACCCCCAGTATTCCCGAAGCCCTTTTCGGAGCAGCTCACGGCGATGCAGCTTGGCGTGTACCGGCAGGAGCTGCACCGTGGTGACGCCGAGGTTCTTGAGGTGATCGAGGACCGGTTCGGAAGCCATTCCCAGGTACGTCCCCCGCAGCCGTTCGGGCACGTCCGGATGCTTCTGGGTCATCCCCTTTACGTGCGTCTCGTAGATAAGGGTGTCCTGCCACGGAATTTCCGGCGATTGGTCGTTGCCCCAGGCAAAGGTCTCCTCCACCACCGCCGCAAGGGGCGCGTGGGGGGCACTGTCCTGCGTGTTGAACGAGAGGTCTTCCTCCTCGGCGTCCACGTCGTAGCCGAAGAGGCTGTCGTTCCAGCGGAGGGGACGCCCGATGGCCTTCGCGTAGGGGTCGAGCAGGACCTTGTTGGGATTGAACCGGTGCCCGTTCGCCGGGTCGTAGGGCCCGTAGACGCGGTACCCGTAGAGCTGTCCGGGGCGGACATTCGTGACGTAGCCGTGCCAGATGGGGCCGGTGTGCTCCGGCAACTCGAACGTGACACTGGGCTCGCGGTCGTCGGCGTCGTCGAATAGCAACAGCTCAACCCGGTCGGCGTGGGCACTGTGCAGGGCGAAGTTGACCCCAATGCCGTCCCACGTTGCCCCCCGTGGGTAGGGCTTCCCGGGTTGAATGTGACGGTCACTCTGATTCGGTGTGTCTGTGTCGACCGGTGAGGGAGAAGGCGCGTCCATACAGCAGGAGTACAGCTCAAAAGTACAGAGCGGTCTGCATCGTCCAACATGAACCACAAAAACTGGACCGCAGACCCTGCCATACAATGAGCCCGACTGCGCACAGTTGCATCCAGGCCCCCGCGTTGGGATTTCTGTCCCCCAGTGCGTAGCGTGTATATCCGTTGTTGTCGCGTGTCCGCCGTTGCATTTTGCCCCCGCCCCATCTCAGCATGTCTTCTGCTACCGAATCCCCGCCTGCCTCCCCTGAGCCGACCATGCCTACGTCCTGGTCGCGGGTCGTCATTTCGTCGGTGGCCCCCGCCATCGACGGCGGGCAGTGGCCGCTCAAACGGGCCGTGGGGGAGCAGGTGGAGGTAACCGCCAGCGTTCTGGTAGACAGTCACGAGGCCCTGGCCGTAGAGCTCGTGGTCCACCACGCGGGCGAGGAGACGGAGCACATCACCCGCATGCCCCACGCCGAGAACGACGAGTACACCGGCGCCTTCGAGGTGTCGTCTCCCGGACGCTACCTGTACCGCGTGCGGGCCTGGATCAACCGCTTCGCCACGTGGCAGGACCAATTTCGGCGCCGGGTAGAGGGCGGCGAGCCGCCGTCCGAGATTGAGAGCGAGTTGACCGCTGGGGTGTCGCTGCTCGGCGAGGCCGCCGAGGACGCGCCCAAAGACGACCGGGAGATGCTGGAGGCCCACATCGAGGCCTTCGAGAACGGCAACGCGGAGGCGGCCCTCGGGGACGAGATTGCTGAACTCGTGCGCCGCCACGCGCCTCGTCATCAGCAAGCGACCAGTGCGACCTACGAGGTCCTCGTGGACCCGGAGCGGGCCCGGACCGGCGCGTGGTACGAGTTCTTCCCGCGCTCCGCCCGGGACGACGAGAGGCACGCCACGCTCGACGAGGCCGCGGAGCGGCTGCCGCGCATCCAGGAGATGGGCTTCGATATCGTCTACCTTCCCCCGATCCATCCCATCGGTAAAACCAACCGCAAAGGCAAGGACGATGCCCCGGAAGCTGCCCCCGGCGACCCTGGCAGTCCGTGGGCCATCGGCGGCTTCTTGGAGGACGGATCGAAGGGCGGGCACAAGAGCGTCCACCCCAAGCTGGGCGGCATCGAGGCATTCGACCGGTTCGTGGAGACGGCCCATGACCTGGGCCTGGAGGTTGCGCTCGACGTCGCGTTCCAGTGCTCCCCCGACCACCCCTACGTCGAGGACCATCCCGAGTGGTTTTACCACCGTCCGGACGGCTCCCTCCGCTACGCCGAAAACCCGCCCAAAAAGTATAAGGACGTTCACCCCATCAACTTCGAAACCGAGGCGTGGCCCGCGCTCTGGAAGGAGTTGAAGAGCGTCTTCGAATACTGGATCGACCACGGCGTCACGACCTTTCGCGTGGATAACCCCCACACGAAGCCGTTCGCCTTCTGGCAGTGGTGCCTGCACGAACTGCGCCAGGAGACGCCTGAGCTCGTCGTCTTGGCGGAGGCCTTCACCCGGCCCAAGACGATGTACCACCTCGCCAAGCTCGGCTTCAACAACTCGTATACCTACTTCACCTGGCGCAACACGCCGGAGGCGCTCGAGGCGTACGGCGAGGAGCTGTTCCACACCGAGGTGGCCGAGTACTTCCGCCCAAACTTCTGGCCCAACACGCCCGACATCCTGCACGACGAGCTGGTCGACGGCGGGCGGCCCGCCCACAAGAGTCGGTTCGTGCTCGCGGCGACGATGTCTAGCACCTACGGCGTCTACGGTCCGCCCTTCGAGCACATCGACAATCAGCAGCGGGCGCACAAGGAGGAGTACGCCCAGAACGAAAAGTACGAAATCCGAACCTGGGACTGGAACGACCCCACGTCGCTCCAGCCGTTTATGGCGCGGGTGAACCGCCTCCGGAACGAAAACCCCGCCCTGCAGCAAATGCGGTCGATTCGGTTCCTGGACACACAACACCCGGACCTGATTGCCTACAGCAAGTCCGCCGGGGACAACCTGATCGTCGTGGTCGTAAGCCTCGACCCTCACAACGAACGTGAAGGCCAGCTCGTGCTTCCCGTCCACGACCTCGGCCTGCCGGCCGACACGGCCTTCTCGGCCCACGATCTCCTCCACGATGCCCACTACACCTGGCGGGGCACTCATCACTATCTCTGCCTCACCCCCGACCGCCCCGCACACATTTTCCGGCTCGAACCGGCCGGCACGAGCGAGCAGACGCACGCCGCCTACGACCGCCTCGTACACGCATGATCGGCGGAGTGCCCGAAGGTTGACGGAGGCTCTCTTTCCCCTCCCTCTGCCTTCAACGGTCCACCCTTCCCCGTTTAACCGCAGCGCCGTATGCCCGACGACTTCCTCGACGACCCCCTCTGGTACAAAGACGCCGTCATCTACGAGCTGCACGTTCGCAGCTTCTACGACTCGAACGACGACGGCTACGGGGACTTTCGAGGGCTCCGCGAAAAGCTGCCCTACCTCGAATCGCTGGGCGTCAACACCCTCTGGCTGCTCCCCTTCCTGGAGAGCCCGCTCAGGGACGACGGCTACGACACCGCCGACTACTTCAAGGTCCTGCCCATCCACGGCGACCTCGACGACTTCCGGGCGTTTCTCGACGACGCCCATGCCCGCGGCATGCGGGTCGTCACGGAGCTGGTGCTGAACCACACCTCCGACCAGCACCCCTGGTTTCAGGAGGCGCGCAACCCCGACTCCGACAAGCATGACTGGTACGTCTGGAGCGAAACGGACGAAAAATACGACGATGTCCGTGTCATTTTCACCGATACGGAGGATTCGAACTGGGCGTGGGACCCCAAGGCGGAGAAGTACTACTGGCACCGCTTCTTCTCCCACCAGCCCGACCTCAATTTCGACAACCCCGAGGTCCGGGAAAAGATGAAGGAGGTCATGTTCTTCTGGCTCGACATGGGGGTGGACGGCCTGCGGCTCGACGCGGTGCCTTACCTCTTTGAGCGGGAGGGCACCAGCAGCGAGAACCTGCCCGAAACGATCAACTACGTGAAGGAGCTGCGCGCCGCCGTGGAGGAGCGGTACGGCCCCGGCAAGGTGCTCCTGGCGGAGGCGAACCAGTGGCCGGAGGACACGCTCCCCTACTTCGGTGAGGACGCGGACGGGGGCAGCACGGGCGTGCAGATGGCCTTTAACTTTCCCGTCATGCCGCGGCTCTATATGGCGCTGCGGCGCGAGAACCGGCGGCCGGTCGTGGAGATGCTCGACCTGACCAGCGGCATCCCCGACGACGCGCAGTGGGCTCTCTTCCTCCGGAACCACGACGAGCTCACCCTCGAAATGGTGACCGACGAGGAGCGGGACTACATGTACCACGAGTACGGCGCCGACGATCGCTTCCGCATCAACGTGGGCATCCGACGACGCCTGACGCCCCTGCTCGGGGGCGAGCGCCGCCGCATCGAGCTCATGAACGCGCTGCTGCTGAGCCTCAAGGGAAGTCCCATCATCTACTACGGCGACGAGATCGGGATGGGCGACGATCCGTTCCTCGGCGACCGCAACGGGGTGCGCACCCCCATGCAGTGGAGCCCCGACAAGAACGGCGGCTTCTCACGGGCCCCGCACCACAAGCTGTTCATGCCCCCCATCAACCGGGGCAAGTACAGCTACGAGTTCGTAAACGTGGAGGACGCGGAAGAGGACCCGTACTCGCTGCTCCACTTCATGCGCCGCCTCATCGCCCTCCGGCAGCAGCACAAGAACATTTTTGGGCGGGGCAGCTTTGAGCTGCTGCCCGTGGAGAACCAGTCCATTCTCGCGTTTCTCCGTGAGTACGAGGGCGAACGCATCCTCGTGGTGAACAACCTCTCCCGCTTCACGCAGTCGGTCCACATTCCCGCGCGAGACGACCTGCAGGGCCTCGCGCCGGTCGAGCTGTCCGGACAGTCCGCGTTCCCGCCCATCGGCCCCGACGACTACCACCTGACCGTCGGGCCGCACCACTTCTACTGGTTCAAGCTCGTGCCCAAAGAGGATGTACAGCGCGACGACACGCGCCGCAGTGGCCTTCAGCCCCTCGAGGGCGAAAACGGCCGCACCCGTCCCGTCCTGCCGGTCGCCGAGGGCCTGCAGAATGTGCTCGTCCCCACGATGGCGCAGCGCCGCGGCCCCGAACAGATCGAGGCGCTCCTCCCGGAGTTTATCAACGAGCAGCGCTGGTTCGGCGCCAAGGGCGAAGTCATCGAAGAGGTCGAGGTCGAAGATGCGGTGCGCCTCCAGAGCGACCCCGTGGTGTACCTGTCGGTGCTTCGGGTCGACCTCCCGGAGGACACGTCGTTCTACACCCTGCCCCTGATGGCAGCCCCCGAGCCGGAGGCCTCTACCATCTTGGACGAGCACCCAGCTGCCACGCTGGCGTGGCTGGAGGTGGACGACACCGAAGAGCGACGGCTCGTCTACGACGCCACGGTCAACCCTCAGTTCTGGGCCACGCTCTTCCGCTGGTGGCAGCGGGGCGGCACCGGGCGCTCGCTGAAGGGCCTCTACACGGCCGAGCCGTCCGAGGCGATGGGCCACGAGCCCCCCGACGACGTGCGCCTCTTCACCGGCGAGCAGAGCAACACCTCCGCCATCGTCAACGACGACTACTTCCTCAAGCTCTACCGCCGCCTGGAGGAGGGCCCCAACCCCGAGAAAGAGCTCCTGCAGCACCTCACGGACGTCGACTTTACGTTTTCGCCCCGCCTCCACGGCACGCTCCACTTTCGGCGTCGCCGCCGCCAGTACACCCTCGGGGTGCTTCAAGAGGCCCTTGCGGTAGACACCGACGCCTGGAGCTACGCCCTCTCCTGCACGACCACCTTTCTCGACCGCGTCGAAAATTCGCCGTTCCCGTACGAGCAGGCCAAGAGCACAGACCCATCGGCGGACAGCCCCAGCTGGACGGCGGACCGCTTCGTGGACGCGACGGTGCCGGTGTGGCTGGAAGAGCTGGCCCCCGAGTTGATTTCGTTCGCGCGGACGCTCGGGGTGCGGACCGCCGAAATGCACTACGCGCTGGCCCAGGCAAAGGGCGACAACATGCACCCCGTTGAGGCGCCGGCGAACGCAGGGGCGGAGCTGGGCGCACGCATCAGAACCGAGATGGAGGAGACCCGTGCCCTTCTCGATCGGCAATCGGGGCTCCCTCCTAAGGACGTGCCCTCCACCCCGGCGTGGAGTGCAGCCCGGGAGCACCTTGCGCCCCTCGACGACATGCCCGGCACGCACGACCGCATCCGGATCCACGGCGACTATCATCTCGGGCAGCTTCTCCGGGCCGAGGGCGACATCTACGTCCTCGACTTCGAAGGCGAACCGACCCGCCCCCTCGACGAGCGCCGCCAACGCGAAAACGCGCTGCGGGACGTCGCGGGCATGCTTCGGTCTCTGGAGTACGCCGTCCTCGCCTCCTGGCAGGACCACACCAATGTGGACCCGGACTACGAGCCGTGGATCAACGCGCTGCTCCACTGGACGGAGACGACGTTCCTCGACGCGTACGCCGATACGACCGAGGACGCCGCCTTCCTCCCGGCGGCCCCGGCCCGCTACTCATTCCTCTGGGCCTTTCTCCTCGATAAGGCCCTGTACGAGGTCCGCTACGAGCTCAACCACCGCCCCGACTGGGCCTGGCTTCCGCTGCACGGGCTTCGCCGTCTGCTCGCCCCCCACGAGGCGACCGCCTCCGACCGCCTCGACGCCTGATCCCTCTCTCCACGCAATTGATCCTTCCCACCCACAGCCCCCCATGCCCCATCTCACCGACGACGACCTCTACTACTGGCGGCAAGGCACCCATACCCACAGCTACGAGCGGATGGGGGCACATCCCAACCAGCGGGGCACCTGGTTCAGCGTCTGGGCCCCCAATGCCGACCGGGTGGAGGTAACGGGCGACTTCAACGACTGGCGCTTCGGAGCCGACGTACTGGATCGGCGCGAGGGGGGACTCTGGGAAGGGTACGTGCGTGGGGCCCAGCCGGGCGACAAGTATAAGTATCACCTCCAGGCCAACGGCGACTGGTTCGACCGGACCGACCCCTACGCCTTCCGCATGGAGCCGCCTGCCCAGAACACATACGAGGGCCTCTCGGCCATCGTCACCGACCTCGACACCTACACGTGGGGCGACAGCAACTGGATGAACGAGCGGGAGGGCCCCAGCGGACTGGACGGCCCCCTCTCCATCTACGAGGTGCACCTCGGCTCCTGGCGGCACAAGGAGCACGGCGAGTCGCTCAGCTACCGGGAGGTCGCCGAGCCGCTGGCCGACCACGTGCAGAACCTGGGCTTCACCCACGTCGAGTTTCTGCCGCTTGCCGAACATCCGTACTACGGGTCGTGGGGCTACCAAATTCTCGGGTACTACGCCCCCACCTTTCGCTACGGCGACCCCGACGGCCTAATGCACCTCATCGACACGCTGCATCAGCGCGGGATCGGTGTCATCATGGACTGGGTGCCCGGCCACTTCGCCACGGACCCGCAGGGGCTCACCTACTTTGACGGCTCGCACCTCTTCGAATACGAGGACCCGCTCATGCGGGAGCATCCGGACTGGGGCACGCGCGTCTTCGACTTCGGCAAGAACGGCGTGCGCAATTTTCTCCTCTCCAACGCCCTCTTCTGGATGGACAAGTACCACGTGGACGGCCTCCGCGTCGACGCGGTCGCCTCCATGCTCTACCGCGACTACTCGCGCGAGGGCGACTGGTCGCCCAATGTGCACGGCGGCCGCGAGAACCTGGGCGCCATCAGCCTCCTTCAGGACACCAACGAGCACGTCTACGAGGAGTACCCCGAGGCCATCATGCTGGCCGAGGAGTCAACTGCCTGGCCCGGCGTGACCACCCCCACCGAGCACGGCGGCCTTGGCTTCCTCTACAAGTGGAACATGGGCTGGATGCACGACTCGCTCGAATACGCAAGCAAAGAACCGGTTCACCGCAAGCACCACCACGGCGACCTGACCTGGACCCTCAGCTGGGCCTTCTCCGAAAACTACACACTCCCCCTCTCCCACGACGAGGTGGTCCACGGCAAGAACTCCCTCTGGAGCAAGATGCCAGGCGACGACTGGCAGAAAGCGGCCAACCTGCGGCTCCTTTACGCCCACATGTTCGGCCACCCCGGCAAGAAGCTGCTCTTCATGGGGGGTGAGTTCGGGCAGCACCGCGAATGGAACCACGATCAGGAGCTGGAATGGGGACTCACCGATGCCCCCCTGCACGAGGGCCTCATGGAGTGGCTCGGCGACCTCAATCACCTCTACCAGAACGCGCCGGCCCTCTGGAACGACCAGGTAGACGGCTTCGAATGGATCTCGTACGACGACCGCGAGAACAGCGTCCTCACCTACCGCCGCCTCAACGGGGACCGCTCGCTCGTCTTCGTGCTCAACTTTACGCCGGTCGTTCGCGAGAACTACCGCATTGGCGTGCCGGGCGAGGGCCTGTGGCACGAACAACTCAACAGCGACAGCGACGCCTACGGCGGCAGCAACGTGGGCAATCAGAGAACCGTCCATAGCGATCCGTTCGGGAGGCACGGACACTCCCATTCCCTGGAGCTGACTCTTCCCCCGCTGGGAGCACTGGTCCTGGAGCCAGCCGAGTAGCCCACCCCGGGCCCGCCTCCACTTCCGACTAGCGAGGACAGGCCCCCTGGGCTCCCCTCCACACTTTCTGCTGCCCGTGGGGACGTGCGGACTGTCCTCTCTTCTAATTTTACAGCTTCTGTATTCTCGACGGTTGATCGTCGAGAAAGCCCCTCTTATCTATAAGTGGTCTAAATAATTAGGAATCACCTCCGCACTCCGCATGAGCCATTCGTTCACACGTCGTTCTCTGACGGTAGGACTCGGGGCGCTGCTTCTTCTGCTCGTCACCCTGCCGGCGTGTTCGGATGATCCTGTCCTGGGCCCGTCCGACGGGACCCCGGAGGAGGGGGGCAGCTACAGTGCCCTCGACCGCCTGTCCCCGCCCGCCACCGCCGTGGATTCCAGCCAGTCTTCCTCGGCGAGGACCGATAGCGCGACAACCAACCCGGCCCGCTTCTAATCCCAGCGGCGGGTGCCTCTTGCACGGATACAGAACCAGATCTCGCAGCATGCGCGTCGAATACGTTCTCGCCCTCTCCTTTTTTGTATTTAGTCTAAATAGTGGACCTGCGGTTGGTCAGGACGCATCAACGGGCGGCATAGAAGGCCGCGTCGTCACCGCAGAAGCAGGGGGGCCGCTTGCCGACGCAACGGTGGGCGTCAGCGGGAGTGCTCGGCCTCAAGGCACCGTCACCAACGCGGACGGCCGCTTCGTGCTCACCAACCTGCCGGCCGGTCGCACCACCCTGCAGGTGCGCCACGTGGGGTATGTCACAACCACGCGCACGGTGCGGGTTCAGGCCGGCCAGACGACGCGCCTGACCGTGGAGCTGGCGAGCGCCACTGTGGAGCTATCGGGGCTCGAGATTACCGGCTCCACGCGCAGCACCCGGACGGCCCTTCCGGGCGCGGCCTCAAAGGTGGACGCCGCCGCCCTGAGTCAGATGGATCCCATCGGCACCCAGGCAGCCCTCAAGCATGTGCCCGGCGTCTACGGTCTGGCCGACGACGGCATGTCTCAGACCCGCATGTCGGTGGGCATCCGCGGCCTGCAGCCCCGCCGCACCCAGCGCGTACTCGTCATGGAGGATGGGATGCCCATCCAGCCTGCCCCCTACGTTTTCTCCCCGCTCTACTACAACCCGCCCATCGAGCGCATCGAGGAGATCGAGGTCATCAAGGGCAGCTCCACGATCCGGCACGGCCCGCAAACGATGGCCGGCGTCATCAACTACGTCACCAGCCGCCCACAGCGCCGCTCACCGGGAGGGACCTTTGAGCTGACCCCCGGCACAAACGGCTACGTCAGCGCCTTCGGGGAGGTTGGCGGCTTCGGGACCGACGACGTGCGCCCGCAGGTCCAGCTACTCTTCAAGCGAGGAAACGGCTTTCGCCAGCACAACGACTTCCGCCAGTTCAACGGCACCGCCAAGCTGCAGGCAAATCTTGGCGACGATCGATCGCTGTACGTCAAGACCAACGCCAACTACGAGCGACTGAACGCTACCTACACCGGCCTCACTCCATATTCCTTCCGCACCGACCCGGATTTCAACCCCAAGGACGACGACCTCTACCAGATCTACCGGGCGTCGCTGGGGACGATTTACAACCGCCGCTACAGCGACGCCGTGCAGGGCACCACGCGGCTCTACGCCAACGTCTTTCACCGCCCGTGGTGGCGGGAGAAGGACGTGTTCGTAGACGCGGAGGACTACCAGGCCCCAAACAGAGACGCCGAGCCGGTCGAGCCGAACGAGCCGGGGCCGCTCATGCGCGTCGGCATCAGCGACGTGAGGGACGGCCTTACGCTGAATGACAAGCCGTACTTCGGCAACGTGCGCACCTTTTACGTCACCGGCGTCGAGCATTCGCTGGGCATCCAGCACAGCCTGCTCGGGCAGGAGGCGGACCTGGAATTGGGCGGTCGCCTGCACTGGGAACGCTTCAAGGACAACCGCAAGATCAGCGACGAGGTGGGCGTGCGGGAGGGCGTTTTCTATCAGGGCGACGTGTCCGACTCCGACCCCGTAACAATCATCGGCGGCAGCTCGGTCTACGAGACACGGGCGCTCTCCCTCTACGCACTGGAGGATGTGCAGTGGGGCCCGCTTCGTCTCTCACCGGGATTTCGGCTGGAGGTCTTCAAGCAGTCTCAGATCAACCGCCTCAACGGCAGCCAGTACCGCGACCAAACGAGCGTGGTCCCCCTGCCCCGGCTCGGCTTCAACTGGAACCTGGGGACCACCGACTTGGGCACCACGCTCGGGGAGGGCAATGCCCGCCTCTTCGGCGGGGTCCACCGCGGCTACACGCCGCCCTCCAGCGCCATCTTCGCCATCGTGGGCTTCGATCCGCCCAGCGCCACCGGCGCGGGCGACGGTGGATTCGACCTGAAGGCCGAGAAGAGCTGGAACTCGGAGCTGGGCGTGCGGGGCCGCTCCGACGCCGGCCAGTTCGAAGTCACTGGCTTTTACCTCTACGTGGAGAACCTGGTGGGCGGGCGCACGAGCTTCCAGCAAAACCTGGGGGTGGTGGAAAGCTACGGCCTGGAAGCCCGAACCCGCGTGAAGGGCGGCGTCTTTGCCGGCCCCCTCCCCACGCTGGACGTGTCATACACCTACTTGCAGTCGTCGGTCGTGCAGGGTGTCATCTCAAGTGCGATCGATGGCTTGGCGGAAGACATCAGTGGCAACGAACTGCCGGCGGCTCCCACCCACACCGCCACGGTGGGGCTATCGAAGGCATTTTCGGACATCGGACTCACCCTGTCGACCGACCTCAGCTACACCGGCCGCTTCTACACCGACCTCGAAAACCTGGAGAGCACCAACAGCCGGGGCGAGCGGGGCCCTGTGCCGGCCCACACGGTGATCGACGCCGGGGCCACCTACGAGTACTCCGAGGCCCTCAGCGTCCAGCTCACCGCCAAGAACGTGACGGACAACGTGTACATCGGCTCGCGGCTGCACTCCAATCCCAGCCAGCCGAGCGCCAACCTGAGCACGGGCATCATCCCTGGCGCCCGCCGCCAGGTCAATCTCTCGATTCAATACGACTTTTAGATTCACACAGAAAACCGCCCCGCCTCTCAAAACCAGAGAGACGGGGCGTCTTCCTCACACAGATACACTTTCATCAACGCAGTGACTCCTATGCAACGTTCCCTTTTTCGCTACACGACCGTATTCCTGCTGCCCCTTCTTGCCTTCGGGCTGGTCCTGACGGGCTGCGACAGCACCGGCTCAAGCGGTGGCAATGTCGACGAGACCGATTCGTTTGCGTATCCGTCCAGCACCTACGGGGCGGAGACCGTTACAAATCTACTGGCGTTTGATCTCGGGGTTAAGGTCGGGAATGCCTCTAACAACTCGGAGACCGTGCTCGACGAGCTGTACACGGGCACCATCGACGACAAGACGCTCCCGACCTCTGGCATCTCGGCCCAGCAGAGTACCTACGGCGACATTGCGAGCGGGGTTGACATCTCCTCCCTGACGAACGATGCGGACCTCCTACAGAGCGCAAACCTAGAGAGTAGCGATTCGCCCAGCTCGGGGTCGTCAATTACAACGGACGACATGCTCACGTTCTACTTTGAGCAGGCCGGGGCGAACGACGTCGCCACGACCGATAACGGCATCGTCCTGAGCCAGTTTGCCGAGAAGATGCTGCTGGGGACGCCCATCTACGGGCAAGGGGCGTCGATCCTGAGTGACTTCGCTAATGGCAATGTCTCGTCGAACCAGGCGGAGCAGTGGGACAAGGCCTTCGGCTACTTCGGCTTCCCGCGCACCCTTGAGCCGTTTCTCGATTACAGCGGCGGCGGAGAGGGATTGGCCAGCGGGCCGGCCCAGGACATTGACGGCAATGAGTCCGTTGACCTGACGAGTGAGTACGTTTACACCTGGGCCGCCTACGCCATCGAGCGCTCCACCGCGGCGTCGAACACCGATGGTCCGTCTCCCGACTTCGCCCGAGATGCCTTCAATGCACTCGTCGAAGGACGGGAAGACATCGAAAACGACGAGGATCCCTCTAGTCACGCTCAGACGGCCCTCGACGCCTGGGAGAAGGTCGTCGCGGTCAACGTGATTCACTACGTCAACTCGATGGAGGGGTCGCTGAGCGGCCTCGACGACGGAAAAACCATCGCGCAGGGAGACATCGACGAGGGCGCTTGGGGGGAAGCCAAAGCCTTTGCCTGGAGCCTCCAATACTACAACAGCGAGCTGAGCACCACGCAGCTGAACGACATCCTCAAGGATGTCGGCAACGCCCCTCCGTACGGAGAGGTGACCGTATCGGAATACGAAAACGACCTCGCGGACGCGACGCAGATCCTCCAGGACGCCTACAGCTTCAGCGACAGCAACGTGGCGGCCTGGTAGTCTGCACGCCACACGGATCACACGGGGTTGTGCCCGGTGATGCATGACCGATCGCCCCTCTTCCGCCCCGGCGGGGGAGGGGCGTCGGTGTCTGATTCCCCAACTTGCCCGTTCGACCTCGTGAGCACGCGCGACACAGCCTCGCCGGTGACTGCTGCCGATGCGTCGTCCTGGCGCCGGATGCTCCGGCGGTACTGGAGGGCGCGCGGCGTGGCGTGGGGCGCGCTGATCGTGGCCTGCATCGGCAGCCGCCTCGCCACCACCATCACGTACATCGAGGACCCCGACAGCCTCCGCTTCGCGCTCAGCGTGGCGGACGAGTACGACATCGCGGCGCTCCAGCCCCACTTTCCGGGGTACCCGGTGTTCTGGGCAGCGACGGAGCTGTTCTACCTGCCCACCGGGTCATTTAGCACCAGCTTTTCGCTGGTCGGTGGGTTTGCGACCGTCGGTCTCGTTTGGGCGCTCCTCCGTCTGTGGGACCGACCGCTATGCTCGGTTGAAGGGGCAGCGCTGGCCGGTGTCGTCGTCCTCAATCCACTCTTATGGCTGATGGCCAACCGCTACATGCCCGACTTCTTGGGCACGGCGTGGGCCGTAGCGACGCTGGCGGTTCTGCTCCGGGCGGGGCAATCGGAGGGCCGGGCGGGGCAATCGGAGGGCCGGGCGGGACGACGGGCCGCGCTCGTGGGCATCGCCCTGGCCGGGCTGCTGGCCGGGCTGCGGCTCTCGTACCTGCCGCTCGTCGTGGTCCCGTCCCTCCTCGTGCTGTGGCGCTCCGACCGGCCGATCCGGCTCGTCGCGGCGGGCGTTGCTGGGGTGGGGGTGTGGCTCGTGCCGATGGTGCTCGACACGGGCCTGTGGACCCTGATCGACGTGGCGTGGGGCCAGACCACCGGCCACTTTGCGGACTTCGGGGGCACGGTGCAGACGGAGTCGGACCTCGGCCGCCGTCTCGCCGGAACCGTACAGGGCCTGTGGGCCGACGGGCTCGGGGGCTGGTGGCCCGGGCGTCACTGGAGCACACTCCTCGTCGGCACCGGGGTGCTGGGCGTGGGCATCTCGGGCCTTCGGCGCATGGTGCAGACCGGCGCTGTTGGCCGTCGACGCGCGCGGATGCTCGTGGTGTGTGCGGCCGTCTACGGCGCCTGGATGTTTTTCTTCCAGAACGTCGTGCACAAGAGCCGGCACGTGCTTCCCCTTCTGGCACTACTGCTCCCGGTGCTGGCGGCGGGCGCAGCCACCTGGTGGCGGACCCGCTCGTGGCCCGTCCGCGGAGCCGTCCTGGCCGTCGCCGGGGCCTACGCCGCGGTCACGTTCGTGCTCGTGGATCAGCACCGCGATCCGTCGGCCATCGCCCAGGCCAAGGGGTTTGTCGAAAATACGGCCCGGACGACCTCCAGGCCAACCCGCGTCGCGTCCGTTCCGCTCGTCAACACGTACCTCCAGACCCAGCAGGTGGGGGCGCGGTTTCTCTCGATCGAGGACTCGTCGGACGTCCGCCGTCTGCGAGAGACGGAGGCGGGACGTACCCTGGTGGTGGGCACCTACGCGTCGCTGATCGACCAGGCCCCGACCCGCACCCGCACGTTCTACCACAACCCGCACGTCAATCGCATGTGGCCCAAGGTGACCGTTTATGTCTATGAGCACTGACCCGCACGAGGCACCACTGACCGTACTGGGCGCGGGCCCCGCCGGGCTCGCGACCGGGTTCTACGCCCGGAGGCAGGGGCTCGACGTGCGCCTGTTTGAGGCCGCGGACGCGGTGGGCGGCAACGCACGGACGCTCCGGATGGGCCCCTTCCGCTACGACACCGGCGCGCACCGCTTCCACGACAAAAACGACGCGGTGACCGCCGACGTGCGGGCCCTCCTGGGCGACGACCTCCGCCGCGTGGACGCACCCAGCCAAATCTGCTGGCGCGGGCGGCGCATCGACTTTCCGCTCGCCCCGTACGACCTCTTGCGGAAGCTTCCCCTCTCCCTCCTCGCCCAGATTGCGTGGGAGCAACTGTCCATTCCTCGCATCTCGGACGACGCCGATCACTTTGAGGAGATGGCCCTGCAGAGCTACGGCCCCACCCTCGCCGGGCACTTCCTGCTGAATTATACCGAGAAGCTGTGGGGCGCCGACGCCACCACCCTCTCTCCCCGTGTGGCCGGGGACCGCCTGGAGGGCCTCGACCTCAAGACGTTCTTTCTCGAGGCCTTCGGCGGCCCAACCCAGAAAGCGCGTCACCTCGACGGCTCGTTCTATTACCCCAAGCATGGCTACGGCCAGATCGCCGAGGCCACCGCCGACGCCATCGGCCGCGAGCGCATCCGTACCGGCGCCCGCATCACCCGGCTGTCGCACGACGGCCGCCAGATCCGCCACGTCACGGTCAACGACGATGCCCGCACCGACGTGGACTCGGTCGTGAGCACACTGCCCCTCACGCGCATGCTCCACCTGCTCGACCCACCGCCGCCCGATGCGGTGCAGTCGGTGGCCGAATCGATGCAGTTCCGCCACCTCCGCCTCGTGGTGCTGGGCCTGGACCGTCCGCGCCTCACCCCCAATGCCTCCCTCTACTTTCCCGAGCGATCGGTCCCGTTCACCCGCCTCTACGAGCCGAAAAACCGCAGTCCCGACATGGCTCCCGACGACCAGACCGTCGTCGTTCTCGAACGCCCCTGCCACCCGGACACCGCGGCGTGGGAGCAGTCAGACGAAGTCCTTCGGGACAGCGCGGTGGACCTGCTGGCCGCACAGGGGTTCATCGAGGGAGACGAGGACGTCGTCACGGTCGACCATCAGGCCCTTCCCTTTGCGTATCCCATCTTGGAGGTCGGCGCCCACGACAAGGCCGATCGCCTGAAAACGTACCTGGATCGCTTCAACAATCTCCGCCTGCTGGGCCGGGGCGCCCGCTTCACCTACACCCACGTGCACGCCCTCTACGCTCGGGCCCGGCGGCTGGCCAAACAAATCGCACCACGCGCCGAGTCGGTCGCCTGACCCGCCCTCTGCGGCGCTACGTTGTCTCCCCGTAGGCCGTTACCACCACCGAGCGCGCGCCGCCATTGTCGCGGTGCTCGTTCAGGTAGATGCCCTGCCAGGTGCCAAAGGCCGGCTGCCCGTCCTGGAGGGGAACAGAAAGGCTCGTGTCGAGCAGCGACGCCTTGATGTGAGCGGGCATGTCGTCGGGGCCCTCCACCGTATGCTGGTAGTAGGGCTGGTTCTCGGGCACCAGCTCGTCGAAGTAGCGCTCCATATCCCCACGCACCGCCGGGGCGGCGTTCTCGTTGATTGTAAGGGAGGCGGAGGTATGCTGGATAAAGACGTGCAGGAGGCCCGTCTGGAGGTCGTCGAGGCGAGGCCCCCTCGCCAAGATCTGATCGGTGACGAGGTGAAAGCCGCGGGGCTTCGGGTCGAGGCGGACGGTGTCTTGTCGCCACTCCATGGCAGGCAACAAAAAAAGGATTGGGAGACGTTGTGACAATGGGGGATAGGCCTACGGGCCGACGCGCACATCCATCCAGACCGGGAAGTGATCGCTCACCGGCACGTCGGGAACGCGGGTGGGGGAGGGCCGCCATACGCCAGCCTCGTCGACGGTCACGGTGGAGGCGGGCAGCACGTAATCGATGCGGGCCTCCCAGCGCGACGTGTCGTCGGGGTCGAGGTCGGGATAATCCGCCTGCCGGGCCGGCGAGGCCTCCGGCACCACGTCCCCGTTGACACGCTCGTGGCCGATCAGGTGCCGGATGGCGTTCCGGAAAATCGACGCGTCGTCCGGGTCGGCGTTCAGGTCGCCCATAATCAGGAACGAGGCGTTTGCGTGGAGCCCTCCGGTCCGCCCCGAGTCGTCTTCGACGTAGGAGGCCTGGTTCAGGTAGTCGCTCCAGAACTGCACCTCGTCGTGGTTGCGGTGGTTATTGCGACGAGCCACCCCGTCGAAGCCAGGCGGCGTAGGATGACTCGCCAGTACGTGGAGCACCTCGCCGCTGGGGAGTTGCACGGGCACGTCCCAGTGGCTTTTGGACGAGAGGCGCACTGCGGCCCACTCCTCCGGGCTGTACCAGGGCTCAAACGACGTGGTGTCGAGGGGGACCGACGCGTTCGGCTTCTCGTGCCACGGCAGGAGCCGAAACGTACGGATCGAGTCGCGGAGCACCGCGAGATCGTCCCGGACGAGGAGGGCCATGCCGTACTGCCCGGGAAAGGTGCCAAAGCCCCACGCGTCGTTGCCATAGTCACGCCCTGCATCGGTCTGAGGGGGCACGCTGCCATCTTCGGGCGCACCGGGAATCTCCGGGACGGCCGGGAAAACCCGTCCGTCGTTGTTGAGGTCGAGCCCACTGTGCACCCCCGTGTTGACGGGCAGCATCACCGTTTGGTACGAGAGGCCGTCGAGGGTGTCGGCCTGCGGCGTGGAGAGGTAGTGGTGGGCGAACCGCTGGGCATTGTGGCCTTCCGGGGCGCCCGCCCGGTAGCCCGGATCGCCCGGCTGGTCGTACGTCATCTCGTTGACGAGCAGCACATCGGGCGCGAGGTGCTGAATGCGCGCCGCCGCCCGCTGGAGGCGGGGATGATCGGCCCGGCGCAAGTCGGCGGTGCGGACGTCTTCGATGTTGTAAGTCATGGCGCGCACGGACGTCTCTTCCTCATTCATGGCCTGCTCGCGGGGGCGGCACCCCACCACCAGCCCCACACCCAAGAGCAAGAGCACCCAGATGTTCTTTGGCATCGAGACGAGAGACGATGTTCGACAATCAGCAAACGGCCCCCAGCACAGATTCACGCTAGGCAACCTCGGGGGAGCCGGTGAGGTACTCGGCCAGGTCGTCGAACGGGACGTCCTCCTGCTCCCCACTCTCCATCTCCTTGACGGTCGCGGCCTCGGCCTCCAGCTCGTTCCCGCCAATGATCATCGTGTACGGGGCATCCTGCCGGTTGGCCTCCTTCATCTGCGCCTTCAACGACCGGCCCATGAGGTCGTGGGCGACGTGCAGCCCCGCCGCGCGCAGTTCCTGGGCCGTGCGGAAGACCCACGCCTCCGCCTCGTCGCCCAGCGCCGCGATAAAGACATCGGGCGAGGCCGCATCGGGACGGTCAACCTCCGCCTCGTCGAGCGCAAGGAAGAGGCGCTCCATGCCCGCCGCGAAGCCGACCGCGGGCACCGGTTCGTCACTGCCCAGCACCTCCGCAAGACGGTCGTAGCGCCCCCCACCCGCAAGCGCACTCTGTGCCCCGAGGCCCGGGCTTTCCAGCTCAAAGGTGGTCTCGGTGTAGTAGTCCAGCCCCCGCACGAGGTGGGGGTCTTCTTCGTACTCGACGCCTAGGTCGCCGAGCAGCTCCTTGACCCGATCGTAGTGGGCAAGGCTTTCCTCCCCCACGAAGTCCATGAGCGTCGGCGCATCGCGCAGGAGCTCCTGCTCGTGCTCCACCTTCGTATCGAGGATGCGTAGCGGGTTGCGCTCCAGGCGACGGCGGCTCGTCTCCGACAGCTCGTCGGCGTGCGGCGTCAGGTAGTCCTGCAGGGCGGCGACGTACTCCTCGCGGCGCTCCGGCGTCCCAAGCGTGTTGAGGCGGAGGCGCAGGTCGGACAGGCCGAGCGCCTCGCACACGGCCATCAGCACAGCAATGGTCTCGGCGTCGGCCCGGGGCTGGTCCGCGCCCAACACCTCGACGCCAAACTGGTGAAACTGCCGATATCGCCCCTTCTGCGGCTGCTCGGCCCGGAAACACGGGCCGATGTAGAACAGCTTCTGCACCCCACCGCGCTGATCAAGGTGGTGTTGGAGAAAGGAGCGCACGACCGGCGCCGTAATCTCGGGCCGGAGGACGTACTGCGTATCGCTCCGCTCGAAGGCAAACATTTCCTTCTGCACGATGTCGGTCGATTCGCCCACCCCACGCGCTACGAGCTCGGTGGGCTCCAGCACGGGCGTACGAATCTCTTCAAAGTTGTGGCGACGCATCACGTTGCGGACCGTGGCCTCCACATGGCGCCACTCGGCACTGCCG
Source organism: Salinibacter grassmerensis (assembly GCF_947077765.1). NCBI lineage: Bacteria > Pseudomonadati > Rhodothermota > Rhodothermia > Rhodothermales > Salinibacteraceae > Salinibacter > Salinibacter grassmerensis. The sequence continues at coordinate 832,461 of NZ_CAMTTF010000001.1, read as the reverse complement.
GCCACCCGCGTTCCCCCATCGTCGGTGTAGGCGTCCGGCAGGATGTCGAAGGTGCCCTTAATGTTTTGGAACGAAGTGCTCACTGGCAAAAGGAATCGCTAAAGAAGACTAGAGATGTGGGTCCCTCCCTCGAATGCACGCCGGTCGCCGGCCTCAACTGCGGAGCGCGGCCTCCTCCTCACGGATGGTTTCGATGACCGTCTCTGGCGTCTCGGCGTCCAAAAGACGCTCTCGCAGCGACTCCCGGCTCACGAGCCGCGAGATGCGGCCCAGGATTTTGACGTGCTGCGACTTGTGCTCCTCCGGCCCCACGAGCAGCAGAAGGATTTGGACGGGGACGTCGTCGACCGCCCCGAAGTCGACCGGCTCGTCGGTGGTCGCAAAAGCCGCAACGGTATCGGAGGCCGCTGGGGTCTTGGCGTGGGGGAGGCCGAGCCCCTTTCCCACACCGGTCGACATTTTCTCTTCCCGCGCAAAGATCGCCGCCCGCGCATCGTCGAGGCTACTGATGGCCCCGTGGCCGGCCAGCACGTCGACGAGCGCGTCGATCACCGCTGTCTTTGAGGTCTCGGCCAGCCCGATGCGGACGTGCTCCGGGTCCAATAGCTGGTTGATCTTGGTGGTCTGGGTCGTCGGCATGCGCACGACCGGGTCGGTGAGGCAGACAAAACGCAGGCTAGGTGGACACCCCGCACGTTACAGCATAGGAGAAGACGCCGTCGATTTCACGTATTCGCTCGCCCCCCGCCCCGGGTTCCGCTCCACAGTACGGGCGTGTCTCCGTCTGCGACGAAGAATTCACGATCTCATCGGGTGGAGGCCCCATGGTACCGACGCGCGACCGGGTCCTTACTCCTTTCTCGCATGGACCGAGCACGATCACACCGCTCATTCCGCTCTTCATTCTGGGGCCTGCGCGACCGTCCGTGGGGGCTCCTATTTCCTTCATGAAAATCCTCCACACCGAAAAGATTGTCGGGGCACCCCGTACGGATCATTCCCACTTTTCGACAACAGCTCCCTCCCGCCATGTCCGACCCACCGTCCTCCGACGCGCTCCACAAGGCCGCCTTTCTCGGCCCAAAAGGGGAGAACGCCGACGAGCTGGAGCGCCTGCTCCTCGAGGTGCTCCGGGACCACGTCTTCTGGCGCCGCAACTTTCACCCACGGGACCCTCGCCTGATCGACGAGCGGGACAAGCGCACCGAGGCGTTCGACGACATGTCGGCGCGGCTTCGGGACGAGCTCTCAAAAATTTTGGCGGAGCTGAAGCGCGCGGCGCCGCTCTACTCGCCGCGGCAGGTGGCCCACATCGTGAGCGACCCGTCGCTGCCCGCCTTCGTGGGCTACTTTGCCGGGCTCCTCTACAACCAGAACAACGTGGTGGCGGAGGTGTCTCCGGAGACGGTGCGGGAGGAACGGGCCTACTTCAAGGCCCTTGCCGAAATGGTAGGCTACCCCACGTTTCTCCCCGAGACCCTGCCCCGCGACGCCCGCACCCGGCGCCCCTCGTACAGCTGGGGGCACCTCTGCAGCGGCGGCACGGTGGCAAACCTGGAGACGCTTTGGATCGCCCGCAACATCCGGCTTTACCCGTTGGCCGTCCGCCTCGTCGCCCACCAGACCGACGCGTTCGCGTCGCTTGCCGACCTGGAGGTGACGACCGCCATCGGCGAGCGCGCCGCCCTCGACGCCCTGTCCACGTGGCGCCTCTCGAACCTTCCAATCGACGCCATCACCGACCTGCACCTGCGCATCAAGGCCACCCTGCGCGAGGGGCCGCCGGAACGGGCAGAGGCGTTTCAGGAGGCATTGCCCAGCGTGCGGCGGGCCGGGCTCGCCTCCTTCTTGCTCCAGTACAACCGGGCGTTTCCCGACGACCCGGCCCGTCTGCCGAAGGTGTTCATCTCGCAGGCGACCCACTACTGCTGGCAGAAGAACATGGACGTGGTGGGCCTCGGGGCCGACGCGCTGGAGACGATTCCCGTGGACGACCGCATCCGTCTCGATACCGACGCGCTGCGCGAGCGGCTTCACGAGTGCATCGAGAATCAGCAGCCGGTGCTCGGGGTCGTCTCCATCGTGGGCACCACGGAGGAGGGGGCCATCGACCCGCTGCATGAGATTGAGGCCGTGCGCCGAGAAGTGGGCGACGCCGGCCTCACGTTCTGGCACCACTGCGACGCCGCCTTCGGGGGCTTCTTCGCCTCTCTTCTTCCGAAGACGGACGACGGGGACTTCGTCCCGCCCGCCCAGCTCGACGATGCCCTCGTGGGCCCCGACGGCCTCCTCCCCGCCGACGACGCGGAGGCGCTCGCGACGCTCTCCGCGACGGACTCCATCACGATCGACCCTCACAAGTTCGGCTACGTGCCCTACCCCGCGGGCGCCGTTCTCTTCCGGGACTACCATGTCCGCGACGCCATCGCGTACAAGGCGCCGTACCTCGCCGATGAGGACCAGTCCGGGTTCGGCGGCTTCCTGGGGCAGTGGACGCTGGAGGGCTCTCGCCCCGGCGCCGTGGCCGTGAGCTGCTACCTGTCGCAGGCGATGGTGCCCCTCACGCCCGACGGGCACGGACGCTTCATGGAGAACTGCATCCGGGCGAATCAGCAGCTCTTCGAGGCACTGACGGAGCGCTTTTCCGCCGCCGAGGGGGAACTGGACCTGCGCCCGTTCCACCACCCGGAGACGGTCGCGTTCTGCTTCGTCGTGACCCCGGGCCCCGACGTCGAGAGCATCGCGTCCCTCAACGACTACACGAACCGGATCTGGCAGCAGATGACCGTCGACGGGCGGGAAGACATCAACCAGTACGCCTTCCTGCTCTCCCGCACCGAGGTCGACGTGGCGGACTACGCCCACATCCTGAAGGATCTGCTGCCCGCAGATGTAGTGCGGGAGGCCGCCGAGCGCGGCGCGTCGCTCACCCTCCTCCGCACCTGCCTCATGAACCCGTTCCAGTCCGACTGGCACACCGATGAGGGCTCCTTCCCCGAACAGGTGGCCGACTTTCTTTACGACGTGGCGCTGGAAGAGTACGTGGCCCACACGTTCCCCCCCGTCCCGCGCCCCGACGCCGACCGCCATCCCATCCTGGTCGTCGAGCAGACGCCCCGGGCACAGGAGGGCCTCGCCCGCTACCTGGAGCACGACGAGAAGGTGGTTGCCCACTTCGACGTCCGCTCCTGCAGCGCCGCCACACTGAAAGACCTTCGGGGCCGCCTAGGCGAGGTGCGCGACCTCGTGCTTCACGTCGACCCCTCCGCCCCATCGCAGGCCCTCCGCATTGCGCGTTGGCTCGTGGACGAGGCCCGGATCGACTCCGAGCACCTGCTCGCCGTGGCGACGCAGCACACCAACGGCACCGACGTGACGGCCCGCCTCGGCGAACTGGGCCTTCCAGCCCGCAACGTCATTCTCGAATCCGACCTCCTCACTAGTACGCGACGACTGGTGCTGCAACTCAGCGCCCAACGGCCGGCCCCCGCTGGTCCCTCGTCTTAACCAACTGCGGGTCCCCCTCTCCTCAAGGCGGATACGAGCGCACGTATCGGAGGTCTTCGGGGCGACTGCGTAGTCGGCCTCGGACTCGGGACTACGCCGCATCCAAGACCTCATCGACAAACTCGGTGGCGTCCCCGACGATGTCCACGACCGACGCAATCAGCCTCCCTTCGGAGAGGGACTGCTCCCTCACCACGTGACGTGTGACCTTGGACTCTTGGAGGTCGCGGGTGAGGGCTTCCTCGTCGCCCCACGGGTTCTCGTCTTCGAGGTCGCCCGCATGTTGGGCCACCCTGAAGGCCATCGCGACGACCGGGACGAGCGGGCGGAAGTCCGCGCTGGTCCGTCCGGGGCGGTGGTGGCTTCGAAGAACAGCCTGCAATTTGTCGGAGATGCCGCACTCTTTCCCAACGGCAAGGCCATTCTGCACGTAGTCCTCTTCGAAGTGCAGAATTTCTTGTCCCTGCGGGGGTGGGCCCCGGAAGGGCGCCGACCGATCCTGCTCCTCAAACCAGAGATCGATATAGGTCTTCCCCTCTTCCTCGAGAAGGGCCAGGCGGCCGATCTGGGCAAAAATCCCGCCGGTGTACGCTACCCCGGGCTCGTCGAAGCCGACTTCCTTGGACAGCTCACGGGCGACGTAGGCCGCCAGCACGCTCGTTTTCATGACGTATTGCTGCACCCGCTCCCCCTCCGGCCCCTCGGTGCCCGAGAAGCTTTCCCCGATCACTTTCGTCAGGACGAGGTTGCACACCGGCTGAAAGCCGAGGTACCGCACAGCCCGCTCGACAGTGTCGATGGACTCCCTCATGCTGTAGTACGCCGAGTTGATGTGGCGAATGAGCCACTGCGACACCACCGCGTCTTTCTGCAACGCCCCCGTGAGCGCCTCCACGTCGGGGGACTCGGGGCTGGACGCGAGACTCGCGACCTCAGTCAGCGTGGTCGGAATCGGGGGCAGTTCAATCCCCGACAATGATATTTCGGGGGTCTCCACCTCGGACAAGGTGGGCTCATTGAGCCGCTGGGCGACAACGTCGAGAATTTCCCGCTTGGTCACCGGCTTCGCCACGACATCGTCAAATCCGGCCCGGCGGAAATGCTCGCGGTGGTCGTCCAGGGCATACGCCGTGCAGGCCACCGCCGGGGTAGACACGTACTCCTGCATTCTACGCACCGCCTGGAGCACCTCCACGCCCGTGCGGCGATCTTTCAGGTTGACGTCCAGGATGAATACGTCGTAGGCCTTCTCCTCGGCCTGGTCGTTAACGAGCGTGAAGCACCACTCGGCGTCGACCTCAACGATTGCATCGGGAACACGCCGGATCACCTGCTCACGGCGGCGCTCCTCGTTGACCCGTTCTGTGATGTCGAGCAGGACGCCGCGAAATAGAAATCCTTCCCCCTTGGAGTTTGGGCTCCGCGGCCCCCAGGAGCCAGACACGCTATCCATTGGGTCGATCAAACAGGAATCGTTGTCGCCAGCGCAAGCAGTTCGTGACCGCTTTCCTGGCCGACCGAAGAAACTTTTCTCGGTGACTTTCCGGACTGTGCTCCGCAAACCGTTCGTAGAACTCATCCGGCCCGGTGGAAAGCCTCAAAAGCCTGGTCTCCATCTCCCCGATGAACGTGACAAACTGTTCGCGCCATCCGACCCTGCCTGAGAATCAGAGGGTACGCCGGGCACATTGTCGGACAGGGCTTCTAGGCGGACCTTCCGCTCCATCTGTGTTTTTTCCAGAACCGTCTTCGATCGGCAACGCCTCAGCGGACGTGCCCTGCGCTGAAAAATCATTAATCCGAGGGTGCTGCTTTTTGCCAATGCCAGACGCTACCAAGGAGACATCACGGTCTCCGGACCTCAAAGAACCGAGGGAGAAGACGCACGCCTGAGGGCTTTTCGGAGTTACTGAGCCCCTGATTTCACCAACAGGCCCGGCCCCAGATACCCCCACCGGAAATTCTCTCTAGATTTCTTTTTGTGCCAAAGAGTTGGACCAAGCAGTTCTTATGCTACGTACTTATTTTAGGGAAATTGGTCTTTAGCCTCCGCACGCCGCTCCACATGATCATCATGGGTGCTACGCACAACTGCTGGGCGCTGCGCACAGCGGCAATCCAGGCGTTGATGGACCGAGCCGTGGCTGTTAAGAGTCACTTTTGCGGGGGGGGAGATAACGAAATTGGGACAACACTATTTCTTTTTGACTGTCCATAAGATGAGCTAACGTAGTCCAAAAGTCACAGCAAAACGCCCAATGCGGTTTCCGGTCACCGATCTCACGGATGCGGTGGATCTAACTCAGGAGATCCCCGAAGCACCTGGTTGTTCTTTGCGTACGTGACGTCGTGTAGCCCCAAAACGGAATGAGAGACGCCTTGAAGCGCGGATGGATAAGATCTGCGCGCACCCTGGGGCCCTGGGGCACTTTACCAGACTCTTCTTTGCCCATGAGTCCATTCTCATCCCAGTCGTCGACCGGTGGTTCATCGGACGGAGTGACAGAGCCAACGCCGAAGGGCCTCGTCCCGATTGGCACTGATTACTCCGAAGACGATCCGGGCCTTTCGTTTCGAGAGCAAGTCCGGCGGATCATACACGCCGATGGCTTGTCTTCGAGGGAGAAGATCCGCGCCCTCCTTCATGCCGGCACCGACCGACTCGGTATTGAGGCGGGGTTTCTCTCCCGCATTGATATGGCGGAGTCAACGCACCGAGTCGTTGCGGCCACCGGAGGGCATCCCAAAGTTCAGGCGGGTGCGGAGTCGGACCTCACGACAACCTATTGCCGGAAGGCCATAACGCAGAGCGAGGTCCTTTGCCTTGAGGACGCGGAACAGCAGGGCTGGGAAACGGACCCGGCCTATCAGGAATACGGCCTGTCCTGCTACCTCGGCGCCAAGATCATCGTTGAGGGCCAACTCTACGGCACGGTTTGCTTCGGGGGGCAGGAGCCGAGGCCGTCGGACCCGACGGACGAAGCGGCCATGGACCTGCTTGCCCAGTCGGTCGAGCGAATCCTGGAGCAGGAGCGCCATCGGCAGGAGACCGACCAATCGCAGGAAAAGTACGACTTACTTCTGGAGGCGGCCCCCGACCCTGTGATTCTGGCCGATGTTGACACGGGGCGGCTCGTTGAGGTGAACCAGAAGGCCGCCGAACTCATCGGGGCCAGCAAGGAGCAGATCACCGGGCGGCACCAGACTGAACTGCATCCCACGGGGGAGGCGGATCGGTACCGACGGCTATTTCAGAAGTGCTGTCGGCCAGGAGCAGGAGATAGAGTCCGCCGGTTCGAGGACGGATCTCCCATACACGTTGTGACCGACGACGGCGAGAACATACCCGTCGAAATCAGCGCCGCGACCGTAGAGGTCGAGGAGCGGCGGCTCGCGGTGGGCATCTTCCGCGACATCACCGAGCAGGAGCCACGCCGACGCACAATTGAATCCTCCCTGCAAGCGATTGAGGAGGCTGCCGACGGCATTGCGGTTCTGGAAGACGGGCGATACGTCTACGTGGACGAGACCCACGCGAACATGTACGGCTTCGAAAGCACTGACGCGCTGCTCGGGGAGTCGTGGCGACGTCTTTACAACGCCGACGAAGTGGACCGGTTGGAGAAAGAGGTTTTCCCAACCCTGGAGGAAGAAGGCCACTGGCAGGGGGAGGTCACCGGCAGCCGTCCCGACGGGACGACCTTCCCGGCGACGCTGTCTCTGACAATCGCCAGCGAGGGTCGACTGGTGTGCACGGTTCGGGACATCACCGATCGCCGGCAGAAGGATCGGGCCCTCCAGCACCGTTCCAGCGCCGTGGAAGCCGCGAGCGATGGGATCGCAATCCTTGACGCGGACGGTGTCTACCAGTACGTCAATCAGGCCCACGCAGCCATCTACGGTTACGATGCGCCCGAGTCTCTGATCGGAGAGTCTTGGATCATCTGCTACGATGAGGAAGAAGAGAAGCGCCTCGAGGAGGAGGTTCTCGCAACACTGCGCCAGACTGGCCAGTGGCGGGGAGAGGCACAGGGATTGCGGGCCGACGGCTCCTCGTTTTCGCAGGAACTGTCCCTCACGGCCCTCGAGGACGGGAGCTTTGTCTGCGTCGTCCGGGACATTACGGCACGAAAGGAGGACGAACGGAAGCTGCGGAGCACAAAGCAGTATTACGAGCAGATTTTGGAGAAAGCCGTGAAGGACCTGGCGGTGTTCAAGCCTGATGGACGGTACGAATTCGTCAACAAGCAGAGCGTGAAGGATCCGGAGATGCGGGAGTGGCTCATCGGCCACACGAACGTGGAATACTGCCGGAAACGAGGCTTGGACCTGGAGCTGGGGCGGCAACGACACCGGGCGATTCGGACGGCCGCCCGCGAGCAGCGAACCACCCAGTTCGAGGAAAGGATGGAGACGGAAAGTGGGGTCCGCTACTTCATGCGGAGCCACAAACCCATTACCAACATCGAAGGCGATGTCACGCACGTCGCGGCCTTCGGGATCGATATTACCGAACGCAAGAAGCAGGAGCAGGCCCTTCAGGAACGGCAGGACAAGATTGAGGCGCTCTACGAGGCAACGCGCCGGGTGCTCACGGCCGAAAGCCCAGAGGAGGTGTCCGGTCGCATCCACGAACTCCTCGGGACCATCTTCGATTATCCGCTTCAGAACACGGGGTTCGTGGACGGCGATCTCATTCGCCCGGAGCGGACGGTATCCGAATCCTCTGTACCGTCTCCCCAGCCGCAGCCAGAGAGCGGAGATAGCCTCTCGGCCCGGGCCGTGCGGACCGGAGACACAGTCGTTGCGGAGAACATAGACGACCTCGACAACGACATTGAGTACGGAAAACTGCGCTCCGCGGCGGCCGTGCCGATCGGGAAGCGTGGGGTCGTCGTCGTCGGCAAGACGGAGGTCGGGCGCTTCAGCCCGTTCAGCCTCCGCCTACTAGAGATTTTGAGTAGCTACGCGGCCCTCGTTCTAGGCCGCTTGGAGCGAGAGGGCGCCCTCCGCGAGGCGAAGGCGGAGGCCGAGATGGCCCAGGCAGAAGCGGAGGCTGCCAGCCGGGCCAAATCGGCGATGCTCGCGAACATGAGCCACGAGATCCGAACGCCGCTGACGTCGATTATCGGCTTCGCCGACGCCATTGGGGAGGAGGTCCAAGAGGAGGAGTCCGCCCTTCGTTTCGCCGACCTTATCGGGAAGAGCGGCCGCCGGCTTCTGAGCACGCTCGATGGGGTCCTCAACCTCTCGAAGCTGGAGGCGGGAAAGATGGACCTGGAAGAGACGGCGGTAGACATTGCCGGACAGGCGGCGACAATCGTGGAGGAGCTTCGGCCGAGAGCCGAGGACAAGGGGTTGCGTCTACGGGTCGAGGCCCGTGAAACTCCCGCATGGGCCCAGGCGGATGAGGGCGGCGTGCAAATCGTACTTCAGAACCTCATCTCCAACGCGATCAAATACACCAACGACGGAGAGGTGCGGGTCCGAATTTCTCGGGAGGCGGAGCAGGCGGTTTTGGACGTGGAGGACACCGGGATCGGCATGGATCAGGGGATGGTCGAGACCCTCTTCGATCCGTTCCGCCAGGAGTCCGAGGGGCTCGGTCGGGAGTACGAGGGCACTGGGCTTGGCTTGACCGTCACCAAGAAAGCCATCGACCAGATGGGCGGGTCCATCAACGTGGAGACCGAGAAGGGCGAGGGAAGCCACTTCACAGTCCGATTCCCTGAGCCGAAATAGAGCGTCTCCGTGGGGCCTACGCCGAAGATCGTCCGGGCGGCGTTCCTCATCCGAACAACATCTTTCGGGCCTCCTCCCCATCAACCAACCGTCGAAAACCATCCGGACAGCTCGCCCTTCGGCCCCAGCCCTTCCCTTTCGGGCTGTCCCACGTCCGCACGGGCCGGTTCTGCACCCCTCCTCAAACCACCAGAGCTGGCGGAAAGTTGGCCTCAAAATTTAGCCCTGAACCTACGATAATCGTGACCAGAGAGTTATGTTAACTCACTTTTATAAATCGGTTCTGGGCTTCCATGAAGCTTTCCAAGATCACGCGCTTGGCCGCGGCCACGCTCACGGTGCTCCTCCTCGTTCTCGGCGTGGGAATGTACCTCAATTCGCAATCGACCAGCGCACTCGTCGGTGCGTATGAGCAGCAGGCATCTTACACCAATATGGGGCACCAGGTCGCTTACGACTCTGATTACCTCACCCGTTAGGCGCGGTCTTTTGCGGTCACTGGGGATTCAAAATACCTCGACAACTACTGGGAAAAGTTGGACGAGAAGCCCCTTCAGCAGCCCATCGACGAGTTGAGTAGCGCAGAGGGGGACTACGACGAAGAGATCGAGTATCTCCGTAAAGCGAAGGCGAACTCGGATGCGCTGGTAGAGATCGAGATTCGTTCAATGCGCCTCGTGCTGGAGGCCAATGGGGGGCCGGAGTCGGAGATGCCGGGCCCAGTCGCCAGTGCAAGCCTCAGTGAGCATGATCAGGCACTGTCTGATCGGGAAAAACGCGCCGAGGCCCGCCAAATTATGTTTGACGACCAGTACCGGGCGACACGAGAGGAGGTCATCCGGCCCAGTGAGAACTTCCGGGAGGCGATTGAGGCAAACGCCGCCCAGCAGGTTGCCACAGACCGGCGTTGGTCAGAAGTCATGACATGGATGATGGCCGGCATCTTCGTCCTTCTGGCGGCGGTGGTGGGGGCGGTCCTCTACGTCATGCGCACCCGGGTCACCACCCCCCTCCGGTCCTTCGCCCACCAGCTTAGCAGCAGGGAAGAGGAGAACGTAACCGTCTCCGTCGAGGGCGCCCACGAGATTACCGCCGTGGCCGAGGCGTTTAACCAGCGCCAGTGCCAGATCGCCGACGCCATGGAGGCGCTCGAGGAGGAGAAGGCCTCCGTCGAGCGCCGCGTCGAGGAGGCCGTCGAGAAGTCCGAGCGCCAGAAGGAGCGCCTCCAGGACAGCGTCGACACGATGCTGGAGGCCATCGGGCGCTTTGCCGAGGGGGACCTCACCGTCCGCCTCCCGGCCGGCCGAGACGGGGCCATCGGGCGCTTGTTTGAGGGCTTCAACGAGGCGGTCTCCGGCCTCCGCTCCATCGTCGGTCAGGTGCGGGAGGCGGCCACCTCCACCGCCACGGCGACCGAGCAGATCAGCGCCTCCTCCGACCAGATGGCCGCCAGCGCCGAGGAGCAGTCCGCCCAGGCCGAGGAGGTGGCCGCCGCCGTCGAGCAGCTCAACCAGACGATCGGGGAGAACGCCAAAAGCGTCCAGCAGGTCGCAGACGCCGCCCAGGAGGGCAGCCGCCAGGCCCAGGAGGGCCAGACGGTTGTCTCCGAGGCAACCGGCAAGATGGAGGAGATCGCCGCGGAGGTCCAGGGCACCGCCGAGACGATCGAGCGCCTCCAGGCCTCCAGCGAGGAGATCAGCCAGGTCGTCGAGACGATCGACGACATCGCCGGCCAGACCAACCTCCTGGCCCTCAACGCCGCGATCGAGGCCTCCCGGGCCGGCAGCGAGTCGGGAAGCGGGGACACGGGCCAGGGGTTCGGGGTCGTGGCCGAGGAGGTGCGCCAGCTGGCGGAGGAGACCGACCAGGCCACCACCGAGATCGCCGACATCATCGGCGAGGTCCAGACCGAGATCCAGGAGGCGGTGGAGGCGGCCCGCCAGAGCAGCGCCAACGCCGAGGAGGGGATCGAGCTCTCCCGCAAGGCCAGCGCCGTTCTGGAAGAGATTGTCGGCTCGATCGGCCGGGTCGAGCAGATGACCGACGAGATTGCGGCGGCCTCCGAGGAGCAGTCCACCACCAGCGAGGAGATTGCGAAGAGCGTCGAGTCGATCTCGACGGCCGCCCGGGAGTCGGCAGCCGGGGTGACCGAGGTGTCCGACACCGCCGGCCGGCTGGAGGGCCTCAGCACCGAGCTGGAGGAGACGGTCCAGCGGTTCCGGGTGGAGGCGGGGGTAGGGCACACCCCAGTAGGGACCTCCTCGACAGGCCAGTCGCCCTCCAGCCAGTCGCCGGCAGGCCAATCACCCTCCGGCTCGCCCTCTTCCGAGGACATGCCTTCTCCCGAGGACATGCCTCAGGGGTACGGCGGAGACGGGCATCCGTCGGAGGGAGCGACGCTGTAGAACAGGAACAACCCTGCCGGACGGCTGCCGACTGACAGGCAAACCGACAATTCAAGCCGGAGACGACTGAACTGCAAGCATCCGGAGGACGATGGCGAAAGCAGACCGGAACCGTACCCTTGGGGCGAATGCTGCCCAGTTCTCGCCTGGCTTTACCGTCGCTGCGTCTTCGACGACGTAAGCGGGGAAGACCGTTTCCGCTGGGGATACTGCCGGCGGGCCAGGTACCGATGACAACCAAAGCCGTGAGGCGGACAGCAAGACCGAGCCAATGGGGGTTTGCTCCACACCCGAGCGTCCAGGTTAAAATTTTTTCGCCAAGCCCGATAACACAATTAACGAGACCCCTAAACTCATCTTCGTCGTGCCTTTCTCCTCCGTCTCGGCACTGCGAAGGACACACTTGGGAGGGAAAGGCGGTCCCACTGTTACCTGAACAGATCGTCCAACCGGCTATGCCTTCGATCCACGAACGCCTGTATTCGATGACGGTTGATACGGAAGTCAATGCAGTGCGATTCCGCTGGAAGGCACAGCCCACGGGGGAGGAGTTTCGGTACGGGACGAACCAGCTTCTCGAATTTGTTCGTTCGCAGGCGGTGCCCGGGCTGATCGCCGATGTACGAAACGTTACGGCCCATCATACCTCCAGCATGGAGTGGCTCGTCCGGGAAGGCCTTCCGGAGGCAGCGTCGGCCGGTATCGAGCACATCGCGATCGTCCACGGGGACGACCTGATCGCCCGAACGGAGATGGAGACCCTCAGGGAGCAGGCTCAGCAGGCCGAGTCTTACCCGTCCTTCTTTACCACTAACCGCCCGAAAGACGCCCGGGAGTGGATTCACGAGCAGAACCAGAGCACCACTTCCCTCTTCCAACTCGCCCGATACCTTCCCTCCCTGAACCTGTTTTCACTTCCCTGAGGAGCAGACCGAGAGCGATTTCTTCTTCTGCCTACGGGTTTTGCCCACGGACCACGGGCGGACAAGCCAGTGCGTCTCACGCGGTTGCTTCACTGAGCGGTCAATTCCTGCGCCTGCATCACGGCCACTGCGCCCTCGTATAGGGGACCGCTCTTTTCCTGCCGGCCCCTGCTGTCATGAACGCCCTCGTCTACGAAGACTTTGATGCCCCCCTGACGCTCCAGACGGTTTCACGGCCCGCCCCCACGCCGCGGGGCGTCGTGCTGAAGGTGCTTGCGTGTGGGGTCTGCCGGAGTGACTGGCACGGCTGGAAGGGCCACGACCCGATGATCACCCCTCCGAACGTGCCGGGGCACGAGGTGGTGGGAACCGTGACGGCGGTCGGCGACCGCGTTGAGGAGTGGGCGGAAGGCGAGCGCGTGACGGTGCCGTTCGTGGGCGGCTGCGGCACGTGTGAGCAGTGTCGCGCCGGTCAGCATCAGGTGTGCCCCAATCAGTTCCAGCCCGGCTTTTCGGCTCAGGGGGCCTTCGCCGAGTTCGTGCGGATCGACTACGCCGATGAAAACCTGGTCCGCCTCCCCACGTCGATCGATGCGGTCACCGGGGCAAGCCTCGGCTGCCGCTTTGCCACCGCCTTCCGGGCCGTCATCGATCAGGGGGAGGCAAGAAGCGGCGATTGGGTGGCGGTCCACGGGTGCGGCGGCGTGGGCCTGTCGGCCGTCATGATTGCTCGTGCCGCCGGGGCCCAGGTTGTCGCCGTGGACATTGCCGACGCGGCCCTTTCGCTTGCCGACGAGGTGGGAGCCAGCCGCACGATCAACGCCGATGACACCGACGACGTCGCGGCCGCCGTCCGCAATGCCACCCAGGGCGGCGTTCATCTCTCTCTAGACGCCCTGGGCAGCCCCGACACGTGCCGAAACTCCGTGGCGAACTTGCGGAAGCGCGGTCGACACGTCCAGGTGGGCCTCCTCGTGGGCGAGAACGTGCACACCGCCATTCCCTTCGACCGCGTGGTGGCCGATGAGTTGGAGCTGCGAGGCGCGCACGGCCTCCAGGCCCACCGCTATCCGGCCCTCTTCAGCATGATCGAGGCGGGCCGACTCCGCCCCCGTCAGCTTGTACGACAGACGATTCCACTCGCGGAGGCTGCCGATCACCTGCAGCAGATGGGCAACTTCGCCGGCACGGGCATCGCCGTGATCGATGACTTCGGATAAGGCGGAGGAGCGGACGAGTGCTCGTTCTGCCATCGGCGCTCGCAGAAAAGGCTCAGTGCCCCGGACGTCTCCTCTACAGCTCGACCATCACCTTGATGGACTCTCGGTCGTCCATCGCGGCGTAGCCGTCGGGCACCTCCTCCAGGCCAATGGTTTTGTCGAAGACAGGAGACGGGTCGAGCGTCCCGTCGAGAACATCGTCCATCAGTTCGGGAATGTACTCCCGCACCGGCGCGATGCCGCCCTGGAGCGTAATGTTTTCCCGGAAGAGCCGAAACATGTTGAGCCCTCCCTCCTCGGCCCCAAACGGAACCCCGACGTACCCGATCGTCCCCCCTGGCCGGCACACCCCAATCGCTGTCTCGATCGCCGAGGCCGCACCGACGCACTCCATGACGTGACGTGCGCCTCCTCGCGTCATCTCGCGAACTTCCTCCACCGCCTCCTCCCCGCGACTGGAGACAATGTCTGTCGCCCCAAAGCCCCGCGCCTTCTCGAGCCGATCCTCATGGTGGCCCATCGCAATGATGCGCTCCGCCCCGAGGCGCTGGGCGGCCAGCACGGCACAGAGCCCCACGGCCCCATCGCCGACGACCACACAGGTCGATCCGGCCTCCACGCCGGCCGACACGGCCGCATGGTGCCCCGTGCCCATCACGTCCGTGAGCGGGAAGAGCGCTCGGAGGAGCGACTCGTCGCCCTCCGCACGCTCGGGGATCTTGACGAGGGTGCCGTCCGCCTGGGGCGCGCGGACGGCCTCGCCCTGGGCGCCGTCGTTTTCTGCGGCCCAGACGTTGCCGTGCACGCAGGACGTGTGCAGCCCCTGTCGACAGAACTCACAGGTGCCGTCGCTGATCGCGAAGGGCGCCAGCACGCGGTCTCCAGGCTCCAGGGACCGCACTTCACTTCCCACATCCTCAACGACCCCCATCGGCTCGTGCCCCGTGCGCCAGCCGGCCTCGTAGTCGCGGTGGCCACGGTAGAACCACAGGTCCGACCCACAGATCGCCGTGCGGGTAATGCGCAAGATGGCGTCGGTGGGCGCTTCGATGCTAGGGTCGGGCACATCCTCGACTCGGATGTCGCCCGGCTCGTAGAAGACAGCAGCTTTCATCGGCTGGTACAAACGTCTGGTTCAAGGAAGACGGTGCGGGGCTGCACCGCGGCGGATCCGCGTCGCCTCGCCGCCGCAGTTGCTAGATCGGGTTGAAATTTTTGCCCTTCTATCCACGAAAACATACGGCCCACGTTTCTAAAGAGCGGAGCATCGACGTGGGATCAGGCTGGTCATCTGCCTCTCCTAAACGCTGGGACGGAAGTCTGGGGGCGCGGAAAACAGCTTATTACAAGTCCGTGCCGTTTTCGACGGCTGTCCAGGAGACCTGCTCCTTAGTGCCCGGGTCCGTACACCGTGAAGCCCAAGGTGCACATGCGCGGAGGGGAGTTGCGCGAGACCGAACCGTAAAACTGTTTTATTTCCCCGGATGGTGACAGCCGCCACGCGTGCACAGGCCCCGCAAGCGGAACCTCTTACGCCCCTCAGAACTGAGATCTTGTGGACTACTTCGGAATTGATTCTCCGGCAACAACACCGAGCGCCGCCGATGACACAGGGTCCGGTCTTGGTGAACGTGCCCACCCACCACAGCCCCGTACTTAGATTCTCTACCTTTCCCGCCCCTCCTCCAGCGACCATGCAGCGGCTTATTCAATCGGAGCTTGCTCGCCACCTAAACGTGTGCCAGGCAGTCGTGGAACGGGCAACCCGTCGGGGGGAGCCCTGCGAGGGCCATCCGGTGGCAGCGTGGGCATTGCGACGCGGCCGGCAGGTGCTCTACGAAGTGCCTGATGATGCAATGACAGAGCTCAAGCAGGCGGACACGACATACCTCAAAAGGCAAAGCCGGGTCCTCAGGGTTCTCATGCGGGGCGGACAGGGATGACGGCAGCGCCGAACGGGGGCTACGCGCCCCATCCCGGGCTGGACCGCCACTCCAGGACGCCCTTCCAGATCCAGCCCACCCGCCACAGGGTCTGCCAGACCTCCTCCACGCCGGCGGGCTCGAAGACCCAAACCCCCCCGGCGAGGAGAACCAGGACCGCGGTGGTCTCACCCCACGACGCTCGTACCCACAGCGCCACCAGCATGCCCAGTCCAGCCCCCAGGGCCACGAACAGCATGCCGGCCTGGACGGGATCCACGTTGGACTGGACGCCCGACCACCCAGCGCCGGGCGCCGGGAGCCGGGCCTCTCCCCCGGCCAGGAGACCACCGAAGAACAGCAACAACAAACCGATTAGACAAAAAATTGCGCCGTAGGTAAGGGCACTACGGACGTAGTTCACCGTGAGAGCAATCTGTTGGTACGAGGGGGCTCGTTTCCGGACGCCGCCGTTTTCGGAGGCAGCCGTCGAGGGGCGATCGGTTTCTTCTTGGGCCCCGAAAGCGGCCGCGCCGGAGCACTGTTTGTTCTCGTCTCCTGTTCCCACATTTCAAATGCGGATGCGTGCCCCGAGCGTGTTGTCCGGCATCTAGTCAGCAACCGGTCAGGAACGACGCCGATCCGGCGCAGGCATTGCAAACACCTGCTCGAACACCCACGAAGACGAGCAGGAGGCGGACAGTCCCGGTCATTCGGCACATTCAGAGCCCCACGGCCCTCGGCCCACCGCGCGACCTTCCGACCTTGTTACGCGCAGTGCCAGGCTCCTTGCGAATCGATTATTGCACCCTGCATGTCCAAATTGATGTAGACTCCCAGTGAGCCGGCGGAGGATACTTGCGCCCGGGACTGTTCATTTATCGACCGCTCCGCGGTTTTCCTCGGGCGAGAGGCACCACCGTTTCAAGCGTCCGGCCGCCTGCCCTCACACACGCGCCCTCACGCCTTCACAAGCTCCCGCTCTTTATGGGTGTTCAACGCGACCATGATCTCTCGGATGAGGAGGTCTCCCACGTTATCGGCATGGCCTGGAAGGACGACGTCCCCTTCGAGGCCATCGAGGCGCGGTACGGCCTGGAGGAAGAAGCCGTCATCGCGCTGATGCGCGGTCGGCTGAAGCGGTCGAGCTGGAAACTCTGGCGCGAGCGAGTCAGCGGACGTCCCTCAAAGCATGCCTCCCGGCGTTCGTTGACCGACTCGGTCAGCAAGCGTCCCCCCGGTGCCCGCTCCCTAGAGTCCCTCGACGACGACACAGACCTTTCGGGCCCGCTAGAGTCATCCGCCCTCCGGGATCGCTCTGGCGAGACAGCCGATCGTCCCAAAAATGACGAAGAGGGGCCGGAGGAGTAAAAATCATTGGGGGCTGGCCAGCAGACCGCCGGACCCCAGGGGCTTTCCTGTGAGCAACTCGGCCTGTGGGCAGGCCCTCCCCCCACCCGCAAGGGCATGCTTCTGTGAAGGAACGTCCCGAGGACGAGCGCCCGGTGTTGGTTTACGATGCGAAGGACGCCGAGATGCCGTCCTGGCTTTGCGTCCAATTCGACGACGGGCACGTCGTGTCTGTTCGCCAGATGCCGGTCACCGATGTCCCGGCATAGTGGGAGGACCGATGTCCTCCGTCGCGTACTTGGAGTCCTGTCATTTGCGTTTCTCGCCGACTTGCGTGCCGATGTCCCTCTGGTCCTCCACGCTCGTTCTGTACCTGCACATCCTCAGCTTCATGCTCACCTATGCCGCGGTGGCGGTCGAGTATGCCCTACTGCGCGGCCCCACCGATGCTGCTACGGTTCGATCACTAGAAACGGCCGACGTTGTGTACGGGCTCGCTGCCGTCGGCGTATTCGCGACGGGCGTGGTGCAAGTGCTGTACTTCGGAAAGGGGTTTGCCTACTACCTGCAGAGCCCGGTGCTGTGGACGAAGGTCGGGCTGTTTACGCTGGTCGGCGTGGCGTCCATCTACCCTACGCTCACGTTTCTGCGATGGCGGGCCGAGCTCGACGGGGAGGAAGTGCCTGTTCAGAACCTGCTGGGACTCTCAATTCCCTCGCGTTCAGCCTCCTGCGACCGGCGGCTTCGAAGCACCGTCGGGGTTGAACTGGCTCTTCTGACTCTCCTTCCTCTCCTTGGAAGTGCACTGCACTACGGACTTGGCTGAGGTGACCCGGAGAGTCGGCTCTGGTCACGCAGCCGGGGCGTAGGGCGGGCGGGCCGCGCTCCCACCTCCACTGGCGACGGAATGTTCGTGGAGTCTCTCTAGGTCCCTCCCCGGCAGGGGCGCGTCCGTCTTCGACATTTCTGCGACATCACACCGGGAGGGGGGCTCATGTGGACAGACCACCGATCTGATCTCGTTTAGTATCGCACACATTTTGCGGCCTAAAATGTCCCGCCCCGGCGGAACGGATTCCCGCCAGGTGCCTGATAGCCAACCACGAGCCCCAACGACCGCAGTTGGGCAACCTCCCCCACACTCCTCCCACAGACCGATAGGCCAATGGACGACACGGATTCTATTCCTTCCCGCTCTGATCTCCTGGATCAGTTCGAGCGACTTTTCGGAAGCCGGACCCCTGACTTCGAGCAGCAGGCTGAGAAGCTACAGCAACTGCGCCGCAGGGTGAGCGAACAACAGGGTGACCAGTTCGCAGAGGAATGGTACGAGGTGTACGGGAGCCCGATTGAACTGGGTCGTCTCGCCCACGCCCGGTGGACAGAGCTGAGGCCCAAGACGAAGCGGCACGTCGTCGATGAGCTCCAGTTGGCGGACCCAATTGGGGAGGAAATGAGCTATCTCCCTGCCTCGGGCTGACGGGACGCAGCACGGCAGATGCACGAATGCGTCAGTCGGAACGGGGAAAGACCTCCAAGGCTCACCGGGCTGCTTTCCCTGATCCTGACGGCGCTACCCAACCATTTGCCTTCGCGTCTCGCGGGTCACGCCAGGGGCGGCCGCAATCAGGTAGCGGTGTCCCGGCACGAGCTCGGTGCCGGGCTCGGGCAACTCGTCGTTCGTAACATCGAACACGACGTGGCTCTGGTCCGGAAGCTGGGCAGCTCCCAGCTTCTTGCCGGCAACCGGGGCCTCCGGGGCAACCTGAATCTCCAACACGTCAAGGTCGCTGGTGACATCCTCAAAGACCCGCGTGTCGCCGGCCAGGATCTGATTGACCGCGGACTTCGCACCGGCCCGCTCCGGATAGACCACCCGGTCGAAGAACTTGCCCTCCTCATCAAGCTGGTCGGGCCGTTCAATCCGGGCAACGGTCCGGATGTCATCGGTGAGGTGCTTGACGACCGCGCAGATTGCGAAGTTTGTTGCCCCGGTCTCCGTCAGGGCGGCGAGAACATCGGCCCGCTCGGGGTCGGCCTGTGCCAGTACGTTCGGGTCCGTGGCGTCTCCTTCGATGACCGTCGACTGTAGCGCCTGGCGGGCGTTTTCGACGGTGTCGGGCTCCTTGTCGATGAGGTAGGCGTCGTGGCCCTGATCTCTCAAGACCCGGGCCGTCCGGTGCCCGACGCGCCCGGCCCCGGCGATGATGATGTGGAGGTTCTCGGATTCCGAGTTGGGGACAGCAGTCATACGCGGTAGAAGGGACTCTGGTGGATGTGGCGGCGCGCGGCGGACCGCGTGCCATGAACGAGGGGGATCAGCTTCGCGACTGGCTGTATTGATCTCCCCTGGGAAGGTTTTCGGCCGTCCGCATCGGTTCACGTTCGTAACGCATTTGCGTACACAAGTCGGCACAGCCACGAGACGGCTCTCCGCTTCTCCACAAGCGGATCGATCGTCCCTTTCGGGCGCATTTGAGTTGGCGAACCATCCCTGTTTGAGCGTGCGGGTTGGCCGGGCTGGTGCAAGATAGGAGCAGCCCCCGCACTGCCGCTGGCCCGTGGTGCCGCGGACGTTCGTCCCAATCACTCGGCTGTATCGGCGTCTACTGCGGGCGGTATTCCTTCGGCACCTGATCGGCCACTCGCTCGAACCCGAAGTACCCCGATACGGTCACGCCGTACCGCTCTACAACCTCGCCTTTGTAGTCGACGGTGGCCGGGCCTCGCTCCAGCCAGAACTGAGAGGTCTGGTAGCGGGGCGCTCGTCCGCCCCGGCGCCCGGTGCGCTCCTCCCGCCAGGTCGAGTAGGCCTCGCTTTGCTTCTCCCCAAGATAGATGATTTCGGCCGCCCCCTGAAAGTCAAGGATGTGTTCGTCCGGCGCGTCTCCGTCGGTCATGATGTCGCTCACCTCAATGGACATCCGCCCCCCGCCCCCGGAGAAGCCCGATCCGAAGCTGCCGCCCCCCGGCGGATCTGAGGACGCACGTCCAGGGGGGCCGCCCGGCGCGTTCTGCCGATAGAACAGCTTGAAGCCCTGTTCCTCGACCCGATCCTCGATCATGGCGAGCATGAGGTGGTGGAAGGACCCGAGGAATGCCTCTCGGCGGGCCTTTTCCCACTTCGCTTCCTGGGCCGGGCTGCCCTCCAATTCTTCAAAAAACGGCTCCCCATCGTACTGCGTCCGCCGCTGGGTCACCTTGAAGTCCTCCAGGTGATACTCCACCCGGTAGCCGAGGGCCTTGTTTTCAATCACGATGGGCCGGGCGGCAAAGGCTTCCAGCGAGCCCATTCCCCCGTCGAAGCTGAGCACCTCTCGGTTTCGGATTTTCGCCTGCTCCGCGTTGGGGGTCTCGCCGAGAAAGGCTGCCTTAAACCGCTCGAAGCGCCGCTGCCACTGCTCGTCGCGCTCCGCCTCAACGACGACGCCCTCTCCCTCCAAGACCGTCTCCTGAAGCGCAAACTCGAACCGGTACGGCCTCGACTCTCGCAGGTTGAGGCTCCGGGAGGTCGATTCGTACCCCACGAAGGACACGTAGAGTTGCTGAGCCCCGAGCGGCACGCCCGTGAGCCGGAAGCGGCCCTGATCGTCGGTCGTCGTCCCCCGCATGCTCTCCGCGATGAAGACGTTCACGTCCGACAAGGGGTCGCCGGTCGCCGAATCCACGACGGTGCCCACGAGAGTAGCCCGGCCGCGTGCAGGATCGGACTGCTGGGCACCGGCCTCCTGCCCGGCGGCCAGCAGCGCAAAGAGACAGAAGGAGAAAACAAGACGGCGGAAGCCTGTGCGGCGGCGCATGGAATGAAGGCGTGCTGAAGCGGAAGCGGCGGGGGTGGGAGATTCAGACCAAAACCGGGCTCTACATCGCAGATGGCCAGGGGCATGCACCTCTCCGGCCACGTGCTCTCCTCGGTTCTACGTGCACGGCAGGGATTCAGAGTTACAACCGCCTCGAAGCATAAGGGTCCCCGACGGGGTAATGTCCCGCAGGGATTACACCCGCCGAGCTTCCGCTGCGCATCACGAGACGACATCACGGGAAAGGGGCGGACGGCTCGTTCCGACGGCACTGATTCCTAGGTGCGCCAATTTCTTCTGTAAGATCAGGGGATGCGAATTGCCTTAACTACCACACGTTTCGTAGGCGTTCACCCGGAGCATTCAACACAGATCCCGGTCCATCTGGGCGAGTCGCGTCGACTGACCAATGCCCGCCGACGACCGCCGCGTGTTCGACGCCCGCGCCGAGAGGTTTATAGACCAATCCTTTTCACGACCAGGAACCTGTACGTCTGGCCCACCGGGACTCCCGTCCGCAGTGGGCCAGGTTCCGCAGTCACGGGGTCGAACCGAGGCAGTCAACCCGGAAGCAGGCTCAAACTTGTGGCGGATGCCAGCGTCGGTCCGCCCGGGAGCAGTGTCATGCAGGCTACACTGCGTCGCTTTCCCACCCCTCCGTGAAGATGCGGTCCTCCTCGACGCCCTCATTCTGGAGCATCTCTTCGCTGTCGACCACCATCGGGGGGATCCCGCAGATGTAGTAGTGCGGGTCCTCAAAGCGGCCGTCTACCACTTCACCGAGGTGGGACTGCACGTGCCCGGTCGGCCCGTCCCAGTCTTCATCGGACAAGGAGTAGAGCACCTCCAGGTTGTCGTGGTCGGCCGACAGATGGTCGAGGGTCTCCCGGTACATGATGTCTTCCTGGGTGCGCTCTCCGTAGAGGAACGCGGCCCGGCCGCTGCCCTCGCTCAGGTATTGCTTGAGCATCGCAATCATCGGGGTGATGCCCGTCCCAGTCGAGAGGAAGACCACGTCTCGACTGAGGCTCTGCAGGTGGAGGTTACCGCTGGGCTTGGTGACCGTGATCTGGTCCCCGACCGACCGGTCGTGCATCCAGGTCGAGGCGGTGCCGTCCTCGTAGCGCTTGATGCCAAGGGCCAGGGCGCCGGTGCCCGGCAGGTTCACGGGCGTGTAGGGCCGCCCAACGGTGTCTCCGTCCTGCTCAAACTCGATGACGACGTGCTGACCGGGCTGGTAGGAGAAGGTGTGGTCCTCCGCCTCAAGCACAAACTGCTTGACCCGAGGGGTCATTTGGTGAATGGAAGTAAGAGTGGTCTCTAGCGTGTCGGAAGCCATACTTGAAGGACTTTTGCGTGGACGAACTGCTGAAAAGAAAAAGGGAGCGGGTGGCTCTACGTCAAGGAAATCGCCCGACAGGGAATACTCCGAGTGTACTGAGGAGCTGTACTAACCCTGTTGCGTGGGCCGAGGTACCATCCCGCCCAGGGGGCTCTCAAGGGCGCTGAACGGCAGCCAAAACCATTGTCGTTCTCGCGGGGCAGTGACCGAAACTAGGAAGAGCCCCGAAAACGACAACACGAGATTTCAGTAGGCGTGGCCTTAATTTTGCTTTTGCAAAATAATAGTTTTCGAATTCCAGAGTGCTCTTTTCCGAGAAGAGACAACGGAGGTGACCCAGAAAGATTCCGTGGGCTAAAAGATTTTGGGCGCTTAGTTAAGTTGTTGTGTGCCAATCTTCCGGACACGTGGATATGCCTACGGAGTCTCCCACTCGAGGTCGCGGCGACACGTTGATGGGGCACAGCGGCGTGCCGTCGCCGGACGGAGTCCTACAGTCTCTCCGTCTGTAGCCAGACCGCCCTCCTGGTGCTAAAGAAATTTTCCTCTGGGTTGGCGTTGACGTCGCCCCGAGTACATCCTAACATGCACTTATGGTACGCGCTAGGGGTGCCTCGACGATTGGCCTGCAGCCAACGCAGCGCAGTTGAGGCTGAGATCAGACCCTTTGAACCTGACCCGGTTCGCACCGGCGTAGGGAATCGTTTTGGCTCGTCCCCTCTTCGCTCACGGCCGTGGGCCGGGGGAGGCACTGCTGGCGCTCCTTTTCACCAATCGCCAGCACAACCTCCGTTCCCACAATGGACACGATTCGCCTGGGGCTTGAGTGGTTCTTGAACCCGGACCACACCCCTCTTCTTCTCGCGAAAGAACACGGCTGGCTCGAAGATGCCGGCCTTAATCTCGAGGTCATCGAGCCGGAGGAGCACCTCGACGCCGTCGGTGCCATCGAAGATGGAGACATGGACGTGGCGGTGACCGAGCCGCTCCACCTCGTCGAGGACCGTGCTGCCGGCCGACCAGTCGTTGGCTTCACGCGGTTCCTTCACACCAACGGCGGGGTCATGTACCGCCCGGACGCCGGTATTGAGCGCCCCCGAGACCTCGCAGGCGCGCGCCTGCAATATCCTGGGGCCCCCGGCCCCGGCGGCCCCGCCATCGCCGGCTCAATGGTCGAGGCCGACGGCGGGGCATACGACCCCGACACGTTTACGCCGGTCGACTATGGCTTCTACCACACCGACGCATTAATCGACGGAGAGGCCGACGCGGCCACACTGGCCTTCTACAACTTCGAGCTCGTAGAGGCGGCCCACCGGGGCCTCGACGCGGAGTTTTTCGCCCTCAAGAACTGGGGCATCCCGGACTTCTGCCAGCTCGTCTTGATCACCACCCCCCGACCGGCTTGAGGAGCGCCGGGACGCCTTCGCCCGCCTCGTCAACGTGATGCGTCGCGGCATTGACCTCCTCCATCAGCGTCCGGAGGAGGCGCGGGCCGTCTACGCGCGTCGCACCGGGGCGGACCTGGAGGACAAGCAGACGGACGCAATCTTCGGGGCCACCCTGCCCTGCTTCACGTACGACCTGTCGATGACGCCCCAGTACTACGAGCAGCTGGAGGCCTGGATGACGAGTCGCGACCTGATCGACAGCCGCCCTGGGAAAGAGGCGTACTGGACAAATACACTCGCGCTTCCGGGCCCAGGCACACCATCGCAGGAAACGGCGACGGCGGCGCTCAAATAGATCGGCTCTTCTCTTTCAAGAACGAGGACGCGAAAGCCGCCTCACCGGCTCCTCTCGTCCCCGTGCGGCCTCCGGCGTAGACGCCGGGGGCCGTTCTTTACTTTTGGGAGTGCGTCGACGGCGCTCCCCCGGTACTCTCGCTACTGGCGGCTTCGTCCCGAGGCGAAACTGTCTCGACCAAATTTGGGTATTCCCCAACAGGAAGCCTACCTCCACATCCTCCTCACGCCGCCTCCGACCCCGCCATGGCGCTCATCGACTGTCCCGAGTGCGCGACCGACGTGAGTGAGCACGCGGAATGTTGCCCCTGTTGCGGCTATCCGTTCGGGGAGGCCAGCAGTCCCGACAAGGGAGGCGTCGTCCTCACGGACATCGACATCGGGTTCAACGACTGGGCAGTTATTCTCCTCAAGGCCGGCCTCGCCGCGTTCCCGGTCGCCATCATCGCCGTGCTTCTGTACTTCGTCTTGACCATCGCGGGCACCGCGTTGATTGGCGGGATTGGGGGGTGACCGTGGCCTGCGCCGGCCATCGCCGCGAGCCGGCCCTCATCATGGTCGCGAAAGAAGAAGCGGGACTGCCGTCAGGGACAACGATCCCCTGAGATTGATTCCGCCATCTACGAACGCCCGGAGCAGATGAGCGAAAACGGAGTGCACGCTACGAACATCGGTCTCGTCACGGCCCGAATCGGGCTCGGGGCAGGAGCGTACACTGGACTGTTGCTGGTCCGAGTGGGCGTCTCCCCCATGTTCAATCTCGAGCCCGTCGCTCTTCACTATGCAGCGGCGTGGTGGGTGCCGTACGCCCCTTCGTTCCTCAACATGCCCAACCAAGCGGCGTACGACGCGCTGCCCGGTGAAGACTAACAGCGCGTGGTCGCCTGCACGCTGTCGTTTTTCTACAGGTCGGCCACGCTGTGGTCGGGGTTCGGACTCATCGGCACGGTCGTTCCCGAGACAGAACTTCTCGTGAGGCCCTCGTGCTCACTAGCGTCGTAGAGGGCGTACTGGCCGTCCGGGTTTTGCTTCTGAAGACCCCACGGAAGGTTCGTGAACTTCGGGACGCATCCCAGTGGAGACCCCGCACCGTCCAACCGGAGTATCATGAAGACTGGCGTCGGTGCCACCGTATCCCCGCCGGTTTCGTCCATCACATGGGCGAGACGAGACCGAGGAGAACTGTTCTGCACCGGGCCCGTCGCGACCATCAGCAGCGGTGGGCCCCGTACGGCATTTTCATGACGTGCGCTGTCGGCTTCCGCCCCTCTCGTACAGAACATTCGGGCATACTGCAACGACTTCGACACGGTGTGGCACCTGAGAACTGAAGGACCGTATTGGAGACCTAGGATAAGATCCCTTTGACCTTGGAAAACCGTTTTCAACTCTAATCGTGCTTTTTGCCATAATCCCCTGACAGCCATGAAAGCCACCTGGAACGATGTTGTCCTCGCTGAGAGCGACGATACCGTCGTCGTTGAGGGCAACCACTATTTCCCGCCCGAGTCGCTGAACAAGGACCACTTCAAGAAGAGCGAGCACCGCACCACCTGCCCGTGGAAGGGCAAGGCGCACTACTACGACCTGGTCGACAATGGTGATCGCGCAGAGGACTCCGCGTGGTACTACCCGGATCCGTCCGACGAGGCGTCTGAGCTCAAGGACCACGTCGCCTTCTACGGCAGTCAGGTGGAGGTGACAGAGTAGAATTGCTCCTTGCGGTCCGGCATCGCCGGGCCGCTGCCGATCGTTCTCGTGCACGACCGCCTGCCTCAGATGTCTTCTCCCGCTTCCTCCACCACACCCGCGGCAGATAAGGCCGAACACTACGACGACGCCCGTCGTCGCATCGGCGCGCTGCTGGACGGCCCGACCGACTGGATGTCGGCGATGGCCACCGTGGCGTGCGAACTCCACCACTCGTTCGACCACTACGACTGGACAGGCTTCTACCGGGCGGTGTCCGACGAGGAACTGCTCGTGGGTCCGTACCAGGGCCCACACGGCTGCCTCCACATCGATTTTGACCGCGGGGTGTGTGGAGCGGCGGCGCGGACCCGCGAGACGCAGCTGTGGCCGGACGTGTCCGAGGCCCCGGACCACATCGCGTGCCAGTCGTCCACCCGGTCGGAGGTCGTCGTGCCCGTCCTTACACCAAGCGACGATCTACTGGCCGTGCTCGACGTCGATTCCGACACGCTCGGTGCATTCGACACGACCGACCGAGAGCACCTGGAGGCGCTGTGTCGGGACCTCGGGGAGCAGTTCGCCGACACAGCGCTGAGGTAGTTCCGTGGAGCAGCCCTCCTTCCTCAGCGGGCGTGTGCACCTCGGCCACGATGCGCAGCCCCCGGTTCCGCACATTGGGCCTCCCCCGACTGTCGTGCTACCGCCTCCGCCTTCCCTCCTATCCTCCTTCTGACGCTTCTCAAAGCCCGCATGAGCGAGAACGTCCCGTGGATTCTCAAGATGGCCTGGCGCGACAGCCGCGGCAGCCGCGCACGACTGGCCCTCTACCTCTCCGCCATGGTGCTGGGCGTGGCGGCCCTCGTGGCCATTCGCGGCTTTGGGGAAAACCTGACGCGGACGGTCGACCAGGAGGCGAAGACGCTCCTGGGCGCCGACCTGAAAATCGAGAGCGACTCGCCGTTTCAGGACTCCACCGAGGCGCTCCTTGACTCGATTGGGGGCACCCAGTCGCGCCGCGTATCGTTCGCGTCGATGGCCTACTTTCCCGCCACCGGCGGCACACGGCTCTCCGCCGTGCGGGCCGTGGAGGGGGGCTTTCCGTTCTACGGCACGCTGGAGACGCAGCCCGACGACGCGGCGGCCCGCTACCGGAGTCAGGACGGGGCTCTCGTGGACGGCGCGCTCCTGCGTCAGTTTGGGGTCGAGGTGGGCGACTCCGTCCGCGTCGGGGACACACAGTACCCCATCCTCGGGGAGCTGAAGCAGGCCCCGGGCGAGTCGAGCTTTACCTCGGCCGCCAGTCCCCGCATTTACCTGCCTCGTGCCCGGCTCGATACCTCCCTCTTCGGCCGCGGGAGCCGTGTGGAGTACGAGGTGATGTTCGAGTTTGAGGAGGCCCGAAATCTGAATGAGCTCATCGCGGGGATCGACCCCTATCTGGACCGGCACGATCTCGACCTCGATACCGTCGAGGAGGCCGCCTCGGGCTGGCAGGATGGCCTCAGCGACCTGTATCGCTTTCTGGGCCTTGCTGGATTCATAGCGCTGCTACTGGGGAGCCTCGGCGTAGCGAGTGCGGTGCACGTGTACGTCCAACGCCGCCTCACCTCGATCGCTGTCCTGCGCTGCCTGGGGGCGAAGGCCGGGCCCACGTTCCGCATCTACCTTGCTCAGGCCGGTGTGCTCGGCCTGATCGGGGCCGGGTTCGGCAGCCTTCTCGGCGTGGCACTGCAGGCCTTCGTGCCCCGCCTCCTCGCCGACTTCCTGCCCGTCGAGGTCACCTTCGCGGTGTCGTGGACCGCTGTGGGCCTGGGGCTGGTCGTAGGGCTGGGCGTGACGCTTCTCTTCGCGCTGTGGCCGCTGCTGGAGGTACGGGGCGTCTCGCCGCTCCAGGCGCTGCGAACCGAGGTGGAGCCCTCGACCGGCGGCTGGCGCGACCCCGCCCGGTGGGCCGTGGCGGCCGCCGTAGCGGCCACGGTGTCGGGCATCGCCGTGCTCCAGGCCCCCACCTGGGAGATTGGGCTCGGCTACGCCGTCGGCGTGGGCGCCGTGTTCGGGGTGCTCGCCCTCGTGGCCCGCGGGATCATGGCGGGGGTGCGCCGTTTCTTTCCGACCTCTTGGTCCTACCCCTGGCGGCAGGGCCTGGCCAACCTGTACCGGCCCCATAACCAGACGACGGTCCTGTTGCTTACCCTGGGCCTGGGCGTCTTCCTCATCACGACCCTCGTGCTCGTCGAGCGCACGCTCCTGGAGCAGATCCAGGTGGCGGGGGGCGAGAACCGCCCCAACCTCGTGATGTTTGGCATCCAGAACGACCAGATCGACGGCGTCCGCAGCGCCGTGGAGGAGGCGGGCGCCCCGGTTCTGGCCAGCGAGCCCATCGTGACGACGCGCCTGCAGGCCCTGCAGGGCCGCCCCATTGAGGCCCTGCGGCAAGATTCGACGGTCAACGTGAGCTGGGCCTACGAGCGCGAGTACCGCGTCACGTACCGCGACCACCTCACCGAGAGCGAGACGATCGTGGCGGGCGAGTTCGTCGGTGCCGTCGAGGGCAATCCGATGCAGTCCGGCGAGGCCGTTCCCATCTCGATGGAGCAGGAGATGGCCCGGGAGGAACTGAACGTGGGCGTCGGCGACACCCTCACGTTCGACGTGCAGGGCCGGCCGATCACGACCTACATCTCCAGCCTGCGCAATGTGAACTGGCAGCGCATCGGCACCAACTACTTTGTGGTCTTTCCCGAGGGCGCGCTCGAGGCGGCCCCACAGACCCACGTTCTCCTCGGGCGCACCCCGAACGACGACGTGGCGGCCGCGGCGCAGCGGAACGTCGTGCAGGACTACCCAAACGTGTCCGCCATCGACCTGTCCCTCATCCTCTCCACGTTCCAGGACCTCTTCGGGCGCCTCGCGTACGTGATCCGGTTCATGGCCCTCTTCAGCGTGTTCACGGGCCTCATCGTGCTGGCCGGGGCGGTGGTGGTAAGCCGCTACCAGCGGGCCGAGGAGAGCGTCCTGCTAAAGACACTGGGGGCTTCGCGCCGCACCGTACAGACCATCATGACGGTGGAGTATCTCTTTCTCGGGGCCTTCGCGGCGGCGACGGGCCTGCTTCTGGCCCTGGCGGGCGCATGGGGACTCTCGTACTTCGTCTTCGAGGGGCCCTTCGTGGTCGCGCCGCTCGTGCTTCTCGCGGCGTTCGTGCTTGCCGTGATCGTGACCATCGCCATTGGCCTCTGGAACAGCCGCGGCCTCTACGACCGTCCGCCGCTCGACGTGCTCCGGACGGAGACGTAGCGGCTTTGCATCGGCTCCGACGACAGCACCGGTCCGGCGGCCTTCCACGGCCCACCCGGCCGGGTGAAGCATCAGCCCCGGACGGGCGAAATAATGAGGACCAGAGGTTCTGCCCCGCGCCGCGGTGCTGACGGAGCAAGCTAAGATCGAACCGACGACGGGTGGAAAGAACCTGGACAGCAGAGCCCCAGGAATCCGCCCGTAGCCTCCCACTCGCTATTTTCTCCTCAATGTCCCCTACGCCGTGAACGTCCGCGAGCAGACATTTACGTGCCCGCACTGCTGGGAAACAACCGCCGTGCTCGTCGACCCGTCGGTCCGCGAGCAGACCTACATCGAGGACTGTGGCGTCTGTTGTCGCCCCCTGCGCGTCCACATCGTCGCGCAGGGCGGCCGCGTCGTGTCGTTCGACGTGCAGCCGACCCAGTAGCCGCTCACCACTCTAAACGGAGCAGGGTGTGCGTGGGCTCGTCCGGCCGCAAGGACTGCCCGCACCGGATCATGTGCGCCCACACCGAGATACCAATACCCGGTTCGTAGACGCTTCGCAGCACGCAACTTTGCCCCGCACATGAGCAAGATTCCGGATGCTACGCCGGAGGTGGAAGCCCAAATCCGCCCCGAAGTCGTACAGGAACGAGTCGAGTCCATCCGTGGGCGCATCGCTCAGGCCTGCGACCGGGTCGGGCGGTCTCCCGATGAGATCACGGTCGTCGCCGTCTCCAAGACGTTTCCGATGCAGGCCATCGAATCCGGCACGGGCGTGGGCCTGGAGCACTTCGGCGAAAACCGGGCCCGGCAGCTCCGCGACAAGGCGAAGGCCCGCCCGGGCGCCTTTGAGGACGGCGACGTGAAGTGGCACATGGTGGGCCACCTGCAAAGAAACAAGGCCAAGTTCATTGCCCGCCACGCCGACTGGTTCGACGCGCTCGACAGCCCTCGCCTCGCGGAGGAGCTCAACAAACGAGCCGCCAAGAACGACCGCGTACTGCCGTGCCTAGTGCAGGTCAACGTCACGGGCGACGAGCAAAAGTACGGGCTCGCCCCGTCCGAGACGCACGAGTACCTCGACCACTGCGCGCAGTACGATCACCTTGCCATCGAGGGGCTCATGGCCCTCGGCTCGTTCGTGGACGACCCCGAGGACGTCCGGGGCGAGTTTCAGGGGATGCGGGAGCTGTTCGACACCTACGACGCGTCCGACAACCCGCAGGTGGAGATGAACGAACTCTCCATCGGAATGAGCAACGACTTCGAGGTCGCCATCGAGGAAGGAAGCACCATGATCCGGCTCGGCACATCGATCTTCGGGCCGCGCGATTACGACTAGGCGATCTCCCGGCGGCCCAGCCCCCTCGAAGACCGCGTTGCCCCGAAACAGTGTTGGGGCAGCCCGGTGAACACACGGTAAACCTGTGGGTCTCGCTGCCTCGCACGACGGACCGCAAAGGACCGTCGACTCGTCTGAGGCCATCGGTCCACCCGCTGTTGTACCCGTTTCCAGATCCAAGCCGCAGACGCCATGAACCTCACGCCGCTCGACATTCGAAAGCGAGAGTTTGACCGCAGCCTGCGCGGGTACGACCCCCAGGAGGTCGACGCATTCCTCGACATGGTGGCCGAGCAGTGGGAGGACCTGGAAGACGAACGCCGCCGCCTGAAAAACAAGGTGGAGGAGCTGCAAAGCCGGATGGACCACTACCAGGAGGTCGAAGAGGCCCTCCAGCAGGCTCTGGACCAGACGCGGAAGAACGCCGAGGAGACGCTCGAAAATGCTCGCGAGAAGGCCGAGCGCATCGTGGAGGACGCCAAGGCGGAAGCGGCAGACATTGAGCGTGAAGCCGAGCGCATCGTGGAGGACGCCCGGGATCAGGCCGAAGAGATCAAGCGCGACGCGGAGAGCGAGCGCGAGAAGCTGAAGGCCGACGTCCGTCATCTCCACAATCGGCACACCGAGGCCGTTGCACGGCTGCGGGCCTTCCTCAACTCGGAGCTTGAGGTGCTGGAGGCGCACGAGCAAGAGCGCGACCCGTCCGGCCCGGCGTCGGCGACGCCCCCGGAGCCGCCGACCGACGAGACTCCTCCATCGCCGTCCAGTTCTGGCTCGCCGTCCGGCCCTGGAGCGCCGTCCGACGCCCCCTCTGCTCCGGGTTTAACACAGGCGGACGACGATGCTCCCGATCCCGCCACGGAGTCGGCCTCCGACGCAGAGCCGGCCCGCCCCAATGCGTCGTCGTTTGAGCCCACAGACCCGGCGGACCCCGATGCCTCTTCCGCCTCGGGCCGCGTCGATGACGCTGATTCGTCCGAGACGGACCCGACTGCCGATTCATCTACGGAGAGCCCCCCGGACACAGACGACCCGGCCTCCCCCGAGGAGGACGTTCTCGCCGAGACCGAACCGCTGACTAACGCCGCCCCTTCGACCGAGGGGTCATCTGCGGACCGCACCCCGTCGGAGGTTTTCACGGACGACGTCGCAAGCGAGGCCGCCCCCACTCCTCGCCCTTCTTCGGAGCAGGACACCCCGTCGGAACGGCCTCCTTCCGAGCCCGAGGTCTCCGACGATCGTCCCCATGAGCAGGACGAGCCGTCCTCTTCACAGGCCAACGCGCCGGATCAGCCTACCGATGTCCCGGCCCCATCGGAGCAGGAGGTAGGCGATGTCTCCGATCCCCAGGCGTCCAATGCCGAGCAGACGGAAGAGCCGGAAAAGAGAAATCGCTCCGGGGACGACCAGGACGACACCTCCGAGGAGATCGAGAAAATCTGGAGCATCCTCGAAGACATGGAGGATTAGTCTCGGGTCGTCTCGCTCCCCTCTACGTCACGCGTTTTCCAACCCACCCTCCGCATGTCTACGGCCTCCGACGCCTCCGCCCTCACCGCCGACGGAACCGCCGCGTATAAACAACAGGTCGACGCGGCGGCGGCCGCCCTCCCCGATCTGGACACCTCTTCCTCGACGGTCGCCGTCATGCGCGACATGGATCTCGACGGTGTCCTTCAGGCAGGGACGGTCGAGCACACGATTCCATACACCAACCTCCCACACTATCCGGCGTCGGATGGTGCGCTCACGGTCGGCACCCTTGGCGGGACGCAAGTCGTCGAGTTGGACCAGGAGTCCCATCTCTACGAAGGGCACACGCCCCGGGAGGTTGTCTTTCCCGTCCGCATGCTCGCAACCGCGGGTGTTGACTCGCTTTTGTTGGCGGCCACGGCCGGCAGCGTCACCGCACAGGCCAGTCGCGGGGACCTGATGCTGCTGACCGACCACATCAACTTTCAAGGCCAGAACCCGCTCGTCGGGCCCAACGTGCCCGACTGGGGGCCGCGCTTTCCCGACATGACCACCCCTTACGACCCGGCGCTCCGGCGACGAGTCAGCGGCGCGGCGCGGAATGAGGGCATCTCCCTGCGAAAGGGCATCTATCTGGGCCTTCTTGGCCCCCACCACGAAACGACGGCCGAGCACCGAATGGCCCATCGGCTGGGGGCCGACGCCGTGGGGACAAGCGTGATACCCGAAGTGATCGCGGCCCGCCACATGGGGGTGGATGTGATGGCCCTTGCGCTTCTTACCGCGCAACACCTGACAGGGGGACAGGCCTCTCCTTCTTCCGACGGCACCTCCCTGCAAACAGGTCGCTCGCAGATTCACCGCCTTCTCACGGCGACCGTCGCTGACAATGCGCAGGCGGAGCCCCAATAAAGGCCTTCCGCCTGCCCCGGCCGCACGGAAGCGACCGGCGCCGTTCTTCTCCGGGTCGAGATTGACACCGTCACCCGTCACGGGTCCACCCCCCTAACGCTCCTCCTCCTCCTCGCATGGAATCGTCCGAGTCTGCACCCACCGACTGGCGGGTTCATAAGTTCGGCGGCACCAGCCTTGCCGACCCGTCCCGCATCCGGCACGTGGCCGACCTTCTCGAGACCCGCTCCCCTCCGGTTGCGGTCGTGGTCTCCGCCATGAGCGGGGTGACGGACCGCCTGCTTGCCCTCGCCGAGAAGGCCCACACCGATGCCGACGGGCTGTCCGATCGGCTTCAGGCCCTCCGCGACGATCAGCGGGCCGTGGTCACCGATCTGCTGGACGGAGACGCCGCCGCCTCCGTGCTTCGCACACTGGACCAGGACATGGACGACCTGGCCGATGTGCTCCGGGCCACCCGCCTCATGGGCACGGCCCCCAATACAACCCGCGACCTCGTGGCCGGGTACGGCGAGCTGTGGTCCGCCCGCGTGCTTGGGGGGGTGCTGCGTAGCCGGGGACTATCGGCCGCCGTGTGCGACGCCCGCGACGTGCTCGTCGTCACCCACGAGGAGCTGGGCCCAGTGGTCGATGAGGCGGCCACCCAGGCACGCTTTGCCGACTGGCGGGCCGCGCACGACGACCCCGACGTGATTGTCGCCACCGGCTTCATCGCCACCACGCCCGACGGGGTGCCCACGACCCTCGGACGGAACGGCTCCGACCACTCCGCCGCTCTCTTCGCCGCGCTGCTCGAGGCCGACGCCCTCACGATCTGGACGGACACCGACGGGGTTATGAGTGCCGACCCGCGGTACGTCCCCGACGCCCGCCGCCTCGACGCCCTCTCCTACGAGGAGGCGATGGAGATGGCCTACTTCGGTGCCGGTGTCATTCACCCGCGCACGCTGTCACCGGCCGTCGAGCACGAGATTCCGATCACGATCCGCAACACCTTTGCGCCGGACCGGCCCGGCACCCGCATCCACCTCAACGACGACGGCGCGTCGGTCGTGAAGGGCTTCTCCACAATCGACGACGTGGCCCTCCTCAACCTGGAGGGCAGCGGCATGATTGGGGTGCCCGGCATTGCCCGGCGCCTCTTCGACGCGCTGGAGGATGAAGGGGTGTCGGTCATCTTGATCTCGCAGGGCAGCTCCGAGCACTCGATCTGCTTTGCCGTGCCACAGGCCCAGGCCAAGGTCGCCCGTGAGGCCGCCGAGCACGCCTTCTACGCCGAGTTGGACCGCGGCCAGCTCCGGACGGTCGAGCTGGTGCCGGACTGTAGCATCCTCGCCGTGGTGGGGGACCAGATGGCCGGCACGCCCGGCGTCGCCGCCACCTTCTTCGGGGCCCTTGGGGAGGCCAGCGTCAACGTGCGGGCCGTCGCTCAGGGCTCCTCAGAGCGCAACATCTCGGCCGTGGTGGACGGGGACGACGCCCGCCGTGCCCTCAGGGCGGCCCACGCAGGCTTCTACCTCTCGAAGCGGACCCTGTCGGTCGGTATTATCGGGGCCGGCAATGTCGGTGCGGCCCTGCTCGACCAGATTCACACTGAGGCCGACCGGCTCCGCGACGAGCAGGACATCGACCTCCGTGTGCGCGGCATCGCCGCATCGTCCCGCATGCTCCGGGCCGAGCAGCGCCTCGACCTCGAGACGTGGCGGGCCGACCTGTCTGCGGGGGAGGCGACCGACCTCGACGCCTTCGTCGACCACGTGCAGACCGACTACCACCCGCACACGGTGATTGTCGACTGTACCGCCAGCGCCCCCATCGCCCGGCGCTACCAGGGCTGGCTGGAGCGCGGCATCCACGTGGTGACGCCCAACAAGAAGGCCAATACCGACGCGTGGGACACGTATCAGGCCCTTCAGGCCGCCAGCCGCGGGCCCGGGCCCCAGTATTTGTACGAGACGACTGTGGGGGCGGGCCTGCCCATTCTGCAGACCCTGAACAGCCTTACCGAGACGGGCGACCAGGTGCACCGCATTGAGGGCATCCTCTCCGGCACGCTGTCGTATCTCTTCAACGCATTCGATGGCGACCGGCCCTTCTCCGCCATTCTCCGTCAGGCCAAGGACGAGGGCTTTACTGAACCCGACCCCCGCGACGACCTCTCCGGCATGGACGTGGCCCGCAAGGTCGTCATCCTAGCGCGCGAAATGGGGGTGCCGCTGGAGCTGGACGAGGTGTCCGTGGACGGGCTTGTGCCGGAACCGCTCCACGACGGCACGGTCGAGTCGTTTCTCGACCGGCTTCCCGAGCACGATGCGGACATGACCCAACTCCTTCGGGACGCCCAGGCCGAAAACAAGGTGCTCCGGTTCGTAGGTAGCGTCACGCGGGACGGCGACGCATCGGTGCGCCTGCGCCGCTACCCCGCCGACCACGCCTTCGCCCGCATCAACCACACGGACAACATCGTCCGCTTCCAAACGGACCGGTACAACGAGACGCCCCTCATCGTGCAGGGCCCCGGTGCTGGTCCCCAGGTCACCGCGGCAGGCGTGTTTGCCGACCTGCTTCGGCTGATGTCGTAGGTCCCAAGGAAGACGAAACGGCAGGCCACTGGTTCACAGAGCTGCCTTGCAAGAGGGCGCCTCCCCGTTGGAAGCACTCAGAAAACGAACGAGATCATGAGCGATGCGGTCACTGTCTTTGCTCCCGCCTCGATGGGCAATGTTGCCGTGGGGTACGACGTCCTGGGGGGTGCCCTCGACGGCCTCGGCGACCGGGTGACGGTGCGGTGGCTCGATGAGCCTACGGTGCGGATTGGCTCTATTACGGGCTGCGTCACCGACCTGCCCACCACGCCCGCCGACAACACGGCCACCGTCGCCCTGCAGTCCCTCCGGGATGCCGCGGGCATGGACGGGGGGTTCGAGGTTTCCATCGAGAAAGGGATCCCGCTCGGGTCCGGGCTCGGGGGCTCGGCCGCCTCCGCCGTGGGCGCGGTCGTGGCCGGGGCCGAGTTGCTTTCAACGTCCTGGTCGCAGGCGGATTTGCTGCCCCACGCGTTGGCCGGGGAGGCCGTGGCAAGCGGCGACCTGCACCCCGACAATGTCGCCCCGTGCCTGTTCGGGGGCCTCGTGCTGACCCGCGAGATGGCCCCCCCGGACGTGGTGCCCATTCCGGTCCCGTCCGGCATCCGCTGTGTCCTTGTCCGCCCGGACCGGGTCATTCCAACCCGAGAGGCACGGGCGTGCCTGCCCGACACCATTCCGTTGTCCGAGTCGGTTCGGCAGACGGCCCATCTGGGCGCGTTCGTGGCGGGCTGCTACCGCGACGACCTCGCACTCATCGGACGCGCCCTGCGCGACCTCATCGTGGAGCCCCACCGGGCCGCGCTCGTGCCCGGCTTTGCGGACGTGCAGGACGCAGCACTGGCAGACGACGCCCTGGGCTGCTCCCTCTCGGGCGCCGGCCCCACGCTGTTCGCGTGGTGCAAGGGCCCCAGTCATGCCGAGCGTGTGCGGGACGCCATGATCGAGGCCTTCGCGCAGCACGACGTGTCCACCGAGGCCTGGATCTCTCCCATTTCCCCTGAGGGGGCCCGCGTCGCCGCCCCCACGCCCGCGGACTCGCAGTCGCCATAGGCGCGGCGATGCAGGAAATCACCCTGCGGCTAGACTTCTTCACGCGGTTTCTCTCTGCCTCACCTCCCGGTAGATGCCCCTCACGCAGAACGCCCCCGCCAAGATTAACCTAGGGCTGCACGTCCTCCGTCGGCGCCCAGACGGATACCACGACGTCGAGACGGTCCTGCACCGGATCAACTGGGCCGACACCGTCACGGCGGCGCCCGCCGACGCCCTCTCCCTCACGTGCTCGGACCCGGCGCTCCCCACGGACGCAGACAACCTGTGCCTCCAGGCGGCCCACCGGCTCGCGTCGGCATTTGGCGTGACTGCAGGCGCCGACCTCCACCTTGAGAAGCGGGTGCCGTACGGCGCTGGACTGGGCAGTGGCTCTAGCGACGCCGCAGCCACGCTCCGGCTTCTCACGCGGCTGTGGGACGTCGACCCATCTCCCGAGACCCTCCAGGAGATCGGACGTACGATCGGGGCCGACGTGCCGTTTTTCCTCCAGGACGCGCCGGCGGCTCATGCCACCGGGCGTGGCGACACGCTGTCGCCACTTTCCAAAGACGGCGCGCCCTACCAGTTGCCCGGCCCTCTTCTCGTCGCCGTTCCGGCCGTCGAGGTCTCCACCCCCTGGGCCTACGACCAGGTGACGCCCACGGAGGCCGACCGCCCCAATTTGCGACGTCTCGTACTCTCGAATGACCTGTCTCGCTGGAAAGAGGACCTCACCAACGACTTTGCCCTTCCGGTGACGACGGCGGAACCGGCAGTCGATGCGGTGCGGACGGCCCTGCGGAAAACAGACGCTGCGTACACCTCCCTCTCCGGATCCGGCAGTGCCGTGTACGGGCTCTTCGAGGAGACAGGTGCGGCCAGGGCGGCGCAGGAGACGCTCCAGTCACGGGATCTACTGAACATCCGGACTCACCTCACACCGGCACCAAATTGACTTCGGTCACAATCCGAAGCGCCGTGGTTCACCTCCGTCCAGAGCAGGTACGGGTAAGGTGTTCCCTCGGAAGCACTCCCCCCAGAGCGGTACAGCGAACGGCGTGGGACCGGGACAACAAAGGGCGTCAACTGCCGTCAGATGCGGCTGTAGTACTGATCGTCGTCGTCCCCTTCATCGTCGACCATATAGTCATCCGAGGGAACCTCGAGGTAGGCCATGAGCCAGTCGAGGGCCCAAACCTGCTTCTCGACGCCGTCCCAGTTGTACCCTTTCTCGATCCGGTCGGTCACTTCTTCCCAGTCGACCGTCCAGTCCTCGAAGACCTCAAAGGCAAAGTGGTGATCGTCGGTCTCGAAGTGAAAGGCTCCCTCGCCGGGATCGTAAATGGTGGTAGAACCGTCGTCCTCGCGGGCGAGTTGAGCTCCGAGCACGACCAGGGGGACCTTGAAACGATAGTCCATCTTTTCGACCTGCTCGGCCTGGCTAATCAGGAAGTTGGCCAGGGTTGCACAGCCGTCGCTCACCTCCATGGCCGCCTGGGCCGCCTGGTAGGTGGTCGGGTCGGCGTCAACCTTGTCGAGGGCCGCCTCAACCAGCGGCCACACTTCGACGGGCTCTTCCTCCTTGGTCGTGTCTTCCTTTCGCGGGACGACTACGGTGCGATTTTCGATATCCACGGGTGTTTGATGCGTTGATTGCGAAACTGTTCGTACGGCTTGCGGAGCCGTACGTCCCCAGCTTCGAGCACGGAATGAATGATGGGATGCGCATAAGATGGAGGTAGGTGGGCGAACATTCAACCGTGCCTCGGCACGACGGCGTCAATTACAGATTTCGCACGATCGGCTCAAGGAGAGGACGGGCTCAGGAGTCGCCCTGTGGGCTCCTCGGGGAATGATTCTCACCCAGGGTTCGTCTCGTCGGCGTCCAGCTCTGCCTTAAGTGACAGGGCCGTCTCCACGAGGTCGTCCTCCAGTCCCGACAGCTCGTCGTGCTGCCCTACGTACTGGCGCACCGCTTCCTCGAGCCCGGACTCGCGCGTGACCGCCGTCCGTCGTTTGCGATCGGCCGGGTCCACCGTGCGTTCGATTCCGGCGACCGTATCGGCGTCTGCCAGGGCCTCTCGAACCTGTTCGGGGTCGACCTGCGCCACTTGCTCCTCTCGCACGCGGTACCGAACCCGCACGATGGCGTCGGCGACATCTCGTTCGTGGATCGCCGCCAGAACGCGCTCGGTCGGGGCGTCTGCGTCTCGGGCGTCGACCGACACGGCGACGAACGGACGGGCGGGGGTTTCGACGAAGGTCGTGTGGGTGATCGGGTCGCGTCCCGGCTCGATGTCTACCAGTTGAACGCCCTTGCTCTCGTCGGCCTCGTTGAAGGTCACACGCTCGATGCTACCGGAATAGACGACGGGCGGGTGGCCCTCCTCGTTGCGGTTCTGGGGCCGGTGCACGTGGCCCAGGGCCACGTAGTCGATGGGCTGCACGGCGAGTTGCCCCACGGTAAACTTCGGCTCCGACGCGATCGTGGTGGTGTGCTCCGAGCCGGACAGGGCGGCGCCCTGCACGGTCACGTGTCCCGCCAGCACGGTGGGCACGTCGGGCGACAGGGCGCGCTCGGTGCCCCCCGGCGTGACGCCGGTCTCCTCATCCACAATCTCGGTGGCCCGGCGCTGAACGTAGGTCACGTAGTGCTCCTCCACGAACTGGCGAAGCTCATCCGGCGACATGCGGCGGTACTCGTCCTTCGCCAGGATCTGGCTGCGGATGGGCCAGGGCAGCGGAATGACCTGGAGCGGCCCGCGTTTCGTGTCAAGGACCTGGACGCTGGACGCCGGCTTGCGGTAGCAA
Source organism: Salinibacter grassmerensis (assembly GCF_947077765.1). Classification (NCBI taxonomy): domain Bacteria; kingdom Pseudomonadati; phylum Rhodothermota; class Rhodothermia; order Rhodothermales; family Salinibacteraceae; genus Salinibacter; species Salinibacter grassmerensis. The sequence continues at coordinate 793,370 of NZ_CAMTTF010000001.1, read as the reverse complement.
TGAACCTCGCCGGCGATGTGGTCGAAGATGTCAAGCGATGAGGCGCGGCCGAACGTGACAGGGTGGTCGTGATTGCCCACGATCAGCACGACCGGGATGTCCGCGTCGGCGAGGGGCCGGAGGCACTGAACAAAGATGTCCTGCTGCGTGGGGGTGGGGTCTGCGGTGTGGTAGGCGTCCCCGCAGAACAAAAACGCGTCCACGTCGGCGTCGAGGGCACGCTGGACGACGGCCTCCAGTGAGCGCCGCACGTCGAGGAGCCGTGTGTTCAGGCCCGTGTCCGCGTCGCGCTGTCCGTGTGTCTTGAATCCCAGGTGGATGTCGGCGGTGTGGAGCAGCTTCACGACGTCGGGCGACCGGATTCGAGAGACCGATGAAAGGGACCAGGATGGAAAAAGTCGTTCGGGCGTCGCGATGCAACGCCCATCGGCCCGCTCCTACCACCCGACGCGCCCGCCGTTCTGGCTGCCGGTCGTGTCTTCCGGGGCGCCGTATCCCTGCACGAGCGGGAAGGACGTTTCCGCGAGCGACACCTCGTCCGCCTCGGTTATGCGCCGGTAGTAGTCGCCGACGAGGAACAGCGCGGTGTGGGCCCCCTGCCCCCAGAAGCCCGTTCGGAAGGTCAGTCGCTGGTCCTCAAAGCCCACCCAGGAGCCGCTCACCAGCTCGGGGTGCATGAGCATAAACCACGTGTCCGCCGCCCGGTCGGTGGTTCCCGTTTTCCCGCCCAGGTCGTACTCCCCAAGGTCGAACTGCGTGCGGATCCGCACGCCGGTGCCATAATCGATTACCCCGCGCATCATGTCGACGACCGTGTAGGCCGTGCGCTCGGAAAGGGCCTCCCGCGGACTCGGGGAGGCCTCCCAAAGAACATTGCCGTACCGATCCTCCACCCGAGTAATCGCTACCGGCTCGTTGTAGAGCCCTCCATTTGCCAGGGTGCTGTAGCCCGCAGCCATGTCGAGCAGCCGCACGTTGCTGGTGCCGAGTGCAATGGACGGAACCGCCCTCAGGGTTTCTTCCGGAATGCCCATTCGGCGTGCGTACGTGGTGACCGTCTGCGGATTCAGGTCGAGCGCGAGCCGGGCCGTGATCGTGTTTTTGGAATTGGCCAGCCCCTGGCTCAGGGTCAGCATCTCCCCGGAGGACTCTCCGTTGTAGTTCTGGGGCGACCATGTCGTGTCCGCCCCCGCGTCCTCCCAGGTAAACGTGCTGTCCAGAAGCGTGTCGTAGGGGGAGTAGCCGTTGTCGATGGCGGCGGTGTAGGTGAACGGTTTGAACGTCGATCCCGGCTGGCGCCGGGCAATGCCGACCTTGTCGTACTTCTCGGTCTCAAAGTCGCGTCCCCCGATCCACACCTTCACGTGCCCGTTCCGGGGGTCGAGGGAGATGAGGCCCGCCCCCAGTCGACTCTTCGTTGTCTTCAGCGAGTCGAGGAACGACGGGGCGCCACGAAGCCGGTCCACCGCCGCCTTTGGCCCCATCCCGCGGGCCCGCAGCGTGTCGTAGCGGGTCGTCTGGCGGATGAAGTCGTCTAGGACCTCAGGGTTCGACTCCCAAAAGTGGGCGAACGGCTCGTAGTCTTCGCCCGGCGTCAGCGACCGGTAGTCCGCCAGCGAGCTGCTGTAGAGCCCGGGCGAGGGCTCGCTCCACTGGTAGCCCACCACCTTCTGGAGCGCGGTCATGTTGTGCTTGACCGATGCTCGGGCCAGCTTTTGCAGCTTGGAGTCGAGGGTCGTGTACACCCGCAGCCCGTCGCCGTAGATGTCGCGGCCGTGGAGGGGGTGGTCGCTGTATTTCTCGTTCGTGGCCCAGTCCGACAGGGTGGTGCGCACGTGCTCGGCAAAGTACGGAGCGAGGCTCGCAGAGAGGCGCGAGGAGTGGTAGTCGGCCCGCACCGGGTCGTCGACGTGTTCGCGGTAGTAGGCAGCGCCGATGGCGCCCTGCTCCTGCATCAGCCGCAGGACCACGTTGCGCCGTTGCTTCGCGTTTTGCGGGTTTCGGACTGGGTTGTAGTAGGAGGTCGCCCGCAGCATGCCCACCAGGGTGGCGGCCTGAAGGGGATCAAGCTGCGCGGCGCGCCGGCCAAAATACGTCCGGGCCGCGGACTCGATGCCGTATACGTTCCCCCCAAAGCTCACGGTATTGAGGTACATCTCCAGAATCTCCCGCTTCGTGTAGCGCCGCTCGAGCTCCACGGCGGTCACCATTTCTCGGACCTTTCGCGGGATGGTGACGGCCCGTCCCACCTCCTCGTTGTACAGGTTGCGCGCGAGTTGCTGCGTGATGGTCGACGCCCCCCGGAAGCCCCCGGTTAAGATGTCGGCCACCGCGGCCATGATGGCCTTCGGGTCCACGCCCCAGTGCCGGTAAAACCGCCGGTCCTCGGTCGCGATGAGCGCGTCGGTAACGTGGGACGAGATGCTGTCGTAGGGAGCCCACGAGCGGTTCTGTCGGGCGTACCGGGCCAGTTCTTCTCCGTCGGCCGTGTAGGCGATGGTGGCCAGCTGCATGGTGGGGTCTTCCAGGCGCTCGGTCGACGGGATGTCGTCGGTCAGGGTCCAGACGTACGTTCCTGCCGCGAGCATCCCCATTACCAACAGTCCCGTGAGGACGGAGAGCACGGCGGCGGCCTGCGCCATCCACGGGTCCGAGATGTGACGGTGAAAGAAGCCACGGACACCGGTGGTCGGGCGCTCGTGGCCGTTCCCTTCGTCCCCCGATGGGCCGCCCCCTGAACGATTATCTTCTCGAGCGGACCGGTCGCGAAAGTACTGATCGAGCTCCTCGTCGGAATAGGACCACTCAGACATAGACCCGCAAGCCGGTGCAGGAAAACAAGCGAAAGGGGGAGGTTGCGCCTCGTCACAGCGGAACGGATTCAATGCCCTGAGCGCGCGTGCCGTTCCAGCGCTGGAGGTGCAGCCCCCCTTCGTCCAAACGGGCAAAGGTCCGTCGTTCGTACCAGTTGCCGGTGTTGAGATACACCCCGTCCGGGCCCCGGTCCAGGACCGGCACGTGGCCGTGTCCCAGGACGACCCCGTCTAGCGTCTCGTGCCGGAGGAGCCCGTGGGCCTGCGTTCGAAGGCGTGCAGGCGTGGCCGCGTCCTCCTCGTCCGGATCATGGAGCCGCCGGCTCACCCAGCGGGCAAGGCCAAGCCCGATGTCTGCAGGCAACAGCGACCGGTAGAGCCACACCGGCACCGGGTGGCGGAACAGGGCCCGCACCCAGGAGCGCGGCGGGTCGGTCGCCACAAGGCCGTCTCCGTGCGCGAGGTGGAGGCGTCGCCCGAAGTGCGTGGCCTCGACCGATTCGGGAACGAGCGTAACCCCCAGTTCCTCCGAGAAGTGGTCCTGGTGCCACGGGTCGTGGTTGCCGAGCAGGTACGTCACCGGAATTCCCCGATCGGTCCAGCGCGCGAGCAGGCCCTGAAACCGGACGAACCCTTTCGGGACGAGGTGGCGATATTCGATGTACCCGTCGAACACGTCCCCGAGCAAGTACAGATGGTCGATGTCTGAGGCGTGGGCCTTCAGACACTCGACGAGCGCCGCCTCCTTCGTTCGCTCTGTCGAGCGGGCCCCGCGCCCAAAGTGCATATCGGAAACAAAGAGGACCACGGGACCGAACAGGAAAACGACGAGTGATGCAGTGGTAGTAGGAGCTTGTCTTCCCCAGCCGCCCGAACGCACGGACTCGCAAGTCGTACGATTGCTAAGTAGAGTTGTGTTGCTGTACAGACCCCTTCCCCCAAACAAGACGCTCCGAGCGCATGCCGCGACGCACTCAGTACCGGCCGCCCACGCGGGTCTCGATGATGCCGCCGGTGATTAAGAACCTTCTCATCCTCAACGGCCTGTTCTTCCTGGCCCAGTTTGTGGCGGCCGAGACGCTGCCGCCATCCTCGATGCTGGCGAGCGTGCTGAATCTCATGCCGCTCTACCCACCCGGCACCGCCGGTCCCGACTTTTGGCCCTGGCAGCTGGTGTCCTACGGCTTCCTACATGGGAGCTTTGGCCACTTGTTCTTCAATATGTTTGCCCTTTGGATGTTTGGGGTTCAGGTCGAGAATCGATGGGGCTCCCAGCGGTTCGTATTTTTCTACTTCGCGTGCGTCATCGGCGCTGCCCTCACGCACCTCGCGTTCGTGAGCGCGGCCATCCCGACGGTGGGGGCCTCGGGCGGGGTGTACGGTATCCTTCTGGCCTTCGGCATGATGTTTCCGAATCAGCCGATCTACATCTGGTTTCTGTTTCCAATCAAGGCCAAATGGCTCGTCGCCGGGTTTGGGGCGCTGGAGCTCTACTCGGCGGTCACGGGCACGCAGGCGGGGGTGGCCAACTTTGCGCACCTCGGCGGCATGGTGATTGGCTTTCTCCTCATTCAGTACTGGCGGGGCAAGCTGCCGATGCAGCCGGACCGCGTGATGCGGTGGTAGCCAGCCCTTCTTGAGCGGGGCCGCACAGGCACGCGTCGCCCGCCACGAACTTGAGCATTGCCCCTCAGCCCCGACTTTCCCAGGCATTCCATCCGTCGAATCCACTCCGGCAAACCTTGCCCCCACTCCGTGGTATAAGCCGGCGTATCCGGCGGACGGACCGTCCGAAACGGTGCGTTCTCCTCTTTTGCCTTTGATTGGGGCCAACAGCCCAGCAATCGACCGTGTACGACTTCAAGACGTGGTACTACCAGCAGCCGTCGGCGCTGCGCACCATCATCACAATCAACGTGGTGGTGTGGGTGGCCCTGCAGTTTCTGAACCTGTGGAGCACCGGGCTCTTTTTCGTCCGGTCGCACTTGGCGCTGCACCCGGTGTTTCCGGACATCCTGCTGGAGCCCTGGCAGCTGGTGACGTACAGCTTCATGCACACCGGGCTGTTCCATATCGGGATCAACATGCTTCTGCTCTTCTGGGTGGGGCGCGAATTTGAGCGGATGCAGGGGTCGGAGCAGTTCTGGAGCGTGTACCTCACGACGGCCGTCGGCGGCGCGCTCATCTGTCTGCTCCTGAGCCCGATCGCGCCCGGCATTTCGGGCGGGATGCAGGGCGGACAGAGCATTCCGGTGCTGGGGGCCTCTGCCTCGGTGCTCGGCGTGCTGACGACCGTGGCGATTCTGTACCCGTACAAACAGATCCGACTGCTCTTCTTCGGGGTCGTGCCCCTGCTGTGGGTCGTCGTCGGGTTTCTCGCCATCGACGCGCTGATGGCGCTGCGCCCCGGCGGCAACACGGCCGTCGCGGCCCACTGGGGCGGCGCCCTCACCGGCTTCCTCTACGCCAAGAATCAACAGGGTGCCCTCGGGACGCTCCCGGGAATCGGCGTTCTGTTTCGGGGCCGCTCCTCCCGCCGCTCCGGCTCCGGACTGGTGGCCCGTGTCACGGGCTGGTTTCAGTCCTCGTCTTCCTCTTCCTCGGACCCCGCCCCCACTCAGCGTCCCGGCGACACCAATGGGGCCTCGGGCACGTCCGCCGGCCACACCAAAGAGGTCGACCGCATCCTCGACAAAATCAGTGAGGAGGGATACGATGCGCTCAGTGAGGAGGAAAAGCGGATCCTGTACGAGGCCAGCGAGTCCTGATGCCCCTAGAGCATGACGGGCCGCGCCATGTAGCGGTCCAGGCCCGCCAGGATCGACCCGAGAGCCATCCCGGGACGTGCCGATACAGCGTCGACCGCGGATGCGCAACGTGACTCCCCTTCGCCTTCACACCTACTTTCGCTACTAAATTCGCTTCGGTCTATGGAACGTCCTCGTCGCTCATCCCGCCCCGTCCAGGTTGGTGATGTCCAAATCGGAGGAGAAGCGCCGATCTCTGTACAAACCATGACCGTCTCGAAGACGCACGAGGTGGAGACGACCCTCGAAGAAATTGAGCGGGTGGCGGACGCGGGCGCCGACGTGGTGCGCGTGGCCGTGCCCCGTCCCGAAGACGCCGACGCACTGAAAGACATCGTGCAGGGCGCGCCCGTGCCCGTCGTGGCCGACATTCACTTCAACTACCAGTACGCCCTCAAGGCCATCGAGGCGGGCATCGACAAGGTGCGCATCAACCCCGGCAACATTGGCAAGCGCGAGTGGGAGCGCGAGGTGCTGGAGGCCGCGAAGGAGGCCGGCGTTCCGATCCGGATTGGCGTCAACTCCGGGTCTCTGGAAGAAGATATTCTCGACAAGCACGGCTACCCAAAGCCGCAGGCCCTCTTCGAGAGTGCCATGCGCCACGTGGAGGTCTGCAGGCGCAACGACTTCGAAGACATCGTGATCTCGGTGAAGCACTCCGATCCCTACATGATGATTCAGGCCTACCGCAAGGTGGCCGAGGAGACGAACTACCCGCTGCATCTGGGGGTGACGGAGAGCGGCACGCTCGACACCGGCACGGTCAAGAGCTCGATCGGGATTGGGTCGCTGCTGGCCGACGGCATCGGCGATACGATTCGCGTCTCCCTGGCTGCCGATCCGGTGGAGGAGGTGAAAGTGGGACACCGCATCCTCAAGTCGCTGGGGATCGGGCGGCCCGGCGTCAACATCATCGCGTGCCCCACTTGCGGGCGGCTCGTGGGCGACCTCTTCACCGTCGTGGAGGAAGTAGAGCAGGCCGTCGCGGAGCGGGGCTTCGACAAGAACCTTGACGTGGCCCTGATGGGCTGCGCCGTTAATGGCCCTGGGGAGGCCGAAGGGGCCGACCTCGGCGTCTCTCTGGGACGAGGCCGCGCCCACTTCTTCAAGCACGGCGAGGTGGTGGACACGGTCCCGGAGGACGAGATCGTGGACACCGTCCTGGAGGCCATCGAAAACTGGGACGAGGAGGACGAGGCGGGCAACGACGAGCCTGCCGCGGCCACCACTGGGGACGGCGCCCCCACCGACGACGAGGCCGCCGCGGATGAGGACGCCTCGGAAGCGTCGGGCGTGACCAAGCCGGACCTCCCGACGTCGTAGATTCTGGGCGCCAGTTCTGTTCGCCCCGGGTCTCTCACCGGCGGTCGCTACGTCCCCACCTTTAGATCGGCACGGCTCTCGCGGAGGGCTTGAGCGGATTCGCGGAGGGCCTCTCGCTCCCCGTCGCTGAACTCCGGGTCCACACGCTTCTCCATGCCCTCCAGTCCCACGACGCACGGGACGCTCAGGCACACGTCATCGATGCCGTACGCACCGTCGGTCCGTGTGCTGACGGGCAGCACGTTCTGCTGATCCTCAAGCACGGCGCGGACGATGCGGGCGATGACCAGGCCAATGGCGGTGTCTGTATGGCCCTTCCGGTCGATAATTTCGTAGGCTGCGTCGCGCGCCTGCTCGAAAATCGACTGCATCGTCCCTTCGTCCCACTCCTTCCCCAACACGGTCTCTCCGTGGATCTCTTGCCCCCCAATTGTGGCGTTGCTCCAGATGGGGACCTCGGAATCACCGTGCTCCCCAAGAATGTACGCGTGCACCGAGCGGGGATCCACCCCGTAGTGCCGCCCCAGTAGCGCCCGGAAGCGGGCCGTGTCCAGCAGCGTGCCGGTGCCCAGGATGCGTCGGTTTGGCCGGCTGCTCATCTCCTGGCAGATGTAGGTGAGCACGTCGACGGGATTCGTCGCCACCACGAGGATCGCGTTCGGCGCGTGCTTGTCGAGCTGGATGATGATCTCGCGGAAGATCTTCGCGTTGCGCTGTAGCAGATCGAGACGCGTCTCGTCCGGCGATTGCTGACTCGCCCCCGCCGAGAGGACAATGATCTGGGCGTTGCTGAGGGCCGAGTACTCGACCGCGCGGCACGTGATGCCTCCCACCAGTTGCTGGCCGTGCATGAGGTCCATGGCCTCCCCCTCGGCCCGGCGGGTGTCCTGGTCGAGGAGCAGGATTTCACTGGCGAGGCTCTGGTTGAACATGGCATAGGCGGCCGCGGTGCCGACGTTGCCGGTGCCAACGATGCCGACGGTGCGTCGCTGAATCATAGAACAGGGGCATTGTGAGGGTGAAGTGAGAACGCTTCGCCGGGCTATCCGGCGAACACGATGAGCGCGATGGTGGCGATAAAGCTCAGCACGGCGAGCAAAGACACCGCGAGCGAGAGGGTCGTGCTCGTTCGGGCCTGTGTGGCCGGCCCCGCGATCCGGGCCGACGCCCGCGGGCCCTCGGCCTCCGGGGTCTGCTCCTCGTCGTCTGCCGGCGGCGCGACGGCGAACGGAACCGAATCGCTCCAGGGCCCCGGCTCGGCCACGCGGAAAAGCGGGCGCACGCGCCAGTGAAACGACGTGCCCTCTCCGGACAGCGTGTCGTAGAGGGTGACCGACGTGGTCTGGTCAACCGTGAGGTCGACGATCGGGTCCTCGGGAGTCTCGGCCGGAGCCACCTGCAGTTGGTAGCCCGTGGCCTCCGGCACGGCCTCCCACGTGAACGGAACAGCACTCTGATCGAGCGGGGGATCCTGGTCGCTCGTGGGGTGAAGCGGCACCGGCGGCGCCTCCACCCGGACTGTGCCGTCGGCGTCCTCCAGTCCCGCCGACGGAACCGAGAAGCGGGCCGGCTCGCCCCAGTCGGACCGGGCTTCGTCCGCCCCCTCCGCCCGCACACGCCAACAGGCCGTGGCGACCTCGTCGGGGAGGACGGCCCCGAGGGACACGGCGGTTCCGCGATCCATTGTCTCGTCGTAGTGGACGGCCTCGAAGGCCTCCGTGCCCGCGATCTGGACCCGATAGCGGGTCGCGTCGGGCACCGGTGTCCAGTCGAACGCCGGCGCGTCGGTGTCGACCGGGCGGCCCGCCACGGGCTGAGTGGGAGACGGCGCCGGAAGCGTCGCGGGGGGCGAGTCCGGGGACGAGGAGGGAACGGTTGTGGGCATGAATGTGCAAGCTAATGCAGAAGGTCAGCGAACGGTGGGAATACCAACGTAATGAAGGCGGCCGACGGCGTCCATCCCGGCGGCGAGTGGCGATCGTTCGACCACGGACTGCGGGCACGACTACGCCACCTCGTCGGGCGGGGTGAGAAGCGACGGCCCGGAGGCCCGCAACAAAAACAAGGGACAGGCCACTCGCCCCAGCACCCGCGTGCCGACCGGCCCAAACGGGCCTACTTCGTCGTCGTTGCCATGGGCCGAAAGCACCATTAAATCCACGTCGGCCTGGTCGGCAAAGCGGCTGATCTGATCCGCGGCGTCACCGTGCGTAATGTGGGGCTGCACCTGCACGTCCGCCGCCTCTCCTTCCTGGAGAAAGGCGCGAAGCCGGCGGCGCCCCCGGCGCTCCGACAGCGTCGTGGCTCCTAGCGAGAGCCGATCCGTGGGCGTAAGGGCCACGTACGGAAGGGACTCAATCACGTGTAGGGCGTCGATGGTGGCATCGTACAGGCGTGCCAGCGCTACGGCGTACCGGAAGGCACGGAGGGCGCAGTCGGACAGGTCGGTGGGCACGAGGAGACGCTGAATTGCGTCCGGGTCGCCCTGTCGCTCCACAACAAAAACGGGGCAGTCGAGGCGCCGAGTGAGCGCCTGAGACACGTCGGTGGCAAACGGCGGAACCGGCCCACGGTCGCGCGGGGTGTCGGCCACCACGAGGTCGATGTCCTGGTCGCATGCATACTGGAGCACCGCCGCCACGGAGCTGGGCTGCGTCTCGACGATTCGTTTCGGTATCGCCGCCTCTTTCACAGAGGCTGGGGTCGCTCTCGTCGCCCCGGTGGCGGCCGGGTCGGAGGATGGGGGAGACATTATGTGAAGCGTCGCCCCCAGGCGACGGGCCAGGTGCGCGGCCTGCGTACCAACCGCCGACGTGGGCGACCCCAGACACAGAATGTGGGCGGCGTGGAGCATGGCGGACCGGAACGGGTAACAGGAAGGCACTACCGCCAACAACGACAGACGAGACGAACTCTGCCCCGCAAAGAACATTAACAAAAAGCGCTGTGCGGACTGCTTCATCGGTCCGGTGGTCACCCCATTCCGTCGTAGGAACTCCCAAAAAGCGACCGTGGGGACATTTCCCACGCCCACTACACCACGCCGCAGTTTCCTCGTCGCTCCCGGCGCCCCTGTTCTCCGCCCGCCCCCCATTTCCCCGCATGCCCCTTCCCTCGCGACGTGTTCTGCTCTACGTCGGCCTCGGCCTGCTGTCTGGGGCACTGTTTCTCCTGGATTGGATGCTGCCGATGGGGGCGACCGTAGAGATGCTTCAGGTCGCGGTCATCCTGCTGACCCTCTTCCTCGAAGGACGGGGCCCCGCGATCGGATTTGGCCTTCTGACGACAGTGTTCGTCGGACTCGGGTATGCCCTCCAGTTCGAGGCCTCCGTTCCGGCCGAGGCACTCATGGAACGCGGCCTGGTGCTGGCCGGCCTCTGGACCGCAGTAGCGGTGGTGCTCCGCCACAAGCGCGTGCGGCAGGACCAGCGCGAGAGCGAGGCGAAGGCCCAGGCCGTCCTCGAAACGACGGTCGACGGCATCATCACAATCGACGCGGATGGGCACATCGAATCGTTTAACGAGGCCGCCGAGAACATCTTCGGGTACGACGCCGAGGACGTGATTGGGGAAAATGTGAAGGTGCTCATGCCGCCTCCGTACCGCGACGAGCACGACGAGTACCTTCGAAACTACCACGAAACCGGGCGTAGGCGCATCATCGGCATCGGGCGAGAGGTGTGGGGCCGTCGCAAGGACGGATCGACCTTCCCAATGGACTTGGCCGTGAGCGAGGTGGAGCTGGGCGATCGGCTTCTCTTCACCGGCATCGTGCGCGACATTAGCGAGCGGCGCCGGCTCGAGAAGGAGATCCTGGAGATCAGTGAAGGGGAGCGCCGCCGCATTGGACAGGACCTGCACGACGGCCTCGGGCAGATGCTGACGGGCATCGGCCTGCTGAGCCAGGACCTGGCCCGGCAACTGGAGGAGGAGGGCCACGAGCGCGCCGAGGACATGGCCGAAATCACCGATCACGTCAAGGAGGCCGACCAGTACGCCCGCGACTTGTCGCACGGCCTGATTCCGGTGGACGTGGAGGGCAACGGCCTGACCGAGGCCCTGCGTCGCCTTTCCCAAAATGCCGTGCGGATGTTCAACGTGGGGTGTTCGTTCCGGGAGGTCGACACCGTTCTCGTTCACAACAACACGGTCGCGACGCACCTCTACCGCATCGCGCAGGAGGCCGTGAGCAACGCCGTGCGCCACGGCGAGGCCGACGACCTCAAGATCGTTTTGGCCTCCGGCGACGAGCAGATCCGCCTCCAGGTGCGGGACGACGGCACTGGCTTCGACCCCGACGTGGCGGACAGCTCCGGGATGGGGGTCCACATCATGCAGTATCGTGCCCGCATCATCGGGGGCGGCCTCGAAATCAAAAGCGAGCTCGGGGACGGAACGGTGGTCACCTGCACAATCCCCCGGACGGCCGACGTGGTCGTGGACGAGGACCGGGCTCCTGTACCGGCCGAGTCGTAGTGCGCGTCGAGAACAGCCTCTCGTCGGGGGATCCCCCACAGGGAAAAACGACAGCCCCCCGATACAGATGACCGGCCCGACTCGATACTTTCCGTTCCCCGCAATACACGTTATCCTGTTTGCTGCCTGCACGAAGCCACGTGAATTGGAGCAGGGATGCACGTCCTCCTTCTTTTGCCACCGCACCGTGCCCTCCCATGAAAGACATCGTACTGGTCGACGACCATCCGCTCCTGCGAAAGGGCCTGTCCCGCACCATTGAGGCGGAGGCCGACCTCAACGTGGCCGGCCAGATGGACAGTGCCGAGGAGGTCCTCAGCGAAATTGAGGACCTGTCCCCCAGCCTCGTCATTGTGGACATTTCCCTGCCCGGCATGAGCGGGATGGAGCTGATCAAGCACCTCCAGTCGCGGGCCCCTGACGTGCAGATTCTGGTCGTCTCCCGGCACGATGAGACCCTCTACGCCGAGCGCTGCATCCGGGCCGGGGCTCGGGGCTACGTGATGAAGCAGGAGGCCGGCGACGACATTGTGCAGGCCATCCGGAAAGTGCTCAACGGCCGCATCTTCGTAAGCGAGGAGATCAACGAGCGACTGCTGCAGAGCATGGCCGAGGGCGGGCGCGAGCGCATCATGCAGTCGCCGCTCGAAGTGTTGAGCGACCGCGAACTAGAGGTGTTTGAGCTGACGGGGCAGGGCCTCTCGACGCGCGACATCGCCGAACGGCTCCACCTGTCCGTCAAGACCGTCGAGTCGTACCGGGCCCGGATCAAGAACAAGCTCAACTTCGACTCCGCCAACGAGCTCATGAAGCACGCCGTGCAGTGGGTGGAGAGCGAAGAGAGCACATAATCTCGTTTCCTCACCGTTTCGTCTCTGATTCTGTACCCCTTCCGATGCTCAACATTGACACCATTCTGTTCCCGACCGACTTCTCCTCGGTGGCCGAGGACGCGTTCGCCCACGCCGCGCACCTAGCGCTGCGGTCCGGCGCCACCATCTGTGTGTTCAACGTGGTGACGCCCGACGAGGGAGACGCATCCAACCCCATGGACTTTCTGCCGGTGACGCCCGTGGAGGGGGATGCGGTTGACAGCGCGGCCCCGCAGCGCATGGAGGTCCAAACCGTGACGCAGGAGCGCGGCACGGTGCCGGTCGTGTACGCCCAGACGGACAGCACCGCGCCCGAGACGGCGATCGTGGAGCAGGCCACCGAGCAGGATACGGACCTCGTGGTAATGGGCACCCACGGCCGGAAGGGCATGGACCGGCTGCTGAGTGGGAGCGTGGCCGAAGAGGTGGTACGCCAGGCACCCTGCCCGGTCTTCACGGTCCTCGCGGACGACGGGGACGCCCCCGCCCAAACCCCGATCGACCGTGTGCTCGTGCCCGTCGACCTGTCGGAGCAGTCGCCCCTCGTGGTGGACCACGCCACGGCCCTAGCGGATGCCTACAGCGCGTCGATCGATCTCCTGCACGTGGTCGAGGAGGCGACCTTCCCGACCGCGTACGGCATCGATCCGCTCGCCCCTTCCCAGCCCGACGTGCAGGAGCGTGCCCGGGAGGCCCTCGAAGCGCTGGTCGCGGACCTCGACGACGTCGACGCGCCGATCGACATGCACGTGCTCGCCGGCTACGCCGCCCGCGACATCGTGGACTTCGCCGAGGATCATGCCGCCGACCTCGTCGTGATGGCGACGCACGGCCGCACGGGGCTTCAGCGCTTCCTCATCGGGAGCGTGGCGGAAAAGGTGACCCGGAGCGCCTCCTGCCCCGTCTTCACCGTGAAGAGCTTTGGCAAGTCGCTCGTCCCCGCTCGCGATGGCGAGGACGCGTAGCGCACACGCGGACCGGCACGCTGTCTCGCCGGTGGAGGAACGGGCGGCCCTCCGCGTCGAACAGCCCCCTCACCCTCGGAACTGCCGCCAAGCCCTCTGCGCGCGGCTAAGCAGAGACTGTGCCTGACCACGCATCCATGACGCAAGCGGCCCAAGGGCATCCCCGAGCCGCCGGCGCAACTCTTCGCTCGCCAGCATCAGCCGCGCGCGTCGCCACGCCACACTGTCCCGAAACTGCTTCGCCACCTCCTCCTCCGACATGGTGGTCGGCAGGTGAAGGGATCGGCGGACACGACGGGCAATCTCCGCCTCCCGGTCGGTGAGAGGACGAGGACCGTTCGGGCCGGAGGGGCGGGGCCTCATCGGTGGAGGAATTGGTTGCGAGTGTACCAGGTGGGAACGCGGCGAAGAAGTATATCGTGGTCCCGAGAACGTTCATTGGTCTCCACCGAGCCCCCCAAGATGTTGGGGGATGGTAACGCTTGTGAGGAGACACTGCCACGACCCGAGAATTACAGAAGGTAGGTCTGGTGGCATCACCAGTACCTGCGCTCTCTCCTCTCTTCCAACTCAATTCTACACCCAACCATGGCCAACGAACAGAAGTCTCTTCTCGCTCGCCTGCACGCAAAGCCCGACAAGGTGGAGGAGGTTCGCACCTTCCTCGAGGACGCCCTTCCGCTCGCGGAGGACGAGGAAAAGACCGTCTCCTGGTACGCCCTCCAGATCGACGATACCACCTTCGGCATCTTCGATACCTTCGCGGGCGATGAGGGCCGACAGGCACACCTCGACGGCGAGATCGCCGCGGCCCTGATGGAGCATGCCGACGAGCTTCTTGAAGAGCCGCCCCAGATTGAGCACGTAGACGTCCTCGCAGCCAAGTAGCAACGTTGGTGGCTGGACCCCGGCGGAGACCTCTCGGAATCGCGACGGACCGTCGGAGCTCAGCCCTCAACTTTTGATTTCACCTGCGCGCGAGCCGGCGACCGATGCGCAACCGACAGCGTCCCCGTGCCTCTTCCATCTCCGAGCGCGGGCACCCATTAGAAAACAGCCCGCCTCTCCTTCAGGACACCGACACGCGCGAGAGCTCATCCCAAAAGCCCGGGAACGACACGCGGGCGCACTCCGCATCGGAAATGGTGGTGGTGCCGTGCGCCACGAGGCCGGCCACCCCCATCGCCATGGCAATGCGGTGGTCGTCGTGGCTTGTCACCGCGGCCCCCAGTAGATTGGGGCCGTTGCCGTCGATGATGAGGCCGTCTTCTCGCTCCTGCACGTCCGCCCCCAGCGCCTCCAGGTTCTGCGCCATGGCGTGGAGGCGGTCGGTTTCCTTCACGCGTAGCTCTTCGGCGTCCCGAATCTCGGTGCGCCCCTCCGCGCAGGCCGCGGCCACGGCGATGACGGGAATCTCGTCGATGAGATTGGGGATGAGACTTCCCCCAATGTCGATGCCGGAGAGCGACGCGGAGCGGACGGTGATGTCCCCAACCGGCTCGCTTCCCTGCACCCGCTCATTCTCGACCGTGATGTTGGCCCCCATCCCGTCCAGCACCTCAAGCAGGGCTGTGCGCGAGGGGTTCAAGCCCACGTCGTCGAGGCGCAGCTCGCTATCCGGCACCAGCGTGCCGGCCACGAGGAAGAAGGCCGCCCCCGAAAAGTCGCCGGGCACCGACCAGTCGACCGCCGGCACGGTGTGATCCTCCTCCACGATGATGCGGCGCTCGCCGCCCACCTCCTGCACCTCCAGGCCCAGCATGCGTTCGGTGTGGTCGCGCGAGGGGGTCGTCTCGATCACGACGGTGCGCCCCGACGCGTACAGCCCGGCGAGCAGTACGCACGACTTGACCTGAGCGGAGGCCACCGGCAGCCGATACTCAAGGGGCCGCAGTCCCTCCGGGCGCTGCGGGCGGATGCGGATGGGCGCGTGCCCGCTCCGCAGATCAATTCGCGCGCCCATGGCCTGCAGGGGGTCGGCAATGCGCTCCATCGGCCGCTGCTGGAGGGACTCGTCCCCGGTCAGAACGCTGCCAAACTCCTGCCCGGCCATCACGCCCGAGAGTAGGCGCATGGTGGTGCCGGAGTTGCCACAATCGAGCGGCTCGCTCGGGGGGTGCAGTCCGCCCAGCCCACGGCCGTGGATCGCAAGCACCCCTTCGTCGTTGCGGCCGGCTTCAATCCCGAGGGTGCGCACACAGTCGAGTGTCGACTGCGGATCGGCCGAGTTGGGAAAGTTATACACCCGGGAGCGCCCCTCCCCGAGCGCCGACAGGATGGCGGTGCGGTGCGAAATCGACTTGTCGGCGGGCAGGGACACGGTGCCGCGCAGGGAGGCGGCCTGATCGATTGTCTGAACCATGGGCGGTACGGCAGTCAAAGCGGGAAACGAACAGGGTGCATGATAGGCAACAGGACGCTCCCCGACAATCCTGCGCTGGAGGCTTTGGATGTCCTACACACAGGAAACCGCCGGGATGGGAAGCAATCGGTTCGCACTCTCGCGCGCCGCCTTCGCTCCTACCACAGCGGCGTCTCCGAGGTCTCCGCCACCGGAAAGTCGTCCGTGACCGACCGGAGGAGGTCCTGCTTTTGCTGGTGCGGCAGGAACCCGTACCGGAACCCATTGAGAGCGATCTCACGGAGATGACGCACCTCCAGGTTGCAGTGCTGGTACACGCGCCAGAGCTCTTTCGTCACTGAGGTGCGGCTGAAGAGGCGATTGTCGGTGTTGACGGTGACCGGGATGTTGGACCGCACGTAGGTCTCGATGGGGTGGGCCTCCAGGCTCGGCACCGCCTGCGTGTCCACGTTGCTCGTCGGGCAGATCTCGAGCGGGATGCGGTGGTCGGCAAAGTACTGCATGAGTTCCGGGTCCTTGCGCAGCGAGATGCCATGCCCGATGCGGTGCGCCCCGCAGTAGAAGAGCGCCTGGCGGATGGAGTCGGGTCCCCAGGCCTCCCCGGCGTGGATCGTGAGGTTGAGGAGGTTGTTGCGGGCCCGGTAGAACGCGTGGAGGTGCCCCTTCGGCGGATTTCCCGCCTCGCCCCCTGCTAGGTCGAACGCCACGACCCCTTCATGCTGGTACTCGATGGCCAGCTCCGCCAGCCGCATCGACGCGCTCTCGAACCGATCCCGAAGGCCACAGATGATGAGAGAGGTCGTAAGGTCGAAGTCCGCCTCCGCGCGCCGGAGGCCGTCGATCACGGCGTCGTTTACCGCTTCGAGGGACAGATCCGACTCAACGTGCAGTATGGGCGAGTACCGCACCTCTAGGTACCGCACGTTCTCCGCCGCGTTGTCCGCCGCTAGCTCGTAGGCGGTCCGGCGGAGCGCCTCTTCGGTCTGAAGCAGCGGAATCGTGTAGTCGAACCAGGCAAGGTACGCCTCCAGGGTTCCGGACGCCTCCACCTGCCGAAGCTCGTCGCGGAGCCCCTCCACACTGTCAGCGGGGAGCACATTCATTTTGCCCTGCTGCTTCGCCAGGTCGAGCATCGTCTCCAGCCGCACCGAGCCGTCGAGGTGGCAGTGCAGTTCGGCCTTCGGCCAGCTCCGGATGTCGTCTTGGGTAAGCGTCTTGGCGTCGGGGGCGGTCGTCGAAGACATCGGCGTGGGGAGGAAGATGGCGAAGAACAAACGAGCCTCGCCGGTCCCGGAGCGAGCGGACAGGGGCGCACGGCGAAAAAAGTTTTCCACCGATACATGACCGCACGGGGGGCTGTTTCGGGAAGCGCGTTCATCTTTGCGGAGGCCACACAGGGCTGGAACCCCCATTCCCCCACCTCGTTTGCGTCGCGTCCAACTGAAAGTTGCTCATCTGGCACCGTCGGCAGTGCCTGCTTGCCTCAAGGCAGCCGGCAGTCCGGAGCGCGCTCTCTTTTTCTTCCCACCAAGCTCTCCACGACCCCCATGGGCGGCATCGGCTTTCCCGAACTGATTATCATTTTCCTGGTCCTGCTGCTCGTGTTCGGGGCAAAGCGGATCCCTGAGATCGCGCGCGGCATCGGCAAGGGCATCCGGGAGTTCAAAAGCGCGACGAACGAGATCTCCCGCGAGATTGAGAACGAGAGCCAGGGCCGTCAGATCAACGAGCCGCAGGCCCCGCAGCAAGGCGCTCCCCAGCCCCGTCAGGACCCCCAGCAGCGCTCCCAGGAACAGACCCGGGCGCGCTCCTCAGAGCCGGCCGCCGAAGAGTCTGCCGACAACGGCTCACAGTCTCCGGACGCCGCCGGGTCGAACGTCCAGGAGCAGGAGAAGGAGGCCTCGTAGCCGCCGCCCGAGCGTGCCTGATCCGGGCCGCCCCATCCACATCTGTTTCCCCCCTCCGCTGCGCTCCCTTCTCCGCAGAATTTTCCCGTCTACGCATGGAGTACCCGACATTTGCCGACGCCCGTCGCGCCCTCGACGCCGGAGAGACCAGCTGCGAAGCCCTGGTCTCTTCTTTTTTGGAGCGCATTGACGCGCGTGACGATGAGATCAACGCATTTACGAGCGTCGACCAGGACGGCGCTCTCAACCACGCCCGATACCTCGACAGCCAGCGTGAGCGCGGCAACCCCCGCCCCCTTGCGGGCCTCGTCCTGGCCGTGAAGGACAACATTTGCATCCGGGGCTACCCGGTTAGCTGCGGGTCGAAGATGCTCGCAGACTTCTCGTCGCTCTACGACGCGACGGTGATCGACCGCCTGCGCGACGCCGGCGCCATCTTCATTGGCAAGACGAACTGCGACGAGTTTGCGATGGGCTCGTCGAACGAGACCTCGCACTTTGGCCCCGTGCGCAACCCACATGCCCCCGAGTACGTGCCGGGCGGGTCGTCGGGCGGGTCGGCCGCGGCGGTGGCCGCCGGCATGTGCCACGCCGCCCTCGGCAGCGACACGGGCGGCTCGGTGCGCCAGCCCGCCGCGTTCTGCGGCACGGTGGGCCTGAAGCCCACGTACGGCCGCGTCAGCCGCTCCGGCCTCGTCGCGTTTGCGTCGTCGCTCGACGTGGTCGGGCCGTTGACCCGGAGCGCGGAAGACGCAGCGACCATCCTCAATGTCATTGCGGGCAAGGACGAGCGCGACGCCACCAGCGCCTCGGTCAATGTGCCCGACTACACGGAGGCCCTCGGCGACGGGGTGGAGGGCCTTCGCCTCGGCCTTCCCGAAGAGTACTTCGCCGAGGGCCTCGACGCGGACATCCGCCGCATGGTGACGGAACAGGTCGACCAGCTCGAAGACGCCGGCGCGACCGTCGAGGAGGTGTCCCTCCCCCACACCGAATACGGCGTCGCCACCTACTACCTCGTTGCCACGGCGGAGGCCTCTAGCAACCTCGCCCGCTACGACGGCATCCGCTACGGCCACCGGGCCGACCTGCAGGAGACGAAGCAGGCCCTCCAGGAGCGCCGCGAGGAGCTGAAGGAGGATCTCGCCACCGCCCGCGCACAGGGCGACGAGGCGCGCGTGGACACCCTCGAGGCGCAGCTCGACGACGAGCAGAGCACCCTCGACGCCCTCTACACCCGCAGCCGCACCGAGGGCTTCGGCGAAGAGGTGAAGCGCCGCATCATGCTCGGCACCTATGCCCTCTCCGCCGGCTACTACGATAAGTACTACGAGAAGGCCCAGCGCGTGCGCACCCTCATCCGCCACGACTTCGAACAGGCCTTCGAGGACGTCGACGCCCTCGTCACGCCCGCGACGCCGACCCCCCCGTTTCGGCTCGGCGAGAAGACCGACGATCCGCTCGAAATGTACCTGAACGACATCTACACCGTCACGGCCAACCTCGCGGGCCTGCCCGGCCTCACGGTGCCCATCGGCGAACACCCCGACACGCCGGGACTGCCCGTGGGGCTGCAACTTCTCGGGCCCCACTTCGACGAGGCGCTGCTCCTGCGCATCGGCGAGACGATCATGGAGTGAAGAGCGAGACGTAATGCATGAGACGAGGTGCGTGACACCACGAGCCTGAGGTTCACAGGGCACGTTGCATAAATCACGAACCCCAGCCCCGCCTTGCTTCACGGCGGATGGCGACCACCGCCGACGGGTCCCCTCCGTAGAACCGTTCCGTCGATTTTGGCTTTTTTTCGTCCTCGCCCCTAGCAGTTGTTGGCGATGCTCGTTAGGCTGCGGGTGACGCTACGGCCGGGCACAGGCCCTCCCTTCCACGCTGAGACCTTCCATTTCAACCTTCTGGACGCATGAGTATTCTCGTCGACGACGGCACGCGCGTAGTGGTGCAGGGCTTTACGGGCTCGGAGGGCACCTTCCACGCCGAACAGATGATCGACTACGGCACCAACGTGGTGGCGGGCGTTACCCCCGGCAAGGGCGGACAGACGCACCTGGACCGGCCGGTGTACAACACCGTCGCCGAGGCGGTGGAGCAGGAGAACGCCAACACGTCCATCATCTTCGTTCCGCCTCCGTTCGCGGCCGACGCCATCCAGGAGTCCGCCGACGCGGGGGCCGAGGTCATCATCTGCATCACGGAGGGCATTCCGGTGGCGGACATGAAGCCCACCTACCAGTACGTCAAGAAGAAGGGCGCCCACCTCATCGGCCCAAACTGCCCGGGCGTCATCACGCCGGGCGCGGCCAAGGTGGGCATCATGCCGGCCATGATCTTTGAGCCCGGCTCCATCGGCATCATCTCGCGCTCCGGGACCCTCACCTACGAGGCCGTCGACCAGATCACGCGGGCCGGCTTTGGGCAGAGCACGGCGGTCGGCATCGGGGGCGACCCGGTGATCGGCACGCGCTTCATCGACGCCCTCGAGCTGTTCGAGGACGACCCCGACACGAACGGCATCGTTCTGATCGGCGAGATCGGCGGCACCGACGAACAGGAGGCCGCCCGCTACATCCAGGACCACATGGACACGCCTGTCTTCGGCTTCATCGCGGGGCGCACGGCGCCTCCGGGCCGCCGCATGGGCCACGCCGGGGCGATCGTGTCCGGCGGCTCCGGCACGGCCGAGGCCAAGTTTCAGGCGCTCGACGAGGCCGGGGCGACGGTGGTCAAGAATCCCGCCCTCATTGGCGAGACGGTAAAGGACGTCCTGTAACCCAGTGCAAGGCACGCCGTTTTGCCCGACGGTGCATCCCTGCCATCATGGAGACCGAAGAGCCGCCGCGTCTACAGGCCCGGCGGCTTCTTCTCTGGTGCGCCCCTCGTCCAGAAACGTGGCCCGTTTTTTACGGATGTGCCCTGCACGTAGCAGGGGCTTCTGTTGTATTTAGTTGATCTACGCCCGCCCAGCCTCCACTGCTTCAGCGACCGAAACGTCCATACCATGGAGTCTCTACAGACGCGCTTCCTCAACGATCATTTCGAAAAGGCCCTGATCTTGGAGGAGCCGGACCCGAGCCTCGACACGCTCCTGCGCGAGCAGGGCATCGAGCCGGATCGGGTGCCCAAGCCGGAGTGCTACGACCAGGACGCGATGGTCGACCGGCTGCGCGAGGGGCAGCACGATCTGATCTACAAGCGAAGCAAGTTTGTCGTTGACGAGCCCGTGGTGCAGGCCTCCGACAACCTGGCGGGCGTCATGCTGTGCTGCATCGGCGACGACACGGTCGACAAGCAGGCCTGCGCCGACGAGGGGGTGCTCGTGCTCAACGATCCGGTCAGCAACGGCCGGTCGGTCGTGGAGATGGTGATGGGCGAGATGGTCGTGCTGGCCCGTCGGCTCTACACCGCCAACGAAACGGGGCGCCGGCACCTGTGGACGAAGGACAGCACCCGCCGCTACGAGCTGATGGACAAGACCCTCTCCGTCATCGGGCTCGGCAACATTGGCAAGCAGCTGGCCCGCCTGGCCGACGCCTTTGGAATGAACATTCGCTTCTACGACGAGGCGGACGTGGCCCGAGAGGTGGGGACCACGCTGGGCTGGACCTCGTGCTCCAGCCTTGCGGAGGCGTTCCGGAAGGGCGACTTCGTGACGGTGCACGTCTCGGCGGAGGACCCGCAGGGACAGCCCAACAGCGGCCTGCTCGACTACAGCCACTTCCGCCAGCTCGGCGCGGACCGGCCGGACAACAGCCCGCGCGCCTTCATCAACGCGGCCCGCGGCTTTCTGTACGACCCGGGCGACCTCAAGCGGGCCATCGACGAAGATCACGTGCGCGCTGCGGCGGTCGACGTCTTTCCCGACGAGCCGGGCAGCGCGGACGAGGACTGGACCAATCCGTACGCCGAGATGGACAACGTCTTTACCACGCCTCACATCGGCGCCGCCACCCAGGAGGCCCAGCCCCGCATTGCCTCGCGGATGGGCACCTCTACCCGGCTCCTAAACGAGCAGGGCACCGTCCGCGATACCGTCTTCGGGCAGGGGCACACGATCGGCGTGAACGCCGAGCTCCCACACTGGGTCTTGGCCGTGGTGCACAGCGACGTGCGCGGGACGAAAAAGGCCATCGACGACACCATCTACGAGGCCGGGGCCAGCAACCTCCAGTCCAGCCACCGCGACTTTCCCGACCTCGGCATCGCCTACGACGTGAACGCGATCGATCAGCCCCTGAGCGACGACCAACTCCGTCAGATCATCGACGCGGCCACCTCCCTTTCCGATGACCCCAATGCCATCCGGGCCCTCCGTCAGTTCAAGGTAAACGACACGGCGTAGCGCCGGTCAGCGGGCTGTCTTTTCGGCAGGACAGAAGGCGTTTTGCGGACAAGCCCCCCGTCTCGGCCTCAGAACGAGTGATGCGTGTAGCGTACGGAATTCGGTCGCGCCGCAGCACTGCTTAGGACGGATGGTCAAGCATCGGGCACCACCCGGATGCCAGTCGCCGCAATCTGAACCTCCTGGGCGGGTGCCGGCGGGGCTCCGTCCTCGGCAAGATGCTTCTGCGTGGCGGCGTCGAACTCGACGGTCTGCAGCGTGCCCGTGACCGTGGCCCGGCCAGATAGTGTCGTCGGCACCGTGAAGTCGTATCCGTCGTCGGTACGCGGCACGAGCACGCGGATCGGCGGCGCCGTGCCCGTATCCAGCGCGAGCCAGCACCCTTTCTTCTGGCACACCGTCGAGATGCGTCCCTGAACCGTCACGGTCGTGTCGTCAAGCTTCGACGGCTTCGCCGCCACCTCCGCCACCGTCCGCGCCGACGCCGCATCGACGGGCGCCCCGTAGGTTTCTGCGTCCTGTGCTTGCGCAGCCGCGTCCCGGGACGACGCCGGCTCCGGCTGGCAGGCGCCAGCAAGTACGGCGAAGCAGACAAGCGCAGAAAGGAAGCAGAGACGAGCCGGTGTGGACATTGCGTTTCCACGTTCGGCGAGATGAGCGAGGGAAAGTTGCGCCCGAGAAATGCGTGTTTTCGGAATGGGGTTCCCGGTTCGGGCAAAGCGACGGCCGCGCCGCTTCTGAGAAAAGCCGTGCCTGCCCCTGCTGTCCGGAGGCCGAAATTGGCTAGACGCCTTCCCCGATGGCCTGCCGAGCGCGGGTCCAGGCCCGAGGCGAGCGATGCGTCCAACGGGGACGATGGCCCGTTTCCTTGCACGGTAAGGTTTTCGCTTCCCACGCCGCCGAAGGACGAGCCTTGGGGACCCCTGGTCCAGGAGCGTTTCGCGTCGGGAAAGCTATTCCCATCAGGCGAGAGATGCGCGCGACTGGGAACGCAACACCGTGTCCCTTCCGCACGCCATCTCCCCTTGGGCACTACACCACGGCGGGCTCGGTTTCGAGCGTGGCAGCGATGTGGTCCGTGATCTTCTCGGCGTGGACGCGGCCGTTCTCAATGAACCACCGGCTCGTGTCGCAGCCGCCACAGATGGTGCCGGCGAGGTACAGGCCGTCCCGGTTCGTTTCAAAGGTGCCTTCCTCGTCGTGCACCGGCGTGCGGGCCTCGTCGTTGCGGATGGCAATGCCGAGCCGCTCCAGGAAGTCGTAGTTCGGCCGGTACCCCGTCATGGCGAGGACGAAGTCATTGTCGATCGTCTGCGGCCCGTCGGGCGTGTCGAGGTGGAGGGTGTCCGACTCGATGGCCGAGACCGTCGTATCGAAGTAGGCGTCGATGGAGCCCTCCGCAATCCGGTTCTCCACGTCGGGCCGGAGCCAGTACTTCACCCCGTCGTCGATCTCCGAATCGCGCACCACCATCGTCACATTCGCCTCGTGGCGGTAGCAGTTGAGGGCCGCCTTCACCGCCGAGTTGGCCCCGCCCACGATGGCCACGTCCGTGAGGGCGTACGGGAATGGCTCCTTGAAGTAGTGTCGCACCTTGTCACGGTCCTCCCCCGGCACCCCCATCTGGTTGGGCACGTCGTAGAAGCCGGTGGCCACAACCACCTTGCGGGTCTCGTACGTGTCCTCCTCGGTCACGATCGTGTAGTGCCCGTCCTGCCCTCGGAGGTCCGTCATCGGCTCGTACAGGCGCAGGTTCAGGTCCTCCGTCGTGGCGACGCGGCGGTAGTAGTCGAGCGCCTCCTCGCGACGCGGCTTGTAATCGCGGGTCGGGAACGGGTGTCCGCCAATCTCCAGCGGGCCCGGGGTGGAGAAAAACTCCATTCGGGTGGGGTACCCGATAAACGAGTTGCAGAGGGCGCCCTTTTCGATGAGGAGCGCATCGAGGTCGCGGCGCTTGGCCTCAACACCACAGGCGAGCCCGACGGGGCCGGCCCCGATAATGATTACGTCACGCATAGGCACCGAGGGGTGGATTCAAAGGCGATACTCAATATTCAAACCTGTCGGCGCAAACGGCAGTTTCGGGGCCCGCGTTGGAGAATGGAAGAATGGGGGAACGAGCGCGGAGAGCCTCCGGGCACAAGGGGCTTGTCGATCAGCTTGTCCCGATGCCGCTACTCGTCTACGCTGCTACTCGTGTACGGAGGCGTCGCCCGAGGGCGTGGCGTGGCGCGCGATCGGGAGCGTCATGCAGCGCGGCCCGCCCCGTCCCCGTGACAGTTCAGTTCCCCCCAGCTGGATTGCGACCTTCTCTCGACCGGGGTGAAACTCGCCGGACTCGAAGTAAGACAGAAAGCTCTCGGCGGACACGATCCGGTAGCCGTGCTTCCGCAGGCGCTCGAAGGTGCGACTGTTGCGCTCGTAGCCCAGGATCGCCCCCGGCGCCGCGGCAAACACATTCGCCCCGTCCGTCCACTGCTCGCGCTCCTGGTGGAGTCGCTCCGTCCCGCCGCAGGGGATAAACGTCAGGTCGCGGTCGAGCAGCTCGTCGAGCACGTCGCGCAGGTTGCGGCGCATGTCGGTCACGAACCGCCCCGTCTCGTCCGCGGCGGTGAAGTGCATCGCGTACCCGAAGCCGTGGGTCTCAAGGAGCGGGGGGAAGACGATCACCTCCTCCGGCGACGCGAAGGTAAACACCGTGTCGAGGTGCATGGTGGCCCGCCGCTTGGGCAGGTCGACGGCGAGGACGTGCTCGATCGACGTGCACTCGAACAACTCGTGCGCGATCGCCATGATGGCCCCGAGTGAGGTCCGCTCCGAGTGGCCGATCAGCACCGTGTCGGGGCTCGCCACGAGCAGGTCGCCCCCTTCGAACGTGACACCCGGGGGCAGCTCAATCACCTTGTCGCTGTGAGGGGCAAACCGGGGGTGATGGTGCAGAATGACATTAATAATGATGCTCTCCCGCGTCCGTGCCACCGTCGCCGCGTGGCTCAGGATAATGTGGTCGTGCACCACCGCCGCGAGGTCCCGCGTGAACATAAGGTTCGGCACCGGCTGGGCGCGAATGGCCAAGTCCGACTCGCCAGTAAGAGCGAACTGCTGAAGCGCCTCGGGAGAGAATCGCTTCAACTCGTCCTCCACCGCCCCCAGATTTTGCTCCGGCAGGCTTCGGCATAGCTTCTCCACGAAGGCGTGCCGCGCCTCCTCCGCCGCCTCGAAGGTTTCGAGCAGAAGGTCCTTGATTTGGAGCACCGCGTCGGGACGGCCTACGATTTTCTCGAAGACCGAGCACATGAGCAGGTGCTCCTGCCGCGCATGGCCCACGAAGAGAATGTCGTCGAAGAGCAGGTCCTCCCGGTTGGCCGGCGACACAAGCTCCATCTCTGACCCAGGGGTGTGGACGATGACCTGTTCGAGCAAGTGGGCCTCGGCGGGAATGCTATAGGCCGATGATTGCTCGACGGAAGGAGTAGAGGGCGCCTGGAGCGTGTCCACGGGAAACGGGGCTGGTTCGAAGAGTGTCGACTATTCGCAAGGTCGAAACCAACCCGGAGAAAAGCCACCTACCCCGACCGCACGCCCTCTAGTACACGAATCACGAGAAGCACCACGAGTGCGACGGCGCCCGCCTTCAGAACGAGCTGGAGCAGCGCCCCCGCCACATCCACCAGTACGCCCACGAGGCTGAGGCCGATGAGCGCAATCACGCCAATGATAAGCCAGCGAAGAACGGTGCGGATGTCGAGATCCATGGAGACACGGTCTTTTGTGAGAAACTGGGTCTCAAATAACGCGCCGCACCCCCGTCTTTGTTACACCTTCGCCGGATGCATTTCTGTCGGGACCGGAGTGTCCCGATGAGGTTTTGTAGGCGATCTGGGGTGCCGTTTCCGTCATATTTTCTTGATTCTCATTTTATTTTTTCTTTCTTTGATGTACGCTAAAGTCGCCTCAGTGGGCCCGAACGGATTCCGTTCTGAGACACAAGCGTTCTTATTTTTTCGTTAAGCCCCAACGTTCTTCATGGTACAAGCACCGTACCAGAACGGGCTTACCGTTGTCACCCCCGTCCGGTCGGGGCACGACACCCCCCTCACGGCCGTCCTGGAGGAAATTAGCGAAGCCGTCCCCGAACACAAGGATGTTCCGTTCGGGAAGCTCACGCGCGTGCACTTCATCCGATGGGTGCTGCTGCCCGCTACCACCGACGACCTCGGGCGCGAGACCTCCACCCAACTTGTCCTATCGACCAACTACGACGAGCCGCGGGACGCGCACCTGGAGGAACTCGTGGACGTGGGCGGTTCGGCGCTCGACCGCGTATACCAGCATTGTGAGGGGTACCCTGCCCCGGACGAGCGCTCCCCGGAACCCGTGATCGCATACTTGAACGCCCACGACATCGGGTACGACACGTTTTACGTGGGGACTCGGGGACGAACCGTTGAACAAATTCACCGCGAGGCCGACCTGCGAACTGCCATCCAGCAGTTTCTGGATGAGAAAGGCCGGACGGACCCGTCGTTCCGCGACCAGGCACCCAAAGCGATACGGGCGTCGATTCAAGACTTCGTGTGGTCAGATCCAGATCTCGACCCGGAGAATCTCCTGCGGTCCCATTCGAGCTTCGCCTGGGCCTCCTGTGCTCCGCCGAACGTGCCCTCGCGGTGGCCACAGCCGTGGGACAGCACCTTCTTCGCCCTCCTGGCAACAGCCGTCCTTCTCCTCGGGGTCGTTCCGTGGATCTCCAACGCAGGATGGGCGGTGCTGGGCCTGGAGGCCGCTCTTCTCCTGGCTGGCGGTGGGGCCTACAGGGCTTGGCTCCGGCGGCGCGAGCGGCGCGACGACGAGCACCCGCCGGTGACGGACTACGAGCACGTCCGACGCCTTGCGGAGAAGGAGGACCGGATCGTCCAGAACCAGATGAGCAGCGTTACGACCGTGAAAGCGGGCCTGCTTCGTCGGGCCACGCTATACGCCGTCCTCTGGGCCATCGACTTTTTTGGGCGGTACGTGTACACCGAGGGCCGGCTCGGAGGCATCTCGTCCATCCACTTCGCCCGCTGGGTCGCCATCGACGACGGGCAGCGGCTCGTCTTCTTCAGCAACTTCGACGGGAGCTGGGAAAACTACCTCGGCGAGTTCATCGACAAGGCGGCCAGTGGCCTCACGGCCGTGTGGAGCAACACCGTCGGGTTTCCCAAAACCCGCTTCCTGGTGGGGGCTGGAGCACGCGACGAGAAGCGATTCAAGGCCTACGCCCGCAACAGCCAGGTGCTCACGCAGGTCTGGTACAGTGCCTACCGGGACCTGACAGTACAGAACATCAACAACAACTCGGCGATCCGCGCCGGCCTCTTCGGCGAACAGACTCCGGCGGAAACCCGGATGTGGCTCCGCCGTCTTTGAGGCTGATTCACTCTCCTGGACCACCCTCTCCCTCCCGACATGGCGTCTCTAGAACTTACAGACATGCAGGGGTTTCTGGCCCGGGGCTACGGCGGGCTCCCCGAGGCTACATTTCTTCTCCTCCGCATCGAGGACGCGACGGCCGCGCAGGCGTGGCTACGAACCATCCCCGGTGACGTGACGCCGGCCGCCCCCAAGCCGTCCGACTCAGCCCTGCAGGTGGCCTTCACGGGCGACGGCCTGCGGGCACTCGGGCTTGAGGCGGACACCCTTCAGACGTTCGATCAGGCTTTCTGGGAAGGGATGGATGCGCCCTACCGGCAGCGCATTTTGGGAGACGATGGGGAGAGCGCGCCCGAGGAGTGGCGCTGGGGAAACGAGGAAAACCCCGCTCACGCCCTGATCATGCTGTTTGCGATCGACGCTGAAACCCTGGAGGCCCGCATTGAGTCGGTACGCGACGGCCTGCAGGGCCTTGCGGAGACTCGGCGGCTCGACACGACCTCGTTCGAACCGGCCCGGGAGCACTTCGGCTTTCGAGACGGCATCAGCCAGCCGATTGTGGAGGGCCTAAGTCGGTCCGGGTCACCCGACAATACAGTGCCCCCTGGCGAGTTCTTTCTCGGCTACCCGAATGCCTACGGCGAGCGCCCGGTCCGCCCCTCCGTGGATCCCGCCCGCGACCCGGAGACGATCCTACCCCGCACGGATACGGAACGCGACGGCGTCCGGGGCGACCTTGGGCGCAACGGCACCTATGTCGTCTTTCGACAGCTCAGCCAGGACGTGCAGGGCTTCTGGAATTTCGTGACCGAGGCGAGCGAGGACGTTTACGGCTCCGACGAGGAGCGGCATCGCCTGGCGGCCAAAATGGTTGGGCGCTGGCGCAACGGCGCGCCACTGGCCCTCTCCCCGGACGACCCCGAGGCCCCCGCACGGGACGACTTCGGCTACCACGAAGAGGACCCCGACGGTATGCGGTGTCCGTTCGCCTCCCACCTGCGCCGCTCAAACCCGCGCGACTCGCTCGAAGGCGGCCCGGAACAGTCCACCATAGTCTCCAACCGCCACCGCCTCGTGCGGCGGGGGCGCCCCTATGGCTCCCCCCTCGCCGAGAACTTCGATGTGGACGAGATGGTGGCCGCGACCGACGGCGCCGAACGGGGCCTCCACTTCCTCTGCCTGTGCGGCGACATCGCCCGTCAGTTTGAGTTTACGCAGCAGACCTGGATCGAGAGTCAAAAATTCAGCGGCCTCTACGACGACCCCGACCCCCTTATGGGAAGTCCCCAGGACGAGAGCACCACATTCACGATCCCCGACACCCCAGTGCGGCGGCGCGTGACGGATATGCAGCGGTTCGTGGAGGTGCGGGGCGGCTCGTACTTCTTCATGCCGGGCCTCACGGCACTCCGGTTTTTGGGCCAGGCCGATCTTTCCGCATGAACATCTTTTTCCTTCCTTTTCGCTCCAGCCCATGACCCTCGACCGGCTCGACTTTAAGACGGACGTGTTCCCGTTCATCATCGCCACGGCGGGGGAGTTCGCGGCACTGTATTTTTGGCTCCAGTTTTTAGACGCGGGCCAGTTCGTACAGGCCAACGTCGTGCTGTGGGCGGGCTTCGCCGTGGAGCGGATTTCGGTGTATCTGTGGATTCGGTACATCTACCGGTCGCGAGGCGGCGGGCCCGTCGAGCAATCCCTCTGGGTCACCGTGGCCGGCCTGTTCGTCATCACCCTGAGCGAGGTGCTCATCTGGATCCTCTGGATCGCCCTCGCCGACGGAGAGATCGGGGCGATCGCGGCGGCGCCCGCGACGAACATGGCCGTGGCGGGCGTCGTCCTCATGGTGCTCATGACCATCGAGCACAGCGTGGAGATGGGGGTGCTGAAGCGCACCAACCCGCTTGCGTACGTCACGAGCCCGAGCACCCTGCTGTTTACGTTCATGGAGGTGGCGGGGGCCGTGGGCTGGCTCGCTTTCGTCCGTGCCGATCGGCCCCTCGTCGGCGCTCTCGTTCTGCTCGCGGGCCTGTCGATCGAGCACGTGCTGCAAGGGAGCGACCTTCGCCCGGATACCGGTACGGAACGCCCGGCGCCCGCTCCGGCATAGGCCGCCAGACTACGACGCCCGTCCCTCTTCTACAGCCGGCACGAGCGGGGAACCCTGCTCGTCTTCGAACAGCGGCTGCTCGTACCGGACGGCCTCCAGCACCAGCCCCTCCGGGGGCATCGACGGGCCGGCGACCCGCCGGTCTTGCGCCGCCAGCACGGCCGGAAGGCTGTCGGCAGCGCGCTTCTCGTGCCCAATTTCTACCAGGGTCCCAACGAGGGCGCGCACCATGCCGTGCAGGAACCGCGTGCCGACCACCTCGAACCGCCAGCACCCGCGCCGGGCCTCGTCGACCCACCGCAGATGCGTAAGGGTACAGACGCGGTTCTCCGTCTCGGATTGCGTCAGGCAAAACGAACTGAAGTTGTGCCGCCCGAGCAGGTCGGGGGTGGCGGCCCGGATGCGCCCAAAGTCGGGCGCGGGCCGCACCGGGGTGCGCACTCGCCGGCCCAGGGCGCAGGGCTGGGTGTGCAGGTAGTAGTGGTAGCGACGCCGGCGGGCATCGTAGCGGGCATGAAAGTCGCCCGGCGCCCGCTCCACCCGACGCACCGCCACGGCGTCGGGCGTGAGGCCATTGAGCGAGCCCCGCAGCCGATACGGATCACGCGCCTCCGGCAGGTCGACGTGGGCCACTTGATTGCGGGCGTGCACCCCGGCGTCCGTGCGTCCGGAGCCGGTTACCCGGCATGCCGCTCCGACGACCGTTTCTACCGCCTCCTCCAGCGCGCCCTGTACGGTTGGCACGGTCGGCTGGATCTGCCACCCGTGGAAGTCGGTTCCGTCGTACTCGATAAGCAGTCGATACCGGGGCATCGTTGAGCGGGGAAGCCTGGAGGCGCGTGCAGGAACGTGCCGTACGACGTCGGGCGTTGAGTGGTCTCCCTCAGGAGACGACGCCCTCGCTCACAGCCCCTTTTTCCTTCCGAACTTCAGACCTTCCTCCATGCGCGTTTATTTGACTGGCTTCATGGCAAGTGGCAAGTCCACCGTGGGCCCGGAGGCCGCGGCCCGGCTTGGCCAACCGTTTCTGGACCTCGACCGCCTCATCGCCGCCCACGCCGGGCGCTCCATTCCCACCCTCTTCGCGGAGGACGGGGAGGAGCACTTCCGCGAGCTCGAACGCGACCTGCTCCGCCGAACAGCCGCGACCGACGACCTCGTCGTGGCACTCGGAGGGGGGGCCCTCGTGGACGACGAGAACCGGGCCTTCGCGAAGGAGCATGGTCTCGTGCTGTACCTGAACGCTCCGGTCGACACGCTGGTGGATCGCGTGGCGGACGACGACACCCGGCGGCCCCTCCTTGAAGACGACACCGGCACCCGGCTGCCGCGAGACGAGCAGCGCACCCGCATCGAAGCGATGCTGGAGGAACGGCGGTCCACCTACGAGGCGGCCCACCACACCCTCGACGCCGACCGCCCGGTCACGGAGGTCGTCGCCCAGGTCGTAGAGGTTGTCTCCGAGCAGGCCGAACCCGCATGAGGACCGCGTACCAACGTTAACGTCACGCATCTGCGGAAACCTCGGCTGGCTCCCTTGTTTGAATACAGTTGCTTGTCTACTGCACCTCAGTCTTTGCTCCCTCCCCCATGAGTGCCCTCGCCGACGCCGATTTTGCCGACGTGGCGGCCGGCGACGCCATTCGGTCACTCGACCCATCGATTCGGTCCATTTGGACGATCAAGATGGCCGCCTTTTCGATGTTTCTCTTTCTTCCCGCGCTGTTTTACGACCTCACCCACCTGTTTTCGCCTGACTCCTGGCTTCCCTTTGGGGCGCTGTCGGGAACGGTACTCGTGGGGGGGGTGCTCTACTGCGTGGCCTGGCCGCGCCTTCGCTACCGGGCATGGGGGTTCGTACTGCGGCCCGAAGAGCTCTACATGGAGCATGGGGTGCTGCAACACGTCCGCACGATCGTGCCGCTGCGTCGCATCCAGCACGTCGACGTGTCCCAGGACCTGATCGAGCGGGAGTTCGCGCTCGGCCGCCTGGTGGTGCACACCGCCGGGTCGCGCAGCAGCGACGTCGTGATTCCCGGCCTGCCCCTGTCGGAGGCCGAGACCATTCGGGACAAGATCAAGCGCTTTATCCTCGAAGACCCGCTCACTGAAGAGCCGGTGTAATGCCGCCCTCTCCCCCCGCGGAGCCCAATTCCGATGGGCGCCCGGATACGCCCCCAGCGCCGGACCGCCCCGCGGACGATGCGGAGGCTGCCTCAACCGATACGGCAGAGGATGCCTCGGCAGAGACTGCCTCGACGGACGCGGCGGAGGACGCGGCCGCGACGACGCTCGGGGCCGTCCGTGAGCCGCAGCGCCTGCATCCGCTCACGCTTCTCCTGCGGGTGGGCGCCAGCCTGCCCGCCCTGGTGATCATCCTGCTCCCGATTCTCCGCAACCCTGGCTCCACGGAAAATGTCACCTCGCTGGTGCTCGGTGCGCTGTACGGCGCGTTTGCCCTGCCGGCCATCCTGCTCCAGTACTGGCGGTTCAGCTACCGCATCACGCCGAAGCAGGTCGTCATCCAGAGCGGCGTGTTCAACCGGAAAAACCGGAGCATTCCCATCGAGCGCGTCCAGAACATCCAGATCGAACGCAACCTGTTCGCCCGGCTGTTCGGGATCGCAAAGGTAAAGCTCGAAACGGCCGGAAGCACCAGCACCGAGGGCAGCCTGGAGTACGTGCATCAGGACGAGGCCCGCAAGATCCGCCAGGTCGTCCGGTCGTTCCAGCGGGACTCGCAGGAAGCCGACGCGGAGGCGAACGCAGACGCGGAGGACGCTACCGAGACGGATACACTGCTCGACATGCCGCTGCGACGGGTGCTGCTGTCGGGGGCCTTCCGCTTCTCTCTGCTCTACCTCGCCGTGATTTTCACGGTGCTCGAGCTGTTCAACCCGGAGGCGCTGGTCGAACGGGTGCTTCGGGCGCGAGGCCAGATGGAGTGGGTGTCGGAGGTCATCTTTAGCCATCCCGCCCTGGCCATCCTCGCGACGGTGGTGGCCGCCATCTTTCTGGGGTGGGTCAGTGGCATCGGGGTCCACGTGGCGCGCTACTACAACTTTCGGCTGTGGCTCGACGGTGACAAGTTGCGCAAGCGCCATGGCCTGTTCACGGTGACGGAGGGCACGATCCCGCTCGACAAGGTGCAGGCGCTGATCCTCCGCACCAACCCGTTCATGCGGGCCTTCGGGTGGTACGAACTGAAGGTCCAGACGGTGGGACTGGACGTGGAGGAGCAGGGCCACCGGGTCATCGCGCCCTTCGCCGGAGCAGAACGCATTCTCGAGCTGGCCCGCCAGGTACGCTCCGTCAAGCTGCCCGAGTCGTTCACGCATGTCTCGCGCCTGACCATCCGGCGCCGGTTCATTCGCTACACGGCGGTGCTCTCCGCCCTTCTCCTGCCCACCATTTACTTCTGGCCGGCGGACTGGCTGCGCCTGGGCGGCGTCGTCCTGCCCTGGTGGGGCTTCGGGCTCGTGCCGTTCATTCTGGGATGGGCCGTCCTTCAGTACCGCAACCACACGTACGCCAGCGGCGAAGACGGCTTTTACATCCGCCGGGGCGTGCTGTCGCACTACCTGTGGATTCTGCCGGTCGAGAAATTTCACGTCTTCAACGCCACCGCGTCGATCTTTCAGCGCCGGCTCGGCCTCAAGACGCTCTTCGTGGACACCGCCGGGGCCGCAACGTTTGAGTACCCCGAGGTGATCGACGTGCCCGCCGCGGAGGCCGACGCCCAGTTCGACACGCTCTACCGCCGCTTTCGGCGGCTGTACCGGGGCCGGGTGGAGGCCGCCACCGGCGCCCCCGACACACGGCTCGCCCCCGACGAGCGGCCCCACCTTCCAGTCGACGAGGATCTCGAGTGAGCCGCGCCGCGGACTTCTCCCGGACGCCGACGCGCCGTCTGGACATTTTCGTCTCTGTTCCGTTGACTGGAACGGCGTGCCCCAATACTGACGCCCCCCTCACCAACTGTTCCCCTCCGTGGATTCTCGACGCACGAGCGGCCTTCTCCTTCCCGTCAGCGCCCTCCCCAGCCGGTACGGCATCGGCGATCTTGGCCCGGCCGCGTTTCAGTTTGCCGACCTTCTCACCCGCACCAACCAGCGGCTGTGGCAGGTCCTGCCGGTCGGGCCCATCGGGCCCGGCGCCTCGCCCTACTCCAGCCCGTCCACGTTTGCCGGCAATCCGCTTCTAATCAGTCCCGAACCGCTCGTGGAGGACGGGCTGCTCACAGAGGACGACCTCGCCCCCCTCACGGAACTGCCCGACGACCACGTCGACTACGCGCGCCTCATTCCCCGCAAGCGGGAGGTCCTTCGCACGGCCTTCCGCCGATTTCGCGCCAACGTGTCGACCCCGGAGGCGACGCGCGTGCAGCAGTTTCGGAAGTCCCAGTCCGCCTGGCTCGACGACTACGCGCTCTACGCCGCCCTGAAGGACGCCCACGGCGGGTCCGCCTGGACCGAATGGTCCTCGGCCCTCGTGCGCCGCGACCCGGAGGCCCTTCAGCGCGCCCGCGATGAGCACGAGACGGCGATCGAGCGGCATGTCTACTGGCAGTACCTCTTCCACCGCCAGTGGACGGCCCTGCAGGCCTACTGCCACGCCCGTGACATCCGACTGTTTGGGGACCTTCCGATCTACGTCGCCCCCGACAGCGCGGACGTGTGGGCGCACCAGGAGTTTTTCCGGCTCGACGACGACGGCACACCAACGTCGGTGGCCGGCGTGCCGCCCGACTACTTCAGTCCCGAGGGCCAGCGGTGGGGCAACCCCCTCTACCGATGGGACCGGATGGCGGAGCACGGTTTTGAATGGTGGACGGAGCGGCTACGGCGCGCGTTCGAGCTGTTCGACCTCGTGCGGCTCGACCACTTCCGAGGCTTCGACGAGTACTGGTCGATTCCCGCCGGGCACGACACCGCCATCGACGGCTCGTGGGAGGATGGGCCGGGGGCCGCGTTCTTCCACGCCATGGAGGACGAGTTCGGAGAGCTGCCGGTCGTTGCCGAGGACCTGGGCATCATCACCGATTCGGTGGGGGCGCTGCGCGACACGTTCGACTTTCCGGGCATGGCCGTCCTGCAGTTTGCCTTCGGCGGCGGCCCCGACAACGACTTTCTGCCGCACCATCATCGCCGCAACCTGGTCGCCTACACCGGCACGCACGACAACAACACCCTCGTCGGCTGGTGGCGGAAGGACCTCTCCGACAAAGAACGAGAGTTCGCGCGCTCGTACCTCAACCTGCCCGACACGGACCCCGATGACGGTGTCCACCGGCAGGCGCTCCGGGCGATGATGGCGTCGGTCGCCGACCGCGTGGTGACGCCGCTCCAGGACGTGATTGGGCTGGGCAGCGAGGGCCGCATCAATACGCCGGGGACCATGGGGGGCAACTGGGCATGGCGCTTTACCCCTGACCAGATCACCGAGAAGGACAAGAAGTGGCTTGCGGAGCTCACGCACCTGTACGGCCGGGCGTCCGGCTACAAGTAGTCCCTTGTCACTTCGAGGTCGCAATGCCTCAGGCGTGACTTCGTTGGGTGGGGCCCTTCCGGTCTCCCTTGCACAAAGATGACCTCTGGAAAACGTGGAGTGAACGCCGCTCTTCCCCAATACGGCCCTCTCACCGGCCGTTGATATCCGTACCACCAACGACGTTTTGCCTCCGTCTCGCATGTCTTCGTCCTTTCCCGTCCATGGCGCCCACCCCCACGACGACGCCGTCACGTTCCGCGTCTGGGCCCCGGCGGCGGACGCCGTCACCCTGGCGATCGACGGCGGGCCGTCCCTCGCCCTGCCGGAGACCGAGGACGGCCTGTTTGCGCGGACCACCGACGCGGCGGCCCCCGGCACGCGCTACCGGTTCCGGCTCGACGATGACGGCCCACTTCCCGACCCGGCCTCGCGCCACCAGCCGGATGGCGTGCACGGCCCCTCGGAGGTCGTTGACCCGGATGGCTACGAGTGGGGCGACACGGGCTGGGACGGAATTTCCCGGGAGGACCTCGTGGTGTACGAGCTGCACGTGGGCGCCTTCACCGAGGCGGGCACCTTCGACGGCGTCCGTGAGCAGCTCGCGTACCTGCGGGACCTGGGCGTCACGGCGATCGAGCTGATGCCGGTACACGACTTTCCCGGCAGGCGCAACTGGGGCTACGACCCGGCGGCCTGGTTTGCCCCGGCACACACCTACGGGCGTCCCGACGACCTGCGCCGCCTCGTGGACGCGGCGCACCAGACGGGCCTCGCTGTGATCCTGGACGTTATCTACAACCACCTGGGGCCGGACGGCGCCTACGCCAACGCCTTCGGCCCCGTCCTCACCGACAAGTACGAGACGCCCTGGGGGCCGGCCATCAATCTCGACGATGCGGGGGCCGAGGGGGTCCGGCGCTTCTTCGTCGACAACGCGCTGCACTGGCTCCGGGAGTACCACATCGACGGCCTCCGGCTCGACGCCACCCACGCCCTGCACGACGAGAGCGATCCGCACTTCCTGGCCGAGCTGTCCGCCGCCGTGGAGACACACGTCGATGGGCCCACGCGCCACCTTATCGCCGAGGACCACCGCAACCTGAACACCCTGGTGCAGCCGCGCGATGCGGACGGCTACGGCCTCGACGCCGTCTGGAGCGACGACCTGCACCACCAGCTGCGCGTGCTCACGGCCGGCGACACGGAGGGCTACTACCGCGACTACCAGGACACGACGGCCCCCGACATCGCCACGACGATCCGGGACGGCTGGTTCTTTCGGGGCGGGTACTCCGAGCACCTCGACGGGCCCCGCGGCACCGATCCGGACCCGGTGGGCCGCGCGCAGTGCGTCACGTTCATCCAGAATCACGACCAGGTGGGCAACCGCCCCACCGGCAATCGGCTCACCGACGATGTGTCGCCGGCCATGTACCGCGCGCTCTCGGTTCTAATCTGTGTCGTGCAGGAAATCCCCCTCCTCTTCATGGGCCAGGAGTGGGCGGCGTCCACCCCGTTCCAGTTCTTCACCGACCACAACGAGGAGTTCGGCCCGTCCGTCACCGAGGGACGGAAGGAAGAGTTTGCGGACTTCTCCGGCTTTGACGGCGAGGTGCCCGACCCGCAGGCCCCGGCCACCTTCGAGCGAAGCGTGCTGGACTGGGACGAGCCGCGCCGCCCCCCGCACGACGGCGTGCTGGCCCTCTACCACGACGTGCTCGCCCTGCGCCCCCGGCTCGGCGATGAGATGACCGTGGCGGCCCCGAGTGACACGACGCTGCGGCTGGAGCGCCCCCCGTTTCACGTCGTCGTGAATCTGGGAGGGTCGGCCCAAGTGGAGACGCCGTCGGGGCTTACAACGGTACTTCACACCGAGCAGGGCGGGTACACCCTTGCCCCGCGGCCGCCGGCGTTCACGGACGACGCGGTGTCCTTTTCTCGAGCAGGGGCCGTCGTGTTCGGGGCAGGATAGCAGCGCCTCTCTCAGCTCCGACCCATCTCATGACCGCTACCTACCGACTCCAGCTCACGCCCGACTTCGGGTTCGCCGAGGTGGAGGCCCTCGTACCGTACCTGAAGGCGCTCGGCGTGAGCCATCTCTACCTCTCTCCCATCACCGAGGCACGGCCCGGCAGCACGCACGGCTACGACGTGGTCGACCACACCCAGGTGCGGGCGGCCTTCGGGGGACGCGAAGGGTTCGAGTCGCTACGCGAGACGGCCGCCGAGGCGGGCCTTGGCCTCGTGCTCGACTTCGTGCCCAACCACGCCGGGGTGGGCCCGGACAACGAGGAGTGGCAGGATGTGCTCGCCTACGGGCGCCACTCGGCCTACGCCCACCACTTCGACATCGACTGGGCGCCGCTCAAGCCGGAACTCCAGGGCAAAGTTCTCCTCCCCTTCCTCGGAGACACCTACGGCACAGTGCTCGACGACGGCGGCATTGGGCTGTCGTACGAGGACGGAACCTTCTACGCCACCTACTACGAGCACCGCTTCGCCCTCAGCCCACGCACCTACCCGACGGTGCTCAACGCGCTTCTGCCCCAGTTCGAGCGTACCGAGGCGTACTTCGACCTCCAAGACGTGCGCGACGCCCTGGCGGAGCTCGCCCCCGACGCGCGGGACCGGGCCGCGGCCCTCTGCCGCCGCCTCGACGCCGTGGACGTCACGTTTGACCCGGAGGCGCTGAACGATCTCCTCGACCGGGACACGCTGCACGAGCTGCTGGAGGCCCAGCACTGGCGCCTTGCGTACTGGAAAACCGCCGGGCGCGAGATCAACTACCGCCGCTTCTTCACCATCAACGACCTCGTGGGCCTCCGAATGGAAGACGAGGACGTGTTCTGGGAGACCCATCGCCTCCTCGGCGACCTGCTGGCAGAGGAGGCTGTGGACGGCGTGCGCATCGACCACATCGACGGCCTCTTCGACCCCCACGAGTACCTCGGCCGCCTCAAGGACCTGGGCGCCGATCGGATCTGGGTGGAAAAGATCCTGGCGCCCCACGAGACGCTGCCGGAGGAGTGGCCCGTAGAGGGCACGACGGGCTACGACTTCCTGAACGACGCGATGGGGGCGCTGCTGTACCCGAAAAACGAAGAAGCGCTCCGCCGCACCTACCGACGCGCCGTCCCCGACGCTCAGGACTACGAGACTGCCGTCTACCACAGCAAGCTGCTTGTCATCGAGCAGATGCTCTCCAGCGAGCTCACGCGGCTGTCGCAGGAGCTCGATCGCCTCTCGGAGGCGGACTACCACACGCGGGACGTGCCGCGCGCCGCGCTTCGCGAGGCGCTCCGGGAGGGGATCGCGGCCCTCGACCGCTACCGCACTTTTCTTCCCCACACCCCCGACACGGCGCGTGAGGTGATCGAAGAGGCCCTCCACCGGGCCCTCCAGCGCAACCCCGCCGCCGAGCCGATCGTCTACGCGTTTGTGGAGCACGCCATTCTCGGCGAGTTGCGGGCGGACCTGCACGGCGGGCAGCGCGACTGGGTGGGCCGCCTCCAGCAGTACACGGGCCCGGTGGCGGCGAAAGGCATTGAGGACACCGCCCTGTACCGCTACGTCCCCCTCACGGCCCTCAACGAGGTCGGGAGCGAGCCCGGTGCGTTCGGAACGCACGACCACGCCGTCCACGCTCGCAATCGGTTCCGGGCGCGGGAGTACCCGGAGACGCTCCTCACCACCGCCACCCACGACCACAAGCGGGGCGCCGACACGCGCATGCGGCTCCTGGGGATCGCCGAGAGGCCGGAGCGCTGGGCCGAAGTGGTGGCATCGCTCACGGAGCTCGGAGACGACCACCGCGGCCCACACGGGCCGTCAGACAAGGACGCCTACCTGTTCTTCCAGACCCTGGCGGCGCTCTGGACGGACGCACGCGGCACGCCCCCCGCCGCGGGGGCCCGTGACGACCTGGCCGATCGGATCGCGGCTTACATGGAAAAGGCCGCCCGGGAGGCAAAGCAGCAGACGAGTTGGATCAACCCGGACACCGACTACGAGGCGGATCTGAAGGCCTTCGTCCGCGGCGTGACGACGGACCCGGAGACGCCGACGGTGCTCAACGACTTTGCCGTTCGGCTCGCGGAGGCGGGCTTCGCCAACCGGCTGAGCCAGCTCGCGATGAAGTGCACCGCCCCCGGCGTGCCGGACGTGTACCGGGGCACTGAAGGTGCCGACCTCTCGCTCGTGGACCCCGACAACCGCCGTCCGGTCGACTGGGAGGCCCGCCGGTCGGCCCTCAACGCCCTCGGCCCGCTGCTCAGCGACCCCAGCGTGGCGGCCGTGCAGGACCTGTTCGCGGACCCGGACCCGCGCGCCTACCTTTACCTCACGGCGCGGCTGCTGCGGTGGCGCCGCTCGCATTCGGCCCTCGCGGCCGCCGAGGGGTACGTCGAACTCACGCCGGAGGGCGACGGCGCCAGCAACGGGTTCGCATTTGGCCGCTTCACGGGCCCCGAGGATGACCCGGACGCGGCCCTCTTGACTGTCGTGGCCCGCTACCCGCTTGCCCACAACCGCGACGCGCCAGCGTCCTTCCCCCTCCCTGAAACGCTTGCCAAACGCTGCTGGACGGACGTGTTGACGGGCACTTCCATCGACGCCGTCGATACGATACGTCAACAGCACATGCCAGCAGCTCCCGTAGCGGTTTTGGCCTCTGAGTAGTTTGACTTCCGAGTGACCAGGCTTCAGGCCGAGTCGCTTGCGCTTCGGGCCAGGGTGCTTGCCGGCACGGGCCCGCGCATCGTAGACCGCCACTTTCACACCGAGAACGAAGACTTGCGCCGGCCCATCGGCCGCCCCACCACGCCGCGAGGCGGGGCGGTTACGGACGCGTTCGACATGCGGGGCCAACGCGAACCGGTCTCCGACCAATCCTACAATCCAACCCGACGTTTTGCACCTGTGAACACCTACGCCGCCTTGATCCTCGGCGCCCTTCTGGCCGAGTACGTACTCAACCTCGGTTCGGACCTCTTAAACCTCCGCCACCTCCAGCCCGAGTTGCCGGCGGAGTTTCGGGACACGTTCGACGAGGCGGAGTACGAGCGCGCCCAGGAATACACCCGGGCCCAGACTCGCCTCGGGCTCTTCTCGTCCACGTTCGGCCTTGCGGTGCTGCTCGTCTTCTGGTTCGTGGGCGGGTTCGAAGGGCTCGACACGGTCGTGCGCGGCTGGGGGTTCGGGCCCGTCGTCACGGGGCTGTGCTACGTGGGCCTCCTGGTGCTCGGCCGCGGGGCGCTGTCCCTGCCGTTCTCGCTCTACTCCACATTTGGGATCGAGGAGCGATTCGGCTTCAACGAGACGACGCCCCAGACCTTCGTGCTCGACCTGCTGAAGAGCGTCGCGCTCGGCGTGGCCCTCGGGGGGCCCCTCTTGGCCGCGGTGCTCTGGTTCTTTCAGTCCACCGGCCCGTACGGCTGGGTGTACGCCTGGGTCGTGGTGACGGCAGTGATGCTGCTGCTCCAGTTCTTCGCCCCGCGCTACCTGATGCCCCTCTTCAACGACTTCGAGCCGCTGGAGGAGGGCGAGCTCCGCGGCGCCATCTTGTCGTACGCCGACCGGGTCGATTTTCCGGTCGACGAGGTCTACGTGATGGACGGGTCGCGCCGGTCGAACAAGGCGAATGCCTTTTTCACTGGTTTCGGAGCGAACCGGCGCATCGTGCTCTTCGACACCCTCGTGGAGCAGCTGTCCGTGGACGAGCTGCTGTCGGTGGTGGCCCACGAAATGGGGCACTACAAGCTCAACCACATTCCTCAGCGCATCGCCACCAGCGTGGTGCAGACCGGCGTCCTCTTTTTGATGCTCTCTGTCTTCCTGCAGGTGGAGGGCCTCTTCCACGCCTTCTACGTCGACCAGCCGTCCGTCTACAC
This sequence comes from Salinibacter grassmerensis, assembly GCF_947077765.1. Classification (NCBI taxonomy): domain Bacteria; kingdom Pseudomonadati; phylum Rhodothermota; class Rhodothermia; order Rhodothermales; family Salinibacteraceae; genus Salinibacter; species Salinibacter grassmerensis. The sequence goes on along the minus strand of NZ_CAMTTF010000001.1, from coordinate 752,585 downwards.
GGGGCTGCTGTTCTTCGGCCTGCTCTACTCGCCGGTGGACCTGCTGCTCACGGTCCCGCTCAATGCCTGGGCACGCCGCCACGAGTTTCAGGCCGATCGCTTTGCGGTCGAGACCACCGACCGGGACGGGCCGCTCGTGGGCGGGCTGAAGCGCCTCGCGGAGACGAATCTCTCCAACCTCACGCCCCACCCCCTCAAAGTGGCGCTGGAGTACTCGCATCCGCCCCTCTCAAGGCGCATCGAGCAGATTCGCGCCGCGGCCCGCTCGGCCTCCACGACCGGATAGCCAGGCGGGCCCCTCAGTCCCGCTCCGCGACGAGGGGAAGCCGGATCCAGAACGTCGTCCCCTCGCCCTCCGTCGTCTCGTAGCCGATTCGCCCCCCAAGCTCGTCGATGCTCTTCTGGGCGATGGCCAGCCCGAGACCCGTGCCGCCCGTCTTCGTCGAGAAGTTGGGTTCGAACACCTTGTCCTGCACCTCCGGCGGCATCCCGGTGCCGTTGTCGATCACCTCGCTGTAGACCGACGGCCCGTCGCCCTCGTGATGCTCGCTCCGCGCGGTTACCCGAACTCGCCCCTCCCGGTCATCGGGGAGGGCCTGCAGGGCGTTTTTGAGGAGGTTGATGTAGACGCGACGCAATTCTTCGCGGTCGGCCTCCACCACCAGCGGCTCGCCTGGCAGGTCGAGGGCCAGGGCCTCGGCGTTGGCCGCCCCCTCCTCCATGAGCGACGCGGCCTCCCGAATGACCTCGATCAGGTCGATCGGCTCGGGGACGCGGGTGGGCAGCCGGGCAAAGGTCGAGAACTCGTCGGCGATGCGCACGAGCGACTCGACCTGCGCCACGAGCGTGCTCGTGATGCGGTCGAACACCTCCGCGAACTCGTCCGCGCCCGTAGCGTCATCGGTGCGCTTGAAGGCCCGGCGCAGGTGCTGGATGGACAGCTTCATGGGCGTGAGTGGGTTTTTGATCTCGTGGGCGACCTGGCGGGCCATCTCGCGCCACGCCAGCTCCCGCTCCTGGCGGGCCAGCTTGCGCCGGCTCTCGGCGAGCTGGTCGCGCATCTCGTTGAACGTCTGCACGAGGTCGCCAATCTCGTCTCGCGTGCCAACGGAGAGGGAACGCGTGAACCGGCCCTCCCCCACGGCCTCCAGGCCCTGTCGGAGCTGGGCGATGGGCCGGGCCAGGGCGTTGGCCAGGACCACGCCCGTGAGCATAACCACCACGACGAGCAGCAGTAGCGCGCCGAAGAGGTAGGCAAGGGTGCGGGACTTTTCTTCCTGCAGCTGCTCCTGCTGCGCGAGCGTGGGAACGCCAACGACCACTCGGGGACGTCCCGCCTCGTCGACCAGCGCCCGGTACCCGACCCGGTACCGAAACTGCCCGATGGACGCCTCCGCGGTGACAAACCGGTAGGCCTCGTCGTACAGCTCGTGGTACACGCCCCCCGGCAGGCGCTCGTCCACCAGCCCGTCGCGGCGGAGGCGGGGCTGACTCGTGCGCGTGAGCTGCCCTTCGTCGTAGAGGTGCAAGTCGAGCCCCACCCGGGCGGCAAGGGTGTCCACGTCCATCCGCTCCGCCGCCCGCCACAGGGGCTCGTCGGGGCGGGCCTCCAGGGCCAGCGTCTCTTCGACGCGGGTGAGCTGGTCGTACATGCGCCGCTCGATGGCCCGCTCGTTCTCGCCCGTCACCACGCGCACTCCCACCACGCCCACGGCCACCATCGAGACGATCCCGACGACCAGGAAGGCGTTGAGAACCTTGTCGCGGAAGCGCACGCGCGAGGCCGGCAGGCGCCCCCGTCGGTGCCGCACGTAGAGGCCCAGCAGGTAGACAACGAGCCCGACACAGAGGCCGGCGACGGTGAGCCGGAGCAGGTAGTAGAGGTGGTCGAACGCCAGGATGGCCGGGATGCGCACCGCCACGGTCGAGGGGGTCGTCTCGCCCGTGGGCACGAAACGGCGGTAGTGGGTCAGGTACTCGCGCCCCCGCACCGTCTCGTTCCGCCACACGCCCGATTGCCCACGGAGAGCATCACGCTCAGTGGGCTGCAGGCGCGCCCGGCCGAAGGCCTCGCCCGCGCTCCGCACGAGGCGCCCCTCCCGGAACTCCGCGAGCGACAGATCGGCGTACAGGTCCCCAAATGAGCCGTCCGGCAGTAGGACCCGAGACAGGCCGAACCCCGTCCCGGGCAGCACGGACTGCGGCTCGATCCGGACCAGCACCCAGCCCTCCACGAACTCGCCCTCCGCCGGCATCCCCAACAGCCCGGCGTACTGCACGCGACGCGTCTCGGCGGTCTGGACGCCCCCCCTCGACGACAGCTGCTGGACCACGGGCCCCGGGCGCTGCCCGTAGCGCGACGAGAGGCCCTCGAACGCCTGTCGGGCCGCAGCCTCCGTCCGCTCCCCCGCCGCCACGGGCCCGTCGGCCGTGTACTGGCGGCGCACCGTCCCGTCCCACTCCAGCACACTGAGGCGCACCTCGTACGTCGCGAGGGACGACAGCAGCGACTCCCGCACGACCCGGGTCGCGGCCGAGTCGGTCCGGGCCGCGGTCGCGAGGTCCTCGGCCTGGATGGACGGGCCCAGTGCCTCTGACGCCGACCGGAGCACCCGGCGCACCGAATAGAGGACGCGGGGGTCCTGGCCTTGTTCAAACGAGCGCGCGGCGTCGACCATGTGCTCCTGCCGCTTCGCGTCCATCCCGGCATGCAGCAGCGGATAGAGCAGCAACGTGACCGCAAAGAGCCCCCCAAGCAGGCCCCGAAGCGTGAGGGCCTCATCCCCATCCTCCTGCCCGATGAGGCCGTACGTCGCCATCGCGGCGACGCCCCCGAGCAGGGCCAGCACGTACGGCAGCGACACGAAGGCCTGCACGTCCGTCCCGAGGTACAGCGCGGCCAGTGCCCCGCCGTATAGCCCCGTGCCGAGCACGAGCCCGATGCCCCGCGGCCAGCTGCGGGGGCGGTGGTGCAGGAGGCGGCGCAGGGCCACCCACGTGCCCCCGACCCCCACGAGGATGCCGGCCGCCACCAGAAGAAAAAGGCCGCACAGCACCCCCAGCACGAGCGGCTCTGGAAGCAGCCCGGTGCGGGCGAAGAAGTCAAGGGTGCTGTCGAAGACCGCCCGGCGCACGATAAAGGCGAGGGCTACGACCGCTCCGAGGCTTCCCGCCACGAGCCCCAGCAGGGTTCCAAGGTAGCGAGCGGCGTGCGGCCGCTCCGGCATGTATCGGCGAAAGGCCGCCGGAAGCCCACTCAACGCCTCTGCCTGCGGGCGGTAGTGCCGTGCCAGGTACACTCCCCCAGCGGCGAGCGCCCCTGCCCACACGCCCGAGAGGAGCAAGTCTCCGATGGACCGAAAAAGTCCACCCCCGAGGGTGGAGGCAAAGTACGTCGGGTCGAAGAGGGGATCGAGGCCCGAGCCGGGCTCCGCCCATCGGGCCGGCACGTCAAGCCCCAGCATCGCGTAGCGTGCCCCGACCGCGAGGAGCGCGACGAGACCAAGTCGTCCCGCCGCCGCCCGCCGGGCCCGCCAGTGGCGGCGAAGCCCCGGTCGCCGGGCGAGCCGGAGGTACCAGTGCCCACCCAGAATGAGAACCCATCCAATGAGCCCAACGGCCCCGGCCGCAAGGAGATCTGTGTAGAACGCGGACGTTCGGTCCACCAGCCGGTCGGGAGAGGGCGGCTCCACGGACGCGTACCCCAAGACGGCGCCGTCCCGGCCCCGAAGCACCCGATGAGGCGTCGCGGGCGGGGCCCCGGTCCAGCGCACCCGCACCAGCTCGCCGGTCGCGCGGCTCCACTGGGCCTCCAGGCTCGTCCCCTGCACGTATCGGTTCTGCACGGGCGGCTGGTACCGAACGACGCGCGCAACCCGTACGCCCCCCAGCTGCGTTCCCCCACGCGTCACCGGTGCCCAGGCCGCCAGGGCCCATCGGCCGCTTTCGTCGCGGACGACGGTCGTGCGGGGCCGGGCGACCTGCCCTTTCTCCACCCGTGCGCTGTCGATGGGCACCTGCGGCCCCGCCCAGGCAAGGGCAGCGCCGTCCGGGGCGTATACCTCAATTGCCGTGCGAGCCTCAGGCGGGCGGGCGGCCACGTAGTGGGCAAGCCCCGATGGGCGTGTGCCCTGCTCTCGCCAGCTCCGTAGGTCCATTCGGATGCTCGAGTCGGCGGCGAGCCCCTCCGCACGGTCGTGCAGGCGCCCGCGAAGCCTCGCGAACCGCTCCTCGATCGTCGTGAGGGCCGCCTCCATCGCCGCCTCCTGGCGGGCCGTCGCGTCGGCCTCAATCTTCTGCACCGCGTACATGCGGAGGCCGGCCGTCACCAGGATCCCTGCGCACAGCCCAAGGCCCACGCCCCAGGCCCACGGGCGACGTCGGAGCATGCGAAGCAGGCGATCCATCACGCGCACCGGAGACACGAATCCACAGACGAGCGAGCACGGGCACAGTCGGCGTAGGGGCCCACGACAGGCCTTCCCTCAAGGGGTAGCGTTTGCCCCCCATCACTCAGCATGTTCGATCCGAACCTCGTGCAGGTTCCACAGGTCTTCGCCCTGTGGCTGGTCGAGCCGAACATAGACGTGATGCCGGCGGGCCATGCGGGCCTCCTCGTACTCCCCCCGAACGAAGAAGCTCGTCCCGGCTGCCATCACGTCCCCCATCGCAAAGCGGCCGGAGGGATGGCGCCGAAAGAACTCCCGCAGCACGTACACGGCCTGCGAGTCGCTATAGAACGTGCGGTTGCCGAAGAGACTGATCTCGACCCGATCGGCCGACGGCGTGAGGAGCCGACGGGCATCCCCCTCCGCGAACGCGGTTGCCACCCGCCGTGCCACCGCGGGCGTGTCTTCGGTCGTCGAGTCCGGGACCGACGCAATCGAGTCTGCCGCCTGTCCCTGAACGACGGATGGGGCCCCTCCAATTCCAACTACCAGGAGCACCATCAACGATTTTGGGACGGACATGGGCGCAGGAAGCCAACCGGCAAGGAATGAGTGACAGTGCGGTGGATTTAGGCACAAGTGTGCACCCGCAAAAAACGAACCGATGCCACCCTGCAGGCTGATGGCCCGATCCCCCGCCGCCAACTGTCCGCCGCCCCACACAGGGACGTCCACCGGACCGATCAGTCCAGAAGACACCGGCGGCCTACACGAGGCGATGCGGCACGCTCTCGGCCCCCTCTAGAAACGCCGTGATGGAGTCCACGCACATCTGGGCCATCTGCATGCGGGTGTCGGTGGTGGCACTGCCCAAGTGGGGCGCCAGGACCGCCCGGTCCTGCTCCACCAATCCCGGGTGCACGTCCGGCTCGTCCTCGAACACATCGACCCCCGCCCCGGCAATCTCGCCATCCGCGAGCGCATCGACCAGCGCCTCCTCGTCGACGACGGGGCCGCGGGCGGTGTTCACCAGCAGGGCCGACGCCTTCATTTTCGCGAAGGCCGCCGCGTCGAGAAGGTGATGGCTCTCGTCGTTGTGCGGGCAGTGCAGCGAAACGACGTCGCTCGTCTCCAGCAGCTCGCCCAGCTCTACGTACCGGGCGTTTACCTGGCGCTCCACGGTCGGGTTGGCCCGCGTTCGGTTGTGGTAGACCACCTCCATGCCGAAGCCGAGGGCGCGCCGCGCCACCGCCGTTCCGATCCGCCCCATGCCGACGATGCCGATGGTCTTGCCGGACAGCTCCGTGCCCATCAAGAGGGTCGTCTCCCAGCGCTCGAAGCGGCCGTCGCGCACGTACCGGTCGGCCGCCGGCACGTGCCGGGCAGCGGCCAGCAGCAGGGCCCACGCCTGGTCTGCGGTCGCGTCGGTCAGCACGCCGGGCGTGTGGGTAACGGCCACGTCGTGGGCCGCCGCCGCCTCCAGGTCGATGTTGTCGACCCCGACGGCGTACTGCGACACCATCTGCAGCCCCGGGCGGGCCTCGAACAGCGCCTCCGTGATCGGGTCGGCGAGCACGGACAGCAGCACATCGGCCCCGTCGGTCAGGGCGACGAGGTCGTCAATGGAGCGCGTGCTGCCGTCGGGCGGGTCGCAAACCGTGAGGGTGTGCTCGCCTCGCACCCCGGAGAGCCCCCCGTCGATGAGAGGACGCGTCGAAACGATATGGGCCATCAGTGGACGTGCTGTTGGGAAACGTCGTCGAGGGGATGTGTCGTCGATTTGGGCTACCGCCCACGAAGCTACAAACCGGCGGGCATTTCGTCCAACGCGGAGCATTGGAGGCTGGCGTCCGGTGCGGGTGCGAACGGCGTGCCGCTTCCCGGTCGATGGAGCCTCCCCGACTCAACGTCAGAGGTCCACCTTCGTCACGCCCGCTCCGCCCTCCTCGATGGGGGCCTTGCGGTAGTCCGCCACATCGGGCCGGTCGGCAAGCATCTCGTGGAGGGCGGAACGGAGGGCCCCGGTGCCCTTCCCGTGGAGGATCTCAACCGTGTCGAGGTTGGCCGCCACGGCGTCGTCGAGGAAGTGCTGCACCTGCCGCCGGGCCTCGTCCACCCGCTGGCCCCGCACGTCGATCGAAGGGCTCGCCTCCAGCGCCGCCATGTCGGTGCTCCCGCCCGTGTCTTCGTCCTCGGGCTCCGGCCCGCCGACGCGGGTCAGGCGGCCGAGCGGCACGTGCATGTGCATCGAGCCCATCACGACGAGCGCCTCCCCGTCCTCGATTTCCTGCACCTCCACGGCGGTCGAGCCGTCGTCCACCACCACCTGATCGCCCTCGTTGATGGGGCCGACGGAGGCCTCGGAGGAGGTCCCGTTCGCCTCGGCGGGCGCCCGATCCGGCTCCGCCTCGGCCTCTTCGCGCCGCGTCTGGAGACTCTGCTTGTAGTCCTCAAGCTGTTGCCGGGCCTCCTGGGTGGTCTCCGAGTCGGCCTGGGCCTCCTTGATCTCGCGGATCGTGTTCTCGATGCGGGCATTGGCCTCCTCCACGATGCGCTCGGCCTCCTCCAGGGCCTGCTGGCGAAACTCGTCGCGCTCCTTTTCTAGCTTCTCCAGCTTCTCTTCGTACCGCTGCTGCTCCGCCTCGGCCTTCTCGCGGGCCTTGCGGGCGTCGTAGAGCTCATCCTCCAGCTCCTGCGTGCGCCGCTCGAAGGTGGTGATGAGGTTCTCCATCTCCGTCTTTTGGGTCCCGGCCAGGCCGCGGGCCCGGTCCAACAGGTCGCCCGACAGGCCCATACGCCGGGCAATCTCGAAGGCGTAGGACGACCCGGGCACGCCCTCCTGGTAGCGGTGGGTGGGGCGCAGGGTCTCCTGGTCAAACTCCATCGACCCGTTCTCCACGGCCTCCGCCTCGTGGGCGTACGTCTTGAGCGTCCCGTGGTGGGTGGTCGCGATCGTGCGGGCGCCCGCCTCCGTGAGCCGCTCGAGCACCGCCTGCGCCAGCGCCGCCCCCTCATCCGGGTCCGTGCCGGTGCCCGCCTCGTCGATCAGGACGAGCGCGTTGTCCCCGGCCGCGGAGAGCATGTGCCGGAGGTTGGAAACGTGCGAGCTGAAGGTCGACAGGTCGTCCTCGATCGACTGCTCGTCCCCGATGTCGGCCACGATCTGGTCGAAGAGCGGAAACGAGGAGTGGGGCGCCGCCGGGACGGGCAGCCCGTAGGCGAGCATCAGCGAGAAGAGGCCAACGGTCTTCATCGTCACCGTCTTGCCCCCCGCGTTGGGCCCGGTGATGACGAGCGTGCGGAAGTCGGCGCCAAGTTCTATGTCGAGCGGCACCACCTCCCGCGGCGGGAGGGCCTCCTCCTCCCCTGGAGCGCGCCCGTCGGTCTCGTCGTCAAGCCCTTCGAAGTGCAGCTGCAGGACCGGGTTCCGGCCCTCGTAGATCTCGACGTGGCCCTCGTCGTTGAGCTTGGGCACCACGGCGTCCAGGCGGTTGGCGAAGCGGGCCTTCGCCCGCAGCAGGTCGAACTGGGCCAGCACCTTCAGATTCTCCTCGATCGCGTCGCTCTCGGTCCGTACGTGACTGGTCACCTGGCGCAGGATGCGCTCAATCTCGTCCTGTTCGGCGCTCTGGAGCTCGCGCAGCTCGTTGTTGAGCTCCAGGCAGGCCGCCGGCTCGATGTAGACGGTCTGCCCGCTGGCGGAGCGGTCGTGCACGAAGCCCTCCACCTTTCCTTTCGCGCTGGCGCGGACCGGGATCACCATGCGCCCGCCGCGGAGCGTGGCCTGCTCGCCGGTAGCGTGGCCCTCCTGGACGGCATGGCGGAGGGCCTTGTCGAGCGTTCTGCGGAGCTCCTTCTCCTTCGAGCGAATCTGCTGGCGCAGGCGCCGCAGCTCCGGCGACGCGTCGTCTCGGATGGAGGCGTCCTCGTCGAGGATGGACGCGACGTGCTCCTCGAGGTCCGGGAGCGGGGTGGCCCGCGCCACGGCGTCGGCCAGCCGCGGGTAGTCCTCGCGCCGCGCCTCGAAGTGCTTCTTCAGCCGGCGGAGCGTGACGAGAGTCCGTCGGGTTGCCATCAGGTCCTCCGGGTCCACGTAAGCCTCCTCCGGGGCGGCCCGGCGGAGGGCATCCCGCAGGTCGTACATCGGGCTCAGCGGCACCGAGTCGCCGTACTGAAAAGCGCCCTGCAGCTCCTCCACCCGGCCGAGTTCGCCCCGCAGCCAGCCCATCGTCCGGGCCGGCTGCATGGACGCAAGGCGTTCCTTGCCCAACGGGCTCTGCACGCGGGCCGCCAGGCGGTCGCGCACGACGTCGAAGCCGAGCTTCTCATCCAGCGAGTCAGGGTACGTCTCCATGAGGGCGTGCGGCACGCGAGAGTGAGGGGGACATTCGGGAGCCCGTGAACCGGGGCGTGAAAACGACCTCTGCCCTTGAAGAGGGGCATTCGCCTTTCACACACTTCCGTTCACGGCGGGACCGGCCCGTTGCTTCGCCGACCCGACGGGCCATCCGGTATATGGTGTGGGGGCATAAACAATTGGCCGGCTCGCCTGCTCCAAAACCACGCGGCACAGGCGCCCTCAGCGCCGCCAAATGCCATAGTCCACCCAAAATCCACACGCTTGCGTCGCGCGCAGGCAGTGCTTTTAGACCCTGCACGGTCGTTCGTGGGGCTGGCGCCCCGCATGCGCCCCAGGCTGCGCAAACGCGGGTCTAGCTGCGCAGCTCCACGTTGATCTGGGAGTGGTCGCCCACGTTGATGCTCTGGACCTGCTGGTCGACTGCGGCGTGGCGCCCCACGACCGAGTCGGCAAGCACCGCGTTCTCGACCGCGCCACCGGCGAAGACAATGCTGTCCCGCACCACCGAGTCGGAGACGGTCGCCCCCTCTTCGATCGAGACGTGCGGGCCCACGACCGCGTTCTCGACGGTCGCGCCTGGGCCGATGTAGACCGGGTCGTGGATGACACTGTCCTCGACGGTGCCCTGGTGCCCGTCCTCCGACTCCCGCTCCAGGACGCGCCCGGTGGTCTCCAGCAGGGCCGGAATCGTGCCGCAGTCCATCCACGCGTCCACGCCCGCCGTGGTAAACACGTCGCCCTCCTGCAGGCGGTGGTCCAGCGCGTCGGTAAGCTGGTACTCGCCGTCGGCGCCCTTCATGTCGGTCTCGATGACGTGGTCGATGCCGGCCTTTAGGTCGGCCAGCTCGCGGAGGTAGTAGATCCCGATCAGGGCTTCGTTGGACACCGGGTCATCCGGCTTCTCAATGAGCTCGGTGACCTGCTCCCCATCGCGCACGGCGATGCCGAACCGGCGCGGGTCGTCCACCTCGCGGACGAACGCCACCACGTCGGCGTCGCCGAGGGTGACCTCGCCCGATAGGCCGAAGAGCGTGTCCGCAAACACCACGACGCCTTCGCCCTGAAGGTGCTCGCCCGCACAGCCGACGGCGTGGGCCGTGCCGAGGGCCTCCTCCTGCACGGGAAAGTGCGGCGTGATGCCCCGCTCGTCGCAGAGCGCCGTGAGCTGGTCGCGGATCTCGTTGCCGAAGTCGGGCCCCAGGACGAACACGCCGTCGTCGGGAGGCTCCGGGAGGACGCGGGAAAAGGTATCGACGATGCGCTCGACGATGCTCCGCCCTCGCACCTTGAGAAGCGGCTTGGGGGTGACGTGCGAATGCGGGCGGACGCGAGTGCCCCGGCCCGCCATGGGAACGATGAGCTTCATAGACAGAAATGATGCGTTGCGCAGAAGACGAGAGGAATATCCGTGGGCGCCCCGATGGATCACCCGTGTGTCGAGTGCTGCCTCGGCGCGGCGCCCACATAAACATATAGCCACATAACAATAACGAGATCGGGCGCCGAATGCCAGCGCGCCCGCCGCGGTCTGCGCCTGCGCCGCGCTTCTTTCTCGCCGGGGAGGAGATGTCCTCCATTCTGGACAGCGCTGCGCAGTGCCGCCTACGGCCCACTCCCGCCGCGCCCCGTCCCATTTCGCCGACGTCATCTTCACACTTTTGCTCGATCCAGTCGGCTGAAGCGGACTGGGCTTCCTTCATCCGGCAGGAGGGCCCCGAACGCAGGGGCATGTGGAACGGGGGGGCCGCATGATCACCCTGCTGGCTGGCCCGACTGCGCCTCCGGCACAGACGTTGTACCTCTTGAAAATTGAGACTGAAACAGCGGGCTGCATCCCACACACCCGCTCATCCCCCGTCGGCACCGGGCCGTCGGTTCTGGAAACAAAAGTCCGGGGCACTCCTATCTCACTTGGTGTTTGATATCGGCAGTTTTTTCATCCTTTCCCGCAACCAGTCCTTCACTCATGACCACCCCCTGGTTCCCTCGCGCTCTCGTCACTCGTTGGACGGTCGTCGCACTCGCTTGCCTGCTCGGGCTCCAGCTCGGCATCGGGAGCGTGCGCGCCCAGAGTGAGAACTCCCTGTCCGCCGAACAGCAGAAGAAGCTCAAGAAGGAGCTGCAGCAAACCTACAAGGAAGGCGCACAGGCCGGAAATTCGGAGAACTACGAGGTGGCCGCCACGCGGTTTGAGGAGTCCATTGAGCTGGCCCAGAAGCTAGGGGTCGACGACCTCGTCGGGAAGATTGAAAACAACCTCATCGAGAGCCTGAAGGGCGCGGGGAGCGCTGCGCTCAAGCAGGAAAACTACGCCGAGGCCCTGTCCCACTTCAAGGCGCTGCAGGAGTACACGGACGCCGACCCCACCGTCCAGTACAACCAAGGCCTCGCTCTCATCAACATGGAGGACAGCACGGAGGCCGGCCTGCAGTCGCTTCGCCAGGCGATCGAGGTCGGCAACGAGGTGGGCAACACCCGCGTGGCGGGCCTGGCCACCGAGCGCATCCGGGACGAGTTTCTCGCCCGGGCGTCGGAGGCCCTGCAGGGCGACAGCCCGTCGCAGGCTCAGATCAATGAGGCGCTCGGCGCCCTCGACGAGATGGAGGAGTATGTGGAGCCGAACGCCAACGCGATGTTCTACCGCGGCACGGCCCTCTACGAGAGTGGACAGTTCCAGTCGGCGATCCAGGCCGCGCGGCAGGGACTGGACCTGCACCAGGGCAGTCGCAGCGACGCCGCGAAGTTCCACTTCGTGATCGCCGAGTCCCAAATGGAAACCGGCAACAAGGCCTCCGCCTGCGAGACGTTCAACAACGCCGCCTACGGCGACTACGAGGCCCGCGCCAACCACTACCTGGAGAACGAGTGTGACGACGTGTAGCGCGCCGTCTTTACGCCATTCCGATTGCCTCCTAGAACGCCCGTGCCCGCTCCCGGCACGGGCGTTTCGTGTGGAGCGCGGGCCGTCGCGTTTCCAACGCTGACCAATCAGACGAGGCAGGAAGGGATATATGCCTCCTTCCCACGGCGTGAGACGGGCGGCACGCGCGTCCGTCAGCAACGTGGCGCCCCCTGCCACGGGAGAGAAGGCCCATCAACGGCGCCCTGAGCGGAGCGGGGACGTGCAGTTGTGTTTCGGCCTGCACTCAGAGCGGGGCGGGAGCATGCCTCCAGGTCCCCTCGAAGCGGGGAGAGGCTGGGGCTACACCGTCTCCTGTGCCCCCCAGTAGACGAGCACGACGAGGAGCACGGCGGGGACGAAGATGGCGGCTAAGGTGAGCCACTCAATGCCCGTTCCGACCGGCGCGTCGGCCTGGAAGGAGGCGGCGCGTTGAAGAAGGGCGACGGGAGGCATCATGGGGAGGGTTGTGCGTTTCGTGGGAGAGAACGGGCGGCAGGAAGCCCGGCGTCCATGCCAGCGCGAGTAGCCCGTGGGGCCTCGCGCTCGCTGGGGCCCTATTCTTTGGGCCAGGCCGTGTCCCCCGGCAACTCCGCGTCGGGGGGCTGCAGGACGAGCTCGTCTGGCAGGTCGTTGACCTGATCGTCCGGGTTGACCACCGACACGAGCGGCAGCGCCAGGGCGGTGAAGAACTTGCCCATGGCGGCGAGGAGAAACTCCTGCTGAAGCTCTACCATGTCCTCCTCCAGGCGCCCGTCGTCTCGGGCATGCCCCTGAATATCGAGGTACAGGACCCGTGGCCAGTCTGGAAACTCCGCCTGGGCTTCTTTGAGCAGCGCAAACACGTCCTGCGCCGCCGCCTCGAAGTCGTCCTCCGGCCCTACGACGTGGTAGAGCGAGACCGTGTTGTCGAAGTTCATGTGCAGGCCGGGCGCATCCGGCTTGTTGTACTCCGGCACGAAGTCCGGGCGGTCCGAGGACGTGCTCATGCGGGGCAGAAACCAATTTGCGAGAACAGGCTCGTCTTGTAATGCCCGTTCGCCCCGAGAGATTCAGCCCTTACGCCCGGGCCCGTCGCCGGACGCCCTGGGCCTACGCCTGCGCTCCACACGTGGAGACGGCACCGGTCGCCTCTGTCGCGGCCTCCTCGGCAGGCGTCTCTGCGGCCTCGTCGGCCCGCTGGTGCCGCTGGCGCTCCACGGAGTGGGCCAGGATCTCTTCGAAGAGGGTTTCGGCGAGGTCGGGGGGCAGGCCCGCCTCGCCTGCCACCGACCGGACGTGGGCCAGCAACTCGGCCTCGCGCTCCGGATCGCGCACGGTGCGGCCGGCATCGGCCTTCATTTCGCAGAGGGCATCGACAACGGCCTGCCGCTCGGCGAGCAGCTCGACGACCCGCTCGTTGATCTCATCAATGCGGGTGCGCGCCTCCTGGACAGTCGTTGGGCTGGTAGACGTGGGCATGGGTGGGTCGCTGGAGGGTTGAGAATGCGTCGGGGACCCACCGGACGCGGCGCCATCGACCCACACACGAGAAAACCCCGCCGGGGCCGAGGGCGATCGGCCGGCGGGGTGCAACAACAACGTGGTACGCGCGCTCTACGAACCGCTGGCCGTTAGGGGGTAAAAATAGGTATACACATAGCCCAGATAGAAGCGGGCAAAAGCGCAGAAGCCCTCGGGCGCGCCGACGTGGGTGTCGGCCGCGGAAAAATCAGCGGATGTGAGAGTGCGTCTGTTCATGACTATTGCACGGTACGGTACACGGGCAGGGATGTCAATGTCCGCCCAACTCTACCCAAAACCTTAACATTTCTCCTCTCCGTTTCAGCCAATATTGTTTCTCTAGACCGGTAGAGAACACAAATCCTGAGCACCGACCGGTCCTCAAAAGCGATTCGGAATGTCCAGTATTACCTCGGACGTGTCTCGTTCCTCATCGGCAAAGAAGCGGATGCTTCTCTCTTCGGTGACGATCCAGACCTCCTTGGCCCCCGCCTCGCGATAGAGCGCACGCTTCTCGTCCATCTCGTCCAGGTCGTTCGACTCGGACATGACTTCGATGCACACCTCCGGAGCCAGAGTCGGAGGATCCCCCGTCTCTTCCATCTCGTCCCTCCGCGCGGCCGTGCACCAGACGACATCGGCGACCTTTGTCCCCTTCGCCGTCACGACGGGGAACTCCGGCCGAACGCGTCACCCATCCGCATGCTCGTGCAGAAGAGCGATGAGGTCGCCCTGCGTGTCGGAATGCGAAGCGGAGCGTGGACTCAAAATCAGCTGTCCTCTACGGTTGGTTTCGACCTTATAGGAAAGCTCACGGAGAACGGGATCCGAGCGAATTTCCGCCCACCGCTCTTGCCGATCCTGTTCTGCGGTCGTGGATGCAGACATGGCTGTACAATTGGGATCTGTATGTATGCATATACCGGAACGCTCAGCTCCGCAACAGGATCCGTTCCCTTCCTCTGTTGTCCACTCCACCCGGCCGTTCATTCCTCCAGCCTAGGGGCCCAACGGATCGTACAGACCCCGCCACGTAAGGCCGACCCGCACGCCCACACTCTCCTGTCGAAAGTCACCGGTATCCACGGCCACTCCTAAGTCGTAGGAAAGCTGCTCCATTCCGGGCACCCGCCCGAACGCCTCCACCAGGAACGACCACTGGCCGGTCCGCGAGAAGCGGTCGTCGAGCAGGCGCGTGCAGTCGGAATCCGAGCACAGGCTCTTCGAGCCGCTGTTCTCGCTGTAGGTGCCCGTCAGTCGGTAGGAGAGGCCCGGCCGCACCGTACCCTCCACGGCGACGTGGTGGGCCACGACGAGGCTGTTGGCGATGCCGGGGCGATCGTTGGGGACGCCCGGCGTATTGGCGGGAGGCGTCACGAGCGGAAGGCCCAGCGTCCGGCCCCGGTAGGTCCAGCCTGACCGGTAGAGGCCCTGGCTGAAGTTTCGGTCGGCCCCCGGCCGCTGCCCCTCCGCGTACTTGGCGTTCTGGCGGATGAACCGAAAGTGCTCGTACAGGACCGCTTCTAGAAGGGCTGACCCGTCCGTCCGCCGCAGACTCGCGCCCCAGAGCCCGTCCCACACGTTCCGGAACCAGAGGCCGGGCTTGTCCTCGAAGAAGAACTGGCGGTAGACCCGCCCTTCTACAGGCCCGGCCGTTACGTCGACGCTGAAGTCGTAGTTGCCAATGTGATCGGGACCGACCTCACCGGAGCCCCGCAGCGCGAAGAAGACGCGGCCAAACTGCCGGAGCCCGTCCCGGAAGGCGCCCGCTTCCTCTCCGGCCACCGCCTCCGTAGGCGTCCCGCCCCAGAGCGCATGGTGGATCAGTCCCGCGTGGAGCGTCACCGGCCACTCGGGCGGCAGGAGACGCAGGTACCCGTACTTCTCGTGCAGGAACGCATTGCGCACCACCCGGCCGCTCCCCATCCAGCCGTGGCCTAAGTAGCCCTTCACACCCAGAAACCCATCCGTGCCGGGGACCGGCACGTAGCCGGGCGTCGACACGCTCACACGGGGCAGGGGCGTCGCGTTTTCGCTGCGCGTGATGCCGCCGAGCGAGCGGGCCGTGTCGACGCGTCCGACGGTGCGCTTCTTCCACCCGGCCGTTATCTGAATGGAACCGTACCGGAGCTGCCCGTAAAGCTCCTGCACG
The DNA here is from genome assembly GCF_947077765.1 of Salinibacter grassmerensis. Classification (NCBI taxonomy): domain Bacteria; kingdom Pseudomonadati; phylum Rhodothermota; class Rhodothermia; order Rhodothermales; family Salinibacteraceae; genus Salinibacter; species Salinibacter grassmerensis. The sequence goes on along the minus strand of NZ_CAMTTF010000001.1, from coordinate 737,283 downwards.
TGGAGCGTGCTGTTGGAAGAGGCCCGTCCTAATAGATCTATTCCGACGGCGTATTCTAGTCTCCCGTCCGGGCTCGGAAAGGGACGCCGGGCCGCGAGGCGTGCCCCGAGGGAGCCCCCGGTTCGATCGTACCGTCCGAATTGATTTGCGTCCAGCCAGAAGGGCAACGCCTCCGTGCTCGCCCCCGCCCCGAAAACCGACACCTCCGACTGAATCGGGCCCCCGCTCTGCCCCTGCGCGGGCCGGGCGGACGCCCCCATCAGCAAGGCGCAGAGGCCCGCCCAGACGATCAGCCCGGCCGGGAGGGTCCCTGTGCACCAAGTTGTGCATCCAGGGTGGGCACGTTGGGAAGAAGCAGTCATGGGGGCGGACGGAGTGTTCGCAGTCGGCACGGTGAGGCGACGCGTAGAACGCCCGTGTCCATCGGCGTGGACGCTCCTTGTTCCGACTCGTCGCCCGAAGCACTCACCGTAGGCAGTGCCCCTCGATCGTCCCCAATCCATCAGGACACGGTCCCATGGACGATTGCCCCCTAGGAACAGGGGCATCGTGGGCGTGCAATGGCATCATTCGACGTGCCCTGTTCGAAAAGAGTGCAGTCCATGCACCTATCTGCCATCGCACCGACGTTCTGGGGGACCCTCGCAGTGGGATCTGTACTACGCTCCAGTGCTGCCACGTGAGCCTTCGGTCCTCATCCCGACTGAGCATCTACGCAACCCTCTGGACGCTCAAGTTTCCGCATCAGGGCCGCGTACGCCTGGACTGCGACTGGGTCCGCGTACGAGCCCAAAGGGTTCCCTCGCACATTGGCTCTCCCGCGCCTGACCTCGGCTACGAAGACAGTGATCCTTACGGCGCGTTTCTCCTGCCCCCGCCCGAAACCAACAAGCACGGGGAGCACGAATTCATGCGTGCGGTCGTGTTCGTAACGGAACAGACGAGCAAGGGGACCAAGCGAATTCCCCAAGAGTGTGTCGATCCACTGCTGGTGCTGACGGGAAAGGCGCATGCCCGCCTCACGTTCGTAGAGCTTCATCGGCACCTCTGCGACGCTCTTCGAGACTATGTGCCTCAGAGACATTCGAGAGACTGAGTCCCAACAGAGTTGATCGGACCTACGTCCCGGCCCTTGACAACAATGGCTTCCGTCTCCAGATCGACGGACTGGACAAACGGCCGATCCGCCAACGCATCCAGCAGCGAAGGGAGGAAGGTCGCTACGTCCATTCCGCTTGCACCTCTTGGTAGTGGGCCTTAAGCGTTTCGGCCTCCTCCCACTCCCAGAGGTCCTGTTCCGCCAGTCGGCGCTTGAAGGCAGAAAACTCCATGCCCCACTTTTCTTCCTTACGCCTAATCGAACGCTCAAGACTGTCGATCTTCAGAGACAAGTACTCCGAAAAGACCGTTTCGAAGGCCGCGTCGAGATCTTGAGAACTCGTCGCCTTCAGCAGGTGGGCTCCTCGGGGGAAGACTGGGCATGGTCAGGCGGCGATCTCGTGACGACCTTGGTGTAAAAGCAACGTGCGACACTGTTTTGCCCCACGTCGCACAACAGTCGATACATCGCCAGATTCTGCCCCCGGACTCCCCTACAGAAACTGAATCTGTTGGCGCAGGTCCTCCCCCTCCCTCGCGGACGTCCGACCGGCGCTCCATTCTCACTCCAAGCCCCGGGCGTGGGTCAGCTCCCGCGACTGAACCGGGCGCACCTCCTCCCGGTCGACGGTCAGCACGGCAACGGGGTCTCCCGTGAGGGTGACGAACTCAACCTCAAAGGCCTCCCCCTCAGAATACACGTGGACAACCGTTCCGACGTCCCCCGGCTCCAGTCCCGCATCGGATTCTTTCGTCGTAAGAACCACTCGATTGTGTTCTTCGATCATCTGCCTACCGGTCCGTTGAAGAAAGAGGATACGCCGTTACCAATCGAGGCCCCGGCTCTGATTGATTCTGTTCAACAATCCAAACCGTCCGCACCTCCAGGCGGTTTCCCGTCGGAGTTTCGATTGCCCCCTCGACCACATAGCGCGTTCCATGGGATGACTCTCGAACTGTCGTCACTTCCGAACGCCGGGCCTGGTTTCGCAGCGCATTTGCGAGCCGACGCCACTGGGACCGTCGAAATCCACACTGCTTGAAAAATCGCGCTTTGCTCTGCCCGTCGGGATGTTCCTGATTGAGGAGGTACCCCAAAATCTTGGTGCGTTCAACCCGAGCCTGATCCGGGTTCGGAATGTGCATGGGAGACCCTCCCTATTTGGCTGATACAATCAGATTCGTCCTTCTATATCTACCGGCTGCTCGATCCTGAACGCAGAGCGCTTAACCTCTCATACCTATACTCTCACCGCTCGTGCACCCTCCCCTCTCACTCAACTCACACGTCCAGCACCGGCCAGTCCGCATAGCAGGCGTTCACCCAGTCAGCGAATTTTTGGAGCCCTTCGTCGATTGGCGTCTCCGGTGCCCAGTCTAGCAGAGCCTTCGCCTTCAAGATGTCCGTGGACGTGCGCCTCACGTCGCCCGGCTGGGCCAGCAGCCGCTCAATCTCCGGCGTGACGTCCATCGCCTTTGCAGTATCAGTAATTAGGCCCTTGAGCCATGTGATCTACACTCCGGCAAATTTCACGCTCGGGGGCGTCGAGCCCTTTGGCGCGGCACAGGCTGCTCGCGATGCCGTCGACGATGTTGGCCACGTAGGTGTAGTCGCGGCGGGAAGTGCCGTCGCCGCACATCGTGATGGGCTAGGGCGCACTCTAAAAGCACCTCCTCGTTTCACTCAGGGTACAGCCAGGGGCCGTAGACGAGGAAAAAGGCCAGGCCGTGAACGATGATGTCGTAGAGGAGGTAGAACACACGCGTCAATAGCCCACCGGGTCTTTTCATCGCGGCGTACAAGGAGATGTGTTCGCGCACCGCCCCTCTCTTCGACAGGCCTCCCCCCAGCAGTCGTCGGAATCAGGACCGGTTCCCATTCCGCACATCGGCCTGGCATGAGGGGTAAGAACCAGGCGAGAGACGGCGGGAATGCCGACCGGCTAGGTTGTCCGGGAAATAAAGGACCTATCTGTTCACATCCTCCAGCATGGCCTTCACCGTTCGCTTGAGCCGCGGCAGGTCCTTCTCGATCACGTTCCACACCTCATCAAGGTCAACGCCCATGTAGTTATGGATGAGCACATCCCGAAATCCCGCCACTCTGCGCCATTCCACATCAGCATACCGGTCTCGAAGATCGGGAGAGAGCTGTTTCACTGTCTCCCCGATCACTTCGAAGGTGCGCATGGCCGCATCCTGAAGAATTGGCGATGCGTCAAAGGCCTCTCGCCCCTCCTGGGCGCACGTTTCAAGACGTCTAATACCAAGTGCTGAGGATCACAATGCAGATTTGTTAATTCAGGAGGTTTGGAAAGTGCTTTGCAAAAAACGCCTCCTGCCATGTACAACCTTCCAGAGATCTCCGAGTCCGCCGAGCGGCTCGAACGCCTTGTTCGCAAGGAGCGAGACGCCCAGATCCAGCGCCGCTTCCACATGTTGTTGCTGTTGAAGACCGGAGAGGCCTTTGGGCCCTAAGCGGAGCGGCCCGCCGGTTGGGCGCCTGTCGCAACACGATTGCCGATTGGATCGGGCTCTACGAGGAAGGTGGCCTGGAGAAGCTTCGCGAGATTGGAGAACCAGGCCCGGAGCCTGGCCAGCAGTCGATTCCCCCTACTGTAATGGAGGATCTTAAGGAACGCCTCTCTAAGCCGGAGGGCCCAAAGCAGCTACAAAGAGATCCAGCAGTGGCTTGCTGAGGAGCAGGACGTAGACCTCTGCTATTCGACGGTGCATGGCATCGTGCGGTATGATCTCGGGGCCAAGCCGAAGTCGCCCCGGCCGAGCCATCCCAAAAAAAACGAGCAGGAGCAAATAGACTTTCAGGAAGGCCTTCCCGGCCGCCTTGACAGCGTCAAGACGGAGGCGAGTCGGCCTGTTCGATTGTTCTGCCAGGACGAGTGTCGGTTCGGACTGATGCCGGTAAAAAGGCACCGGATTACTCTCCCTGGCGTGAAGCCGATTCAGGAGGCAAAGCCCGGCTACGAGTACTTCTACCTCTACGGAGCAGTCGAGCCGGAGACGGGACAGCGTTTTCCCGCAGAACACGACCGACTCAACAGCGACTGCTTTCAGGTATTCCTCGACCGGTTTGCAGAAGCGTTTCCTCGCAGCCACGGGCGCCAGTCGTCCTGGACAATGGCGCATTCCATAAGGCGAAGAAGCTCTCGGTTCCAAGGAACGTCCGGCTGATTTTTCTCCCGCCGTACAGCCCAGAGCTAAACCCGGTCGAGCGGCTCTGGCAAGACCTGAAGGATCAAGTGGCGTTTGACCTCTACGAGAGCCTGGCCGCCCTTCGACAGGAGGTTCGGAGCGCGGTTGCCACCTACACCGAGAAAGCGGTTGCCTCCCTCACTGGGTACGGATATTTGGTTGACGCCGCAGGTGCATTATCATCCTAGGCAATTGGTATAATGCGCTCTTGAATGTGCTCAAGGTACAGTGCGTCCGACTTATCGGCACTCATTGAAGGGAGACGGCCTCTCGAAGCACCCGATCGCGAAGCCCCGGGTGCAACGACGCTTCCGTGACGACATCAACGTCTCGTCCCAGTAGATCTTCGAGGTCTTGTTTCAGGGCGACGTGATCTAGTAAACTTCGGCCGGACTCCATTTTGACCAAGAGGTCAAGATCACTGTCCGGATGATCTTCACCGCGGGCGGCCGACCCAAAGAGCCGCACATTGTACGCCCCGTGCTCGCGAGCAAGCTGCAGGATTTCGGTCCGGTGTTCGCGAGTGACTCTCGCCATGAACACGTTCCACCTGGTTCGTGCGGTTCTGCACTGTCCCCGCCAGGCAAGTCACCGTCGGCTATAGATTGAAGACTCCACCTGACATATGTCTATCCGGTTGTGATCGACACTACGCCCCCTGCGGGGCGTCGTTTCTTCCAGCCCAATAATAAGTTCGGTTCTCTCTCACCCTGCCCGCGTCTCGAAGCGACCGGTGCGGTTTCTTTCACGTCCCCACTCCCTCCACACCTGCGTTCCAGTCACACATCCAGCACCGGCCGGTCCGCGTAGTAGTCTTTTACCCAGTCGGCAAACGTCTGAAGGCCCTCGTCGATCGGCGTCTCCGGCGCCCAGTCGAGCAGCTCCTGCGCCTTCGAGATATCGGCGTACGTCCGCTTCACGTCGCCCGGTTGCGTCGGCAGCTGCTCAATCTCCGGCGTGATGTCCATGGCCTCGGCAATGCCGGAAATCAGATCCTTGAGCTGCGTGGTCTCCGATCCCCCGAGGTTGATAATTTCGTACTCGGGCTCGTCGAGCCCTTTTGCACGGTGCAGGCTGCACACGATGCCGTCGACGATGTCGGCCACGTAGGTATAGTCGCGGCGGGAGGTGCCGTCGCCGTACATGGTGATCGGCTGGTCCATGAGGAGCTGCCGGGCAAACCGGTGGATCGCCTGGTCCGGGCGCTGGCGCGGGCCGTAGACGGTGAAGAAGCGCAGGCAGTGGACTGTTAGCCCATAGAGGTGGTGGAACGTGTGCGCCAGCAGTTCCCCGGACCGTTTTGTGGCGGCATACGGTGAGATCGGCTCCCGCACCGAATCACTCTCCGCAAGGGGGACCGTGTCGTTGTTGCCGTACACGGACGAGGAAGACCCGTAGATGAATGTGTCGACGCCAAGCTCCTGGGCTACCTCCAGCATCGACCGGGTCCCCCCGACGTTCGTCTTTTCGTAGGCCCCTGGCGCTTCAATCGACGGGCGCACGCCGGCTCGGGCGGCGAGGTGCACGATCGCATCCACGTCGCGGGCGTGCAGGGCCTGCAAGAGGGTGTCGGTGTTACGGATATTCGTCTCGATGAGCGTAACTCGCTCCCGCGGGACGTCCGCAATGCCCTCCTCTTTCATGCTACGGGGGTAGAAGGGGTCGAAGTTGTCGATGGCCGTGACGCGATGGCCGTCGTTCAGGAGACGGCGGCAGAGATGCCCTCCGACGAACCCGGCGCCGCCGGTGACGCAGATGTGCATAGGTTTTCAGGCGTGAGTGACGAGTGAGAAGTAGGCAGGGCCCAACCCCTGCATCTCGAGCTGTG